>DHKE01000075.1:0-43193 GCA_002404675.1 Porphyromonadaceae bacterium UBA4702 | reverse complement strand
GGACACGGCACGCCGTGTCCCTGCCGTGCCGCGGATAAGCCGAGAACGACTAAGAGTGCCGCTGTTTGCCATGCCAATTGCAAACAGCGGCACCACCAAAAACTTTTTCAGTGCTTTCGGCACGCCGTGTCCCTACACTGACAGCACAAACATGCGCGGTCTGCGCATTTGCGGCAGCGGGGACGCACTCTCCGAGCTGTCGGAGTACTCCGAGAACTCGGAGACCTCCGAGGAGTGGAGAGGACTGTTTGCCGTGTTTCCTTGTTTCCTGCGTCAGGGACGGTAAACAAGGAAACAGCAGGAAACACAGGAAACAAATATCGGCAACCTGTTCGGCTGTTCGGTGGCTGGGAACACCCGAACACCCCGAACAGAAGGAAACAGCGGTCAGGGACAAGCGGGGTGTTGCACGTGTTTCACCTGTTTCACCGTTGCAGGGGCGCAACAGATGCAACAGCATGAAACAGATGGTTCTCCGGGCGGCAAGGCCTTGCGCCGACGGCGCATATACACATATAAGGGGACGAGCCGTGCGGCCCGCCCCCTGTCGTGGAGTGTCGTGTGTCAGTATTGGTTATTTGAAGCGGCGGTTGCCCTGGAGAGCCGGTGTGGCCTCTGCCTTGGCAACTTGCTTTTTCTGCGACTTGCTGAAGATGCCGTATGCTATCGGCGCAGCGCAGAAGAGCGTGCAGAATGTGCCGACGATGACGCCGAATATCATTGCGAATGTGAATGAGCGGATAGACTCGCCGCCGAGGAAGAAGATGCACAGCAGCACGAGCAACGTCGTGAGCGATGTCATCAACGTACGTGTCAGCGTCGTGTTGAGCGACTTGTTGAACGTCAGGTATCGGTCTTCCTTGGGGTATACCTTGATCATCTCGCGCACGCGGTCGAATACCACCACGGTGTCGTTGATCTGGTAGCCGATTATGGTAAGTATCGCGGCGATGAACGTCTGGTCAATCTCCATTGAGAACGGGAGGAAGCCCCAGCACAGTGAGTAGAGGCCGATGATGAGGAAGGCGGTCAGCGCCACGGCTGCGACAGCGCCGACGGAGAAGGCGATGTTGCGGAAACGCAGCAGGATGTAGAGGAACATGCAGATGACGGCGATGCTGACTGCCCAGTATGCGTCGGTCTTCATGTCGTCGGCGACGGAGGGCCCTACCTTCTGTATCGAGATGATGCCGTGGCTCTCGTCGGCAACGGTGAAGGCGTTGTAGTCCATCACCTTGCCGTTTTTGTCGGTCAGCTCGTCCTTGAGGGTGTCGTAGAGTATCTTGGTGATTTCGTTCTCGACGTTGTTGTCGTTGCTGGCTATCTTGTAGCTGGTCGAGATGCGTGCCTTGGTGGCGTTGTCGATTGTGATGACGCCTACGCTGACGGTCTTGTCGTCGGCAGCGGTCTGGAACGCGGTCTCGAGCTTGGCCTTCATGGCCTCGGGGTTGACGTCCTTGTCAAACTGCACCACATAGTTGCGTCCTCCGGAGAAGTCGATGCCCTGGTTCAGGCCGCGCAGGAAAAGCGAGCCTACTGATGCGGCGATGAGTATGAGCCATACGGCGAGGGCGGCCTTCCGCTTGCCGAGGAAGTCGATGCTGGTGTTGGTCAGGAGGTTGCGCGAGATGCGTGTGGTGAATGTCATGTTGGCGCAGCGGCCGTTCTTGGTGAGCATCTCAAAGGCGATGCGTGTCAGGAAGACTGCTATGAAGAACGAGCATACGAGGCCGATGATGAGGGTCGTCGCGAAGCCCTTGATAGGCCCTGAACCGAAGAGGAGCAGGATGACGCCTGTGATGACGGAGGTGAGGTTGGAGTCGAATATCGCGGAGAATGCGTTGCTGTAGCCCTCGGAGATGGCCTGGCGCAGTTTCTTGCCGCTGCGCAACTCCTCCTTGGTGCGCTCGAATATCAGCACGTTGGCGTCGACCGCCATGCCGAGCGACAGGACGATACCGGCGATGCCCGAGAGTGTGAGGACTGCCTGCAGCGAGGCGAGGATGCCGAGCGTGAAGTAGAGGTTGAGGATAAGGCCTACGTTTGCCACCATGCCGGGGACGAAGCCGTAGATGCATATCATGAATATCATCAGCAGCACGAGGGCGACGATGAATGAAACGAAGCCCTGCTGTATGGCGTCAGCGCCGAGCGACGGGCCGATGACGTTGTTGCTGACCACTTCGACCTTGGCCGACATCTTGCCCGACTTGAGCACGTTGGCGAGGTCGTTTGCCTCCTCGGGGGTGAAGTTGCCGGTGATTTCAGACGAGCCGCCGGTGATTTCGGCGTTCACGTTGGGGTATGAGTATACATGGTCGTCGAGGACGATCGCTATGGGGCGGCCGATGTTGTTGCGTGTGAGTGTGGCCCACTGCTGCGCTCCGGCGTCGTTCATCTTCATGTTGACGGTGTTGCCTCGCATCTGCTCAAACTCGGAGCTTGCGGAGGTCACTACGTCACCCTCGAGGGCTGCTTCGCCCTTGAGGGCGATGAGCTGCCAGTAGGGCGTGGTCTTTGTCTCGCCGTTGGCTTTCTTGACTTCTTTGCCGGTCTTGGGGTCAAGGACGGGGTATTCCACTGGCTTGACCTCCCAGACGGCGTGGAAGTCCTGCGGGAGCGTCTGCTTGGCGAGCGGGGAGTTGAGCATGCTGTCCACCATTGCGCGGTCGTCGGGCTTGACGATGCCGATGACGGGGCTGCCCTGCCTGCCTGCGCCGCCGAGCAGCGTCATCAGGTTGGCGTGGCTGGTGGTGTCCTGTGCGGCGTATGCCTGCGCGAAGCGGTTCAGGTCACCTGCTATCTCGTTGTAGTTGTATACTTCGAAGAACTCCAGGTTGGCAGACGACTTGAGCAGCTCTGTGACACGCTCGGGCTCTTTGACGCCGGGAAGCTCGAGCAGGATCTGTCCGGTCTTGTCCTGAAGTTTCTGGATATTCGGCGCTACGACGCCGAACTGGTCGATACGTGTGCGGAATATGTTGAAGGCGGCGTCGACCTGGCTTGACACCTGCTGGTTGAGCGCGTCTACGACCTCGCTGTTGGAGGCGTTTGACTTGAGCTTGCCCAAGAACTCTCCCTCGCGTGTGAAGAGGCCGGCCATTGTGCCGGGCTGCAGGTGCGACGCCATGCGTGCGATGAAGTCCTTGTCAGAGGATTTCACGCCCTCGGCTTCGGTTTTCTTGATTGCGTCGTTTATCTTGGCCAGCTGCTGTTCGCCCGAGGCGTACTGGCGCAGGATGTCGGGCACGGAAATCTCGAGCACGACGTTCATGCCTCCCTTGAGGTCAAGACCAAGACCGATTTCCATCTTGCGCACCTGGTTGTAGGTGTAGTAGCCCAGGTAGACTTTCTCCTTGTCGATGGAATCGTTGAACTGTTTCAGACTCTGTTTGTAAACATCATTGGTCACGTCAGTGGTCTTGGCCTTTGCGGCGGCATACTCCTGCGCCTTCTTCTCGTAGTGAGACGTGACGAAGGAGAATGAGATGTAGAAGCCACAAATCAAGATCAACAGGACGGCAATGGTGCTGATAAACCCTTTGTTCTGCATTGTTTGTGTTGTTATGTTGTTTTCTATTATTCGCTTGATGATTTCAACTCGCAAATTTAATTCTTTTTTTTGTGTTGACCGCGTGCCAGGGTGTAAAAAAATGGGTGTCGGGGCGTTTTTCCCTCTCGGAGCGCGGTTGTTTCTCGTTTTTTTCATACTTTTGGGGTCGATTTACCGATACATGATATGATGAACCGCATATACAGGCTGCCTTTCGCAGCGGCAGTGGCGACGCTGGCGGCCGCGCTGATGCTCTCTTGCGCCTCGCCGGGGAGGCCTTCGGGTGGCGCGAGGGACGAGATGCCTCCCCGCCTGGTGCGCTGCAACCCTCCGCTGGGCGCGACTGACGCGATGCCCCGCCGCGTGACACTGGAGTTTGACGAGCTGGTCAACGTCAAGGATGCTTTCACCAAGGTGGTCGTCTCGCCCACGTCGGCCTCGATGCCGCGTGTCTCGTCGAGCGGCAAGCACGTCTACATCAGTTTCCAGGACACGCTGCTGCCCGAGACTACATATACTGTCGATTTCGGCAACGCCATTGAGGACAACAACGAGGCCAACAAGCTGGAGGGCTTCTCATACTGGTTCTCGACAGGGCCGGTGCTTGACACGCTGCGGATTTCGGGCATGGTGCTGGCGGCGCGTGACCTCGAGCCGCAGCAGGGCATGCTCGTGGGCGTGCATCCGGCTGACGCTCCCGACACGGCGTTCCGCACGCTGCGCCTCGTCAGGGTGGCGAAGACTGACGACCGGGGACGCTTCACCATTCGCGGCCTCAAGGACATGGAATACCGCGTCTTCGCCCTCGCCGACGCCAACAATGACTTCCGCTGGGACAACCCGCAGGAGGACATCGCCTTCACCAGCTTCACCGTCCGCCCGACGTGCGAGCCGGCAACGGCCATCGACACTCTCTATGACCTGCGCACGGGCAAGGTCGATACCGTGGTGCAGCGTGCACGCACGCGCTTCCTCCCCAACGACGTGCTGCTAAATGCGTTCAACGTCAATTTCCGCCAGCAGTACCTGACCAGCAGCGAGCGCATCGACTCTACGCGCATCTCGCTGGTGTTCAACGCTCCTGCCGACACCTTGCCGGAGGTGCGGCTGCTGGGGATGCCCGGCGTGCGCGACTGGTATGTCACGGAGCGGTCGGCACGCAACGACACGGTGACGATGTGGCTGACTGACCCTCGCGTCATCGCTGCGGACACCCTCTCGGTGGAGCTGAAATATCTGGCGCACAACAAGCAGCTGCTCCTCTCGCAGCGGTGCGACACGCTCAAGCTCATCACCGTCCGTCCGCGCCCTGCCAAGAAGAAGGGACGCCGCAGCAGCAAGGCGGACAGTGTCGCCAAGCCGCTGGTCAAGACGCTGGGCGTGAGGTTCATAGGGGGAGCATCGCAGAATGTAGGCGTGCCGCTGCTCATGGAGTTTGACCAGCCTGTCAAGAGCCTCGACCGGTCGATGTTCCACCTTGAGGAGATGAAGGACTCGGTGTGGACGGGAGTGCCGAAGCCGTATGCGGTCGAGCGGCAGGACACGCTGTCGCTGCGCCGCTACCGCGTGGACTACCCCTGGGAGTACGGCGGACGATACCGCCTGCGTGCCGACTCGCTGGCTGTCTGCGGCATCTACGGCATCTGCAGCAAGGGGGAGGAACAGGCTGTCAACGTCAAGAAGCGCGACGACTATTTCGACCTGCGCTTCGTGATAAGCTCGCTGCCTGACAGCGTGCCGGCCTTCGTGGAGCTGCTCGACAGCTCGGACAAGCCTGTCCGCAAGGCCGCGGTCAGCGGCGGCACTGTCGAGTTCCGCGACGTGGAGCTGGGGACGTACTACGCCCGCCTGGTCGAGGACCGCAACGGCAACGGCGAGTACGACACGGGCGACTATGACGCAGGCCGCCAGCCGGAATATGTGTATTACTATCCCAAGGCGTTGAAAATCACCAAGCGTTGGGACGTGGAGCAGCCGTGGGACTTGACTGCCGTCGCCATAGACCGGCAGAAGCCGGCTGCCGTAAAGAAGAACAAGTCTGACCAGGAGAAGAACCGCCGCAAGAAGGACAGCAGCGGCAGCAATGCCGGCGATGAGGAGGACGAGGTGTTCGACCCGACGCGCAATCCGTTTGACCCCAATGACCGTGGCCGCCGCACGACGGCTGGCTCTTACTGATGTGTCTATGAGGTGGTTTGCTGCTGTCTTGGCTCTGTGGGCCGCCGCGAGTGTGCCGGCTGTTGCTGCCGATGAGGCGTGCGTCACTGCAGGCTGCGGGCAGATGCCAGCGGGCGAGTGGCGTGGGCTGGCCGCTGACAGCGCGGCTGCCGTCGTGCGCATACCTGCCTGGGTCACAGAAATCCCCGACTATGCCTTTGCCGGGTGCACTGCCCTGCGGCGCGTGGAGTTTGCCGAGGGCAGCCGTCTGCGCCGTGTGGGGCGGTACGCATTCCTGGGCTGCACCTCGCTGGATAGCCTGCCGCTGCCGCCGTCGGTGACGGAGATAGGCGAGGGGGCGTTGCGCGAGTGCGAGGCATTGGGGGCGTTCACAGTGCCGCAAGGCGTGACTGCCATTGAGCCGCATACGTTTGAGTGGTGCGTGTCGCTGCGCAGCGTGTCGCTGCCGCCAGGGCTTAAGAAGGTGGGCATGAGCGCGTTCAAGTATTGCCGCTCGCTTGAGGCTGTCACGCTGCCCGAAGGGGTGGCACAGGTGGGCATGAACGCCTTCTCGTGCTGCTCGTCGATTGTCGAGATAGTGTTCCCCTCGACGGTGACGGAACTGGGGTCGTATGTCATGTCGGAGTGCGTGTCGCTGCGCCGTGCCGTGCTTCCTGCCAATGGCTCGCTGCTTGGCGAGCTGATGTTCTCAGGCTGCCGCAGCCTTGTGGAGATAGTAGAATTGTCGCCCGTGCCGCCGGCGTTTGACTGCGGCAGCTTCATCTTCGAGCCGGACGAGGCGGAGCTGTACCGCCGCTGCCGCCTGACGCTCAAGTCCGGGACGGAGGCTCGTTACCGCGCTGCGCCGGGGTGGAGGCTGTTCTACGGCTGCAAGTGATCATATTGGCATTGTAAGAGCACTCGGAGAGCTCAGAGCACTCCGGTGCGGAGGCTGTCAGTCGCCGTTGCCGGCCGTCCACGTGTCGGGGTCGTCGGGGATAAGTGACAGGATGAGGATGAAGCGTCCAGACTTGTCGCCGGTGTTGTGCTCCTCTACCAGCCGCACGTCCACCGAGATGTCGCCGTACTCTCCCGAAGCCTCGAAGAGCGCGTCGCTCACGGTGTCTGCCTCCATGCCCAGCTCCATGTCGAGCATCTCCTGGAGCAGCGTGCCGCTGAAGTCGGCCTGCGCGGCGTTGGCTGCAGCCCTGCCGCCGCTGGCGTAGGGGAAGAGGAAGAAGTAGCCGTAGTCGGTCAGCGAGCCGCCCTCGTCGTATGAGGCGCGAGCGGAGACCTCGGGTGTCAGGCCGTAGTAGTCAATGATGTATCCGTCGCCGGTGTCGAGCCATACGCCGTATTCGTCCTCTTGCGGCACAAGCCCGGCTGTCTGGCGGACGGCCTTCATCATCTCCGCTTTGGAGCAGGTGCGGTCGAGCAAGCCGTATACCTTGGTGATCAAGTCCTCGGCGGTCATTTCGACTGGTTGTCGGGCGTTGGCGGTCATGCATCCAGCTGCCGCTGCAAGTATAGCTGCCAGGTATTTCATGACTGTGTCAGTTGGTCGTTTATTGTATAACGGCAAAAAGAGGGTGAATTATCGTGCAATGTGCCGAAAAAACCGGCATACGGCTGTTTTGCTTCCGCTGTGGACGCTTTTCCGCCCTGTCTGCTACTGTATGGCGGAGTCAATCTCGGCGAGCTGGCTGTCTGCGAAACCGTCGAAGAACCGTATCAGGCAGTCGTAGTATGTGTCGAGCGTGGGGTACCGGTCACGGTGGCTGCTGTACACGGCGAGGCATTTCACCAGCCCCGGCATCCACCAGAACCCAGTCGCCACCTCGACGGTGATGCTCTGGCGTATCTCGTCCTGCGTCATGCCGTTGTCGATGAAGTAGCGCACCACGGCTGCGCGGACTATCGACTCGTTGATGACGGTTTCCCACGAGGTGTATGCGTTCTTCCTCATCGTCTGGCGAGAGAGTGTCAGCATCTTATTGCCGGCAGCCTCCATTCGCGCGGCGAACCGTGGGTCGTCGGCGAGCGGGTTGACGAATGAGTGGTTGAACTCGTGTATCAGCGTGTTGAGGTAGTCAGCGGCGCAGGTGCTGTATAATGGCTGTCCGCTGTCGTCCACGCTGTAGCCGATTATGGAATAGACGTCCTTGGGCTTGCCGGGGAGCTGGCGGTGCGGGCCGTAGTTGCCGCCGCCGTTGGCGAAGCCTATTATTATCCCGAAGTTCTCTGTGGCTTTCGTGCCGTAGAACTGCTCGTACCAGCCCTGGCGGAACCGCGATGTGACCTTGTCGTTGAACGTGTCGCACGCGCTGTCGTAGAATTGCCGGTGAGCCTCGTAGAACTCTGCGAAGCGAGCCTTGGCGCAGAAGTCGGACATGCGGCGTGCCAGCAGCTCCATGTCAACGTCCTGCCATCTCTCTTCGAGCGTCGAGGGGTCGCAGGCGAGGGTGCAGCGGCTGCCCTCCTTTTGCAGGTTGACGGCGAGCGACATGGGCGCGTCGTAGGCGATGCCGTTGGTCTGCCTCAGGCTGTCGAGCATCAGCACTGCCGGGTGCGTCTTGGCGTCGCGGAAGAATGAGTCTATGTCGGCGACGTACTGTCCGCCGGTGTTCATGTTGTATTCCCGGTAGCCGGCCAGGCGGCATAGTATGCTGACCAGTTCGACGCGCTCGTCGTGCGTGGCTCTGATTTGTGGCGGTGTCTGTCCTGAAGCGAACAGGGAGGCGGCTGCGGCAAGCAGTGTCAACGCCAGTGCCGTGATTCTGTTCATCGTGTAGTTCTGTTTGGGGTTACGGTCATTTGTGCGTCTGCACCACGCGGGTCGGTGGCAGGTCGCTGTTGCGGGAGCGCACGGCCTCGTCGACAGCGTCGGCAAGCGCGGCGAATGCCTGTGCCTCGGGGTTGGCGGTGTCGATACCCTCACCGTCCGCTGCGAGGGTGACAGGCGTGCCGCTGTCTGCTCGCCCGCAGATGCCTGCCACCAGCGGTATCTGTGCCAGCAGCTTGACCCCCAGCTCCTGGGCGAGGCGCACGCCCCCCTCGCGTCCGAATATGTAGTATCGCTCGTCGGGATGCTGCGCGGGTGTGAACCATGCCATGTTCTCCACCAGCCCGAGTATGGGGACGTTGACCTTGTCGCCGGTGAACATGGCGATGCCTTTGCGGGCGTCGGCGAGGGCTACCTGCTGCGGCGTTGAGACGACGACAACGCCTGTTATGGGAAGTGTCTGGACGAGCGTCAGGTGGATGTCAGACGTGCCGGGGGGCATGTCGATGATGAAGTAGTCGAGGTCGCCCCACCACGCCTCTGTGATGAGCTGGCGCAGGGCGTTGCTTGCCATTCCGCCGCGCCACAGCACGGGGCTGTCCGGGTCTACCATGAAGCCTATGGAGAGCATTTTCACGCCGTATTTCTCTGCCGGCTCTATCCAGTCGCGCCCCTCGCGGCTGGTCATGTAGAGCTCTTGCCTTTCGAGGCCGAACATCTTGGGCATCGACGGGCCGAATATGTCAGCGTCGAGCAGCCCGACCTTGAAGCCCTTGGCGGCGAGAGCCACGGCGAGGTTGGCGGCGACGGTTGACTTGCCCACGCCCCCCTTGCCTGACGAGACGCCGATGATGTTCTTGACGCCGGGGAGTGGGGTGGCTGGCTTCTGGGGCAGCTCGTGCCGGTATTTGACGCTGACGTTGCCGCGTATTTCCACGTCGGGGGCGACGTATGTGGCTACAGCTGTCTCGGCGGCGCGCACCACTGACTTGATGAACGGGTCGGTGGGCTTGTCGAATATCAGCGAGAAGGAGACCTTCCTGCCGTCGATGCGTATGTCGTCTTCGACCATCCCTGCGCTGACGAGGTCCTGTCCGTTGCCGGGGTAACGCACGGTGCGCAGCGCCTCGGTGACGAGGGCGGGGTATATTGGTGATTCACTCATGGCGTATGTGTGGGTATGCTGTTTACGGTTGTATCTTCTTCAGCTCCTCGGGCATGCACTGCGACAGTCCGCGAGGGAACGAGGTGTAGTCGTCGTGGGGTATGTCGTCCTCCTCGGGGTCGGCGATTTCCCCCTCGTGGGGCAGGAGGAACTCGATGAGCTTGATGCGCTTGCCTCGCGAGAGCCATTGCCGCTCGTAGTGGGTCTTGATAGAGGTGACGGGGTCTGCCAGCCCAGAGGCGTAGAGGTCGTCGGTCTGCGCCAGGACGGTGAAGCCGTTGGCGGCGGCGAGGCGGCTCGTGAACGTGTAGAGGAACGGGGAGTCTGTCTTGAGGTGCACCGTGCCTCCGGGGCGCATGACGCTGCGGTAGAGGTGCAGGAAGCGTGCCGAGGTGAGGCGGCGGCGTGTCTTCTGCATCTGCGGGTCGGGAAACGTGATCCATATCTCGTCCACCTCGCCCGGGGCGAAGAACGAGCCAATCTGCTCAATCTCGCCGCGCAGGAACGCCACGTTGGCGAGCTGCGATAGGGTGGCGTCTTTCGCCCCTGCCCATATCCGCGCTCCCTTCACGTCGATGCCGATGTAGTTCTTTTCAGGGTTCTGGCGAGCGAGCGACACGGTGTATTCGCCGCGGCCGCAGCCGAGTTCAAGCACAATGGGGCGGTCGTTGCGGAAATAGTCGCTGTGCCAGCGGCCGCGCAGCGGGAACGGCTCTGCCTGAAGCCGCGCCCAGGGGTATTCGAACACGCAGTTGAACCCCTTCATCTCCTCGAATTTGCGTAGCTTGTTCTTTCCCATGCCAGCGTCAGTTTGAGGAGATTACGAGTTTGTCAGTGCGTGAGCCCTTGCCGGTGCGGCTCATTATGACTGCCACCTGTGTGTCTGCTGCCGAGAGGGGCAGCTCTGCCGTGCACTGGCCGGGGGCAGAGGCTGCGAGCAGCCGTCCGTCGGCGGTGTATACGCTCACTTCGAGCAGTGTCTCGGACGACTCGACGTGCAGCGTGCCGGCCGTGTGATATATGCGGAACGTGCCTGCGTCGGTCTCGTCCACGCCGCTGTACTCTGACGTAATCGTGAGCTCGTTCCAGTACGGAGCGGCTTTCCAGTCGTCGAGGCTTCCCTCGGTCACACACACTTTCACCTTGCTCTTGTCAACGCCGTCAAAGGTGTGCTCTGTCACTGCCGGTATTTCGTCCTTGAGGTCTTTGCAGTAGATGTAGGCCATTTCGGGGTTGTTGCCCAGCACGCCCTCGCCGAGCGATGTCACGCCCTGGCTCAGCGTGACCGTGTGTGCCGGTATGGAGTGGAAGGCGAAGTCGCCTATCGCTCCCGCCTGTTCTGTCACGGCCTTGGTGTCGAGGCTCTTGCAGCCGGCGTATGCGAGGCCGGGTATCGGGGCGAGAGGGTATGCTACCTGTGTGAGCCACTCGTCGCCGAAATAGATGCCGTGGGCAGCGCCGGCGTTTGACACGGACACTGCCGATGCCGGCATGGCGCGCATGAGGGCGAAAGCGAATGGCGACACCGTTATCTGCCTGTCGGCGGAGAGGGAGCTCAGGGCTGTCCCCTCAAAGGCGAGTGTGCCTATGGTGCGCAGCTGGCCCGGCATCTCTATTTGCGACAGAGCCGTGCAGCCGGCGAATGTACGGTCGGCGATGCCGGTCACTGATGTCTTGGAGAGGTCTGTCTCCGTGAGGCTCTCGCAGCCTGCGAACGCCCCCTGCCCGAGGGTCTCGAGCGTGGAGGGGATGCCGGCCTTTTCGAGCGCAGAGCAGCCGCTGAAGGCGAAGTCGCCGATGAGGGTAACGCCTTCGGGCATGTCTATGCGAGCCAGACTGCTTGAGGCGAAAGCCCCCTCGCCGATGGCCTTGATGCCGGAGGGGAGCATCATCACGCGGCAGGGAGAGCCGGCGAATGTGTATGCCGGTATCACGTCAGCCTCGAATGTGTGCTTGCCGTACAGCAGCGGCGTCGGGGAGGAGAAGCCCCTGACCGTGGCTGCCGACAGGTCGAGCGTGTCTATTCGGGCCGCAGCCAGAGCCGACAGGTCGCGTATGTCGATGCTGCCGCGCACGTTGAGCCTCGTGGGAGCGCTGCCGTTGAGCCTCATCTCGCCCAGTATGGCGGAGAGCGTGCCGGGGTACGCCTCGACGGTGTCAGCGAGTGCAGCTGCTGCTAGCGACAGGGCGGCGGTTGCGGTAAGTATGCGTGTTGTCATGTCGGCTGTGTATCAGGAGGTTGCTGTCAGTTTATTACGAGTATCTTGCCCTTGGCAGAGACGTTGTCGCTGTCAGAGCCGGGCGAGGCGAGGATGTAGTACACGCCGCTGCGCACGCGCTTCATCTCGGCGTTGGTCACGTCCCATTTCACCATGCCGTTTTCAGCGAAGCCGAACTCCTTGACCAGGTTGCCGCTGGCGTCAGTTATCTTGACGATTGAGTTGTCCGGGAGGTTTTCTATCGTCACCCAGCCGAGGTAGTCGGGGCGGACAGGGTTGGGGTATACGTTGAGCGTGTTCTCTCCGTCATTGTCTTGCGAGCTGCCGCCGGAGGGATAGAACTCGGCGATGCCATGCTCGGTAGACATCAGCAGCGAGTTGTTGTCAGGGTTGTACGCTACGGTGTATACGTTGTCGGAGGGGATGTATGAGTTGGAGACAGTCAGCTCGCCCTCGACGGTCTTGCCGTCGGAGGAGGTGCACACCAGGCCTCCGCCGCCTGTCGCGAACCACTTTCGCCCCTTGTTGTCAACGGCGATGCGGAACACCGGTATGTTGTTGAGCAGGTAGTCCGCCAGGTTGGTGCCGTCGTCGCGTGCCACCTTGATGCGTGTCACGCGGGTGGCGTCGGCAGTCACCTTGCTGGGGTTGATGGTGTACACGCCGAACAGGTATCCCACCCACACCGTGCCGGTCGAGGGGTCTTCGTACATGGAGAAGAGGTGTCCGTCGTTGAGGTGGTTGCCGTCCTGGTCGTAGAATGACGAGATGACCGTGTACTTGTCGTCAGAGGGGTCAGCGGGCGTGCCGCCGTGGTCGAGGACAATGAGGCTGGGCTGGTACACGCCGTTGTAGATGAGGACGAGGTTCTTGTTGGCCGAGGCCTTGAGGGGGAGGATGATGTGGTCCTTCTCCATTGCCACTCCGGGGAGGTTGAGCTTGACGATCTTGGAAGCGTCGCCGCTGCGCCGTGCGTCTGCGGGCCATACGTAGATGTTGCAGCCGTCGCGTCCGGAGGCGGTGGCTCTGGTGGCCCACATGTTGCCCTGCGCGTCGAATGCGGGGCTGCTGATGTTGAAGTACTCGTCCCAGCCCGTGTCGTCATCGTCGAGCTTGCGGTACTGCGGCAGCCCTGCCGAGGGGTCTTTGGGGTGCGAGAGCAACAGCATGTCCGTGGGGTCGGCGAGGTTCTTGCGCTGCATGCCGTTGAAGAACGAGCCGTAGTAGATGAGGTCGGGGTTGTCCGGGTCGATGGTCAGGCCGTTGGGGTCGGCGAGTGTGCTTTCGAAGTCGGTGTTGGTGTACGGGTACCCGTAGCTGGTCCAGATGCCGTCCTTCAGGCCGCAGGTCAGCGCAGGGGTTTTGATGTAGTATGTCGAGAAGAGGTACGACACCTCGTGGTTGTTGACGAGCATGCCGTATTTCGGGGAGTACGTGATGTAGCGGCAGCGGTATGCCGAGGGGGAGTTCGGGAAAATGGAGGTGTTGGTGGCAGTCCACTGGCCGTCCGCGCTCTTGTATGAGGAGAGGCCCTTGTGGGGTGTCATCTGCCACACCTCGCTGCCGTCCCAAGTGCCGACTATGGAGTACCAGGTCGAGCCGGGTATTCCGCTGAATGTCCGCACCGTGCCGTCGGAGGAGAGCGTCACGCCGGAGTCTCCGCGTGAGATGAAATAGCCGTCCTTGGCGTAAGACACATAGCCGAAGCGTCCGGTGTATATCTGCTCAAGCGAGAACTCCGAGCCGTTGACGGTGCATTTGTAGAGCGTCTCGCCGCTGATGAAGGCGAAAGTGTCGGCAGTCAGTGGCATGATGTCCTTTGCGCTGCCCACGCCGCTGATTTTCTTGAAGTCGGACAGCGAGAACGCCTTGTCGCCGTCGCGCACCCAGTAGAGGCCCTCGCTGTCGGCGATGAGGAACTTGTCGCCCACGCGGGCAGCTGATGTCAGCGCCTTGTTGTAGATGCGCGATTCGAGTATCTTGCCCGACTCGTCGTCGAGTATTAGGTATCCGAAGTCTGCGGCGAGGTATGCGCGGTTGCGCTCCTGGTCGAAGCGTATGTTGTTGACGCTCTTGGAGGTGTTGAGGTTGGACTGCATCAGCGAGGGTATGTTGGCCGCCGTGTTGTCGTCGTAGAGCAGGTCGATGTTGCCGTTCATGTATGTTATGAACAGGTACCGCAGCCGGGGATTGTACTGCACGCTGCTGACCATGTTGTCCGACAGGTAGTTGCGCTTGGTGTACGGTGTCATCTCGCCCGACTCCTTGTCGTAGGCGAAGAGGAACGCCTCCTGCACGGCGTATTCCGGGGCGGTGGCGCGCTGCGGCTGCCCTGCCGCCACGACGTAAGCCTTGGTCGGCGTGTCAACTATCGATATGGGGTTGGAGTCGAATGTGGGGTAGAGCTTCCAGTCGCCGCGCAGCTCGGCATGAGCCGCGCTGCATATCGCCGCTGCCGCCAGTGCTGTGGTTATGAGTCGGTTGGTCATAGTGTCGTGTTTTCGTTGTCGGGTGTGTCTTGCAGGGGTATGCCGAGGTATCGGAGCAGCTGCCGTGTGGCGCGTCCCCGGTGGGAGATTGCGTTCTTCTCGTCTGCGCTCATCAGCGCGAACGAGATGCCTGTCTCGTCGGGGATGAACACCGGGTCGTAGCCGAAGCCGCCGCTGCCGTGCCGCTCCGTGTCGATGCGCCCCTCGACCGTGCCCTCGAATGTGTGTGTGCCGTCGCAGCCGCGCACCAGCGCGATGACGGTGCTGAAGCGAGCAGTGCGCTGTCCTTCAGGCACTCCCTCGAGACGGCGGAGCAGCAGGTCGATGTTGTCGTCCGCGCTGCAATGCCCGCCGGCATATCGCGCCGAGTATACCCCCGGCTCTCCGCCGAGCGCGTCCGCCATGAGGCCTGTGTCGTCGGCAAAGCAGTCGTGTCCGTACCGCTCCTTGACCCACCGCGCCTTTATGAGGGCGTTGCCCGCAATGGTGTTGGCGGTCTCGGGGATGTTGTCATGGCAGCCGATGTCGGCGAGCGAGAGGATTTCTATCCTTCCGCCCGCCATGCGGCGTATCTCTTCGAGTTTGTGCTGGTTGTTGGTAGCGAATACCAGCTTGGCTTTCGTCTCTGGCATAATCCTGTCACAGGCCTGAAGCCTGCATTTATATGTATGTAACGCTTTTGCGGCGCGGCATATTGCGCGGGGCCTCCGGTCAGACCACGATGTTGACTATCTTGCCGGGGACGACGATGACCTTGCGCGGCGTCTTGCCGTCGAGCCAGCGAGCCGCCAGCGGGTCGGCGAGAGCCTTGTCCTGGACCGCCTGCCGGTCTGTGTCTGCCGGCACGTCTATGGTGAAGCGCGTCTTGCCGTTGAACGACACGGGGTAGCGCACAGTGTCCTCGGCCAGGTACTTCTCGTCATATTCCGGCCAGGGAGCGTCCGACACGCTCCCCTCGCCGCCGAGGCGGCGGTGCATCTCCTCGGCGATGTGTGGTGCAAAGGGGGCGATGACGCGGGTGAACAGCTCCGCCGCCTGGCGGTTGGCGCTCTTGAGCTGCGTCAGCTCGCCCAGAGCGATCATGAAGGCAGGGATTGAGGTGTTGAACGAGAACGCCTCGATGTCGGCCGTCACCTTCTTGATGAGCTTGTGCACAGCTTTCAGCTCCGCAGCCGAGGGCTCTGCATCGCTCGCCGTGTCTACGCGCTCAAACCACGCCCACAGCTTCTTGAGGAAGCGGTTCACGCCGTCGATGCCGTTGGTGTCCCAGGGCTTGGACTGCTCCAGCGGGCCGAGGAACATCTCGTAGAGGCGCAGCGTGTCCGCGCCGTACCGCTCCACTATGTCGTCGGGGTTGACCACGTTGAACATCGACTTCGACATCTTCTCCACAGCCGCGCCGCAGATGTACTTGCCGTCCTCGAGGATGAACTCAGCGGTGGCAAATTCAGGCCGCCACCTGCGGAAGCCCTCCAGGTCGAGCTGGTCACCACGCACCAGCGAGATGTCAACGTGTATGGGGGTCACGTCGTAGCCGTTGCGCAGGCCGTGGCTGACAAACGTGTTGGTGTCCTTGATGCGGTACACGAAGCTGCTGCGCCCCTGTATCATCCCCTGATTGACCAGCTTGCGGAACGGCTCGTCCTCGGCCACCGCGCCCATGTCGTACAGGAACTTGTTCCAGAACCGCGCATAAATCAGGTGGCCGGTGGCGTGTTCGCGCCCGCCGATGTAGAGGTCGACGCTCCTCCAGTACTCGTTGCACTCGCGGCTCACAAGCGCGTCGGCGTTGTGCGGGTCCATGTATCGCAGGTAGTATGCCGACGAGCCGGCAAACCCCGGCATGGTGCATACCTCGTATGGGTAGCCCTCGGCGGTGTGCCACCCTCTGGCGCGTCCCAGCGGCGGCTGCCCATCCGCCGTGGGCAGGTACGAATCGACCTCCGGCAGCTCCAGCGGCAGCTCGCTTTCCGGCACGAGGCGCGGCTCGCCGTCTACGTAATACACCGGGAACGGCTCGCCCCAGTAGCGTTGGCGCGAGAATATGGCGTCGCGCAGGCGGTAGTTCACCTTCACGTCGCCGATGCCCTTCTGGCGTATGAACTCCTTGGTGCGGGCTATGGCCTGTTTGACGGTCAGGCCGTTGAGCTTCAGCTCGGGCCCGTCGCTGTTGGCCATGATGCCCTCCTTGGCGTCAAACGACTGCTCCGACACGTCCGCGCCCTCGATGAGGGGGATTATCGGCAGGCCGAAATGGCGCGCGAAGGCGTAGTCACGCGAGTCGTGTGCCGGCACGGCCATGATTGCGCCTGTGCCGTAGCCAGCCAGCACATAGTCGCTTATGTAGATTGGTATTTCCTTCCCGGTCAGCGGGTTGCGGGCATACGAGCCGGAGAATACGCCGCTCACCTTCTTCTCTATCTGCCGCTCGCGCTCCGTCTTGTGGCTCACCTGACGCAGGTATGCGTCCACCTCCTCGCGGCGGTCGGCGGTGGTGACTATGTCTACGTATTCTGATTCGGGGGCAAGCACCATGAACGTCACGCCGAAGACCGTGTCGGCGCGTGTGGTGAAAATCTCGAGCGCGTGGCCGCTGCCGACGATTTCAAAGCGCATCTCCGCGCCCTCGCTGCGTCCTATCCAGTTGCGCTGCGTCTCCTTGACAGACTCGCTCCAGTCCAGCGTGTCGAGGCCGTCGAGCAGCCGCTGCGCGTATGCCGACACGCGCAGGCACCACTGCCGCATCTTGCGCTGCTCCACCGGGTAGCCGCCGCGCACCGACACTCCCTCCGACACCTCGTCGTTGGCAAGCACCGTCCCCAGCTTCTCGCACCAGTTGACCATGGTCTCGGCGCGGTATGCCAGACGGTAGTTCATCAGCGTCTCGGCGCGTTCATGTCCGCCCATGGCGTTCCATTCGGCGGCGGTCAGCTCCAGCGGCGCGGTCTGCGCAGCGTCCAGGCCGTCAGTGCCGCGGACGGCGAGGTGGGCCTCCAGCTCGGCTATGGGGCGGGCCTTGGCGGCCGACTTGTCGTACCAGGCGTTGAACATCTTCTCAAACGTCCACTGCGTCCACTTGTAGTACTCCGGGTCGCACGTGCGCACACAGCGGCTCCAGTCATAGCTGAAGCCTATCTTGTCGAGCTGCGACTTGTAGCGGGCTATGTTCTGCCTCGTCGTCACCTCGGGGTGCTGGCCTGTCTGTATGGCGTACTGCTCTGCCGGCAGCCCGTATGCGTCGAAGCCTATCGGGTGCAGCACGTTGAAGCCCTGCTGTCGCTTGTAGCGGGCGTAGATGTCGCTGGCGATGTAGCCCAGCGGATGCCCCACGTGCAGCCCCGCCCCCGACGGGTAGGGGAACATGTCGAGTACGTAGAACTTGGGGCGTGAGGGGTCTTCCGTGACCCGGAACGTGTCGTTGTCGCGCCAGTACTGCTGCCAGCGTGCTTCTATCTCTTGGTGCTTGTATTCCATGCGGTATGTCGGTTCTTAGTGTATCAGAACGCAAATTTAGCCATTTTTCCCGACACTCGCAACAGCCGCCCCGACCGCCTGATTCTTGTTTCCTCTGTTTCCTTGTTTACCGTCCCTGACGCAGGAAACAAGGAAACACGGTAAACAGGGTTAACATGCCCGGCCATATTCACCGGAGTACTCCGAGAAGGCGGCAGGACAGCGGCAAATGTTAAACGGCAATTTCCGTGTCGGAGGAAGGTTGTAATTTTGCAGCGTCGGAGATGCTATGGCAGCGCGTAAGCAGCTGTGGCAGGGGGCAGCGTATACATACTATACAAACATAGTATATATATCGGGGAAGAGAGTGCCGACGAGAGCTGTCAGTGTAGGGACACGGCGTGCCGTGTCCGAAGAGCAGCAAACACAATCATCTGATTTGCAGCGACTTGGTTACAGGCACGGCATGCTGTGTCCCTACGCTGTCGCAGTCATGTCCTGTCAAGGGCATATTCGTCGGAGTACTCCGAGAACCCAGAGGTCTCGGGGTTAGTGTTGCTGCGTCTGTTGTCGGAGGGGGTGTTTCCTCTTGTTTACTTGTTTACCTGCCCCGGGGCGGTAAACAAGTAAACAAGGGTAAACAAGAAACAGGCGGAACGCCGTGCGAAGCGTCCCGCCTGATGTCATTTGCGGTTATGTGAATTTGCCGTCATTTCTCGGAGTACTCCGAGATCTCCGAGAACTCGGGCGTTGCCGTCATTGTAGAGACACGGCGCAGTCGATTCTGTCAGAGGACGACCTTGCGGGCAGTGCCTGCTGCGCGGACTATGTATATGCCGCCGGGGAGCGTCAGGCTGATGCCGCCCTGCGCTGTCACGCCGCTGTATACTGTCTGTCCCGACACTGCGAAGACGCTGATGGGGATGCCAGCCGCGCCGCTGACGGTGAGCGTGCCGCCTTGCGCGGTGATGCTCACTGCGTCGGAGGCAATGCCGTCAACGCCGCCTGAAAAGCGGAAATATGCGGGGTCGGTCAGGTCGCTCGCGCCCCGGGTGTAGATGGCCTTCATCTGCACTATCCCCTCTGGCAACGTCTCAAACTCATTCCACGGCAAGAGGTACTCTGTGGCATCTGCGGGGAGGGTGGCGGCGAGCGTGCCGTCCACGTATACCTCGTAGCCGGTGAGCTGCAGGTTGCCGATGCCGGCGGTGTAGCTGATGTCGTCTATCTCGATGAAGAACTTGTCGTCAGACGTTGAGCGTATCGCGAAATAGTTCGCGCCCGCAGGGAGGTCGTAGCTGTACCGGGTCCATGCGGCAGGCACGCCGCTGACGCTGGCAAGGCTCTCGAAGTCCTCGACGCTGTCCGTAGCCGTGGAATACGACACCTCAAACGATTCGGGGTCGGAGGTGGAGTAGCTGCGGGCGTAGAATGAAACGGTCTGCGCCGTGCCGGGGAGGTCTTCGGAAATCATCCAGTTGTCGTTTGCGCCGTAGGGGCTTGAGAAGCTGGCGAAGTATTTCGAGCCTGAATGTGCGGCGAATGTGGAGTTCATCCCCTCGCTGTCAAAGACGATGAACGCCATGGGCTTGCCCATGTTGGGGAACTGGAAGTCGGTGAAGCTGTACGTCTCTTCGACCAGGTCAACATCGACGAATTTCCAGCGTCCTGCCTGGTCAATGGCAAACGGTTCGTACCCCTCGACATCGTCGGTGACAGCCTCGGAGCGCGACACGCCTGCGAAGTCGGGGGCAGTCCATTTAAGTATGCACCCGCCCTGGGCGTCTGAATATGTCGGGTACAACGGCATAGGGTAGCCACGGCGCATGATTGCGACGGTGCAGCTTTCCTCGAGGGGCTCGTCAAGCCCTTCGGCGGTGACTGCCACGCAGACGGCCATGCTGTCGCCGTATGAGGACGTTGCGCGTACCTCCTTGGTGCAGGTGAACACCTCGCCGGCAGCGACGGTGAACGGCACGTTGTCCGAGAAAAGGTTGCCACCGGTCTGTATGGTGACGTATCCGCTGTAGCTGTTTTCAGCGTCAGCGTTCATCAGCGATATTTCTATGGGGACAATTTCGCCGGCGTTGACACGTGCGGGGACATTGAGCGCGGAGATGCGCAGTCCGCCCTCGGTGTCGGCGGCGGTTATGTCGATGCAGTCGAGCAGCGTCTTGGTCTTCTTGTCAGAAGCCACCACCTTCACGCCGCACTGGACGCTCTTGCCGCTGTAGCCGCTGAAGGGGACTGTGAGTGTCTGCCACCCCGTCGCGCCAGCGTCGCCGAGCGTAAAGGGCTGCTGGTAAGCCATTTCACCCTCACAGTATATGAACGGCGTGAGCTGTGTGGTCGAACCCTCGACAGCATAGTAGCGGAATGTGAACGAGCCGGCATCGCTGCCGCCCATGGCAACCTTGCCCGAATACCAGTGGGTCTCGTTGCCAGCCTTGCGCTGCTTCCAGACGGCCATGCCGCCGTCGTTGTCAAAGGGGGTTGCGGCAGGGGTGTCGCTCGTGCCAGCCACGCTCCACGTGCCGCGCAGGAAGTCGTTCAGTCCGCCGCAGACCGTAGATGCCTCGCCGCCGGCGAATGTCTCGGAGTAAGGCAGCTGGTACGCCGCTCCCGCGGCGAGCAGCGGGGTCATGCTGTAGCGCGAGTAGTCCACGCCGCGCTCCGTGCTTGAGAACACGAAGTAGTTGCACAGCGCACGCTCCGCAGGGTCGCATACCGTCAGCGTGTACGAAGTCCCCTCGATGCCTGCGGCCAGCGATGTCTGGCCGTCAGCGGCGAGTATCTCGTATTTCACCAGCGCAGGGTTTATGGGGCTTCCCTCCTGGTATGTCGCGGGCGCGTCCCAGCTGATGACTACAGTGCCAGGGGTGTCGCCCTCGCGCAGCTTCACATTTCCAGGCACGGCGGCGTAGTCCACGCCTGCCCAGGCGTATTCGGAGACTTCCTCGCCGTCACCCTCGGCGTTTGCGGCGATGAACGTGTAGGTGTACCCTCCGCGCTCGGGGCAGTTGTCGGTGAACGAGAGGGACGCGCCCGGGGCAGGAGCGTCGAATGTCTTGACCTCGGTCTCGCCGCGCAGCACGCGGACAGAGGCTATCGAGGAGAGTTCTCCGCCGCCGGCGGTCTCGTCAGGAGCGTTGAAGGTGACCTTGAGCGTGGGAGCGCCGTCATAGTCGTGCGCAAACTTGACCTTGGTGACGCCAGCGGGCGCGCCATCGGCAGCCGCGAGAGCCGGCAAGGCGGCAGCGGCAAGCAGTGCGAATGTGTAGAAATGCTTCATAAGCGAATTTGTCTTAGGGGTCTGGGAAGCCTTGTCTTGGGGCATCAAACGCCGCTCGCGAGGCTTTCAGACCGGTTGATGTAACTGTTATCGTCTGCAAATCTACACAAATAACGGCACATACGCAAATCCGCCCCCGCATTTGCAGCCCCTGCAGCCCCAACCGTCAATGGCTTGAGAACCTATGCGCCATTGTAATTATCCCAGCGCCATCGCAAATTTTCTCTGTCAACATAATCAGGCAGGATTATCCTTGGAGGAATCGAAGCCCCATAAGACCACCTTGCCTTCTCGGACAGAAACACATCGCCCTGTTCGGAAATGCGCAAATGACCTGAGTCAAAGAGGAAATGTATGTCCATCCTCATTGCAAACCCATTTGAAGCAGTGTCAGCTCCATTGTATTTGTACGGCTTGATATGCGCGGCTTCCAGCACTTCGGGCATCTCCACGTTTGAAATAACGCAACGTTTGCACGCAGAGAGTACTTCCTTCCTGAATCTTGCCTGATTGGGTCTGCCACTGTGGCTCGTCACAATCTTACGCTCGGCATCCGACACGACATCAGACGCCACCTGCTTTGTGGTTTTCAGAATCGCGGCTATTTCTCGCTGCAAGTCGAATTTGAATTCGTATCTCTCGCCTTCCCTTGTGGCTGCACTTACCCTGGTCAAATACCCATAATTCGACAGGAACAAGAGAAATTCTCTTGCCATGCGGAAATCATTCGCTTCGGGACAGCAATCGGGCCATTTCGACACGTCGAGGCGATTATCCCTGAACAGCCTGATGCAATCAATGTAAACGTCAAGTTTCTGACCACGGACACCTGAAAGCGGTATCACGATTCTTGCCAGCTCAAGAGGAGTTATATAGGCCTGTGAGGCATCTTTGCTTGAGAGTTCGTTCAGTATCGACAGTATAAGCTTCAGCGGATGCAGCCGGAGGTTAGCCTTTTCCCACATATTACGTTCCTTGGCATCCATCGCATTGTTGGGCAAGGTAAATGTGGCAATGGTCTCTGCGGAAAATTCAGTTTGCGAGATAACATGGTTTGCAACTTTCCGGCCAAATGGTGTCAACGTGATTACTCCTCCAGTCCTTTCTGCAGGGATAAGGTTGAGAGCCTTCCAGTACTGTCCGGAATTGCGTATGATGTTCCGTTCACCGACCCTGCGCTCAAGGTCCACATTTACGCCAGTGCCTTTGAGGTCATGAGACAATTGTATCAGCTCATCAGCAAATTCATCGGAACTGTACTTGTACCTGCCCTCCAATTTGGCCATGCGGAACAATACCCCGAGCAGGACAACCGGGTCGTTAATACCCTCGGTACAGGCATAGCATGCCCATTTCCACTTGAAGCCTTTGAAAGGGAGGCTGGGGATGTAGCCAGCCAAAGTATCCGCATTATTCATTGTTCAAGTTTTTTGAATTGCACCGCCAGACAGTAAGCCAGCCTTACCGGCACTGCATTCCCAATTTGACGGTAAACAGAGGAGTTGTTGCCGCAAAAACGGAAGTCTGGAGGAAATGATTGTATCGCTGCGAGTTCGCGGCATGTCATGCGCCGCAAGTTGCTTGGATGAGGCAATATGACCACGCCGCCCTTGTTGTCGCCACGCGCAGTAACTGTCGGCGCGGGTTTGTCCGGATTCAAAGGACGATGCCCTATGTATCCGTTAAAGTTAAGTTTGTATTTTGAATAACTGTGATTGGGGATGCTGTTTGGCATATCCGGGTCTGGAAATACCGCCAACGCCTCGGCTACCGAGACCCATTTGCACAAGCCGTTGCCGCAATGCTCCGAATGTGTTTCATTTGGGAAATCGTATGTCACAGACAGGTCAT
Source organism: Porphyromonadaceae bacterium UBA4702 (assembly GCA_002404675.1). Taxonomy (GTDB): domain Bacteria; phylum Bacteroidota; class Bacteroidia; order Bacteroidales; family Muribaculaceae; genus Lepagella. The sequence continues at coordinate 20,232 of DHKE01000075.1, read as the reverse complement.
TCCTTATTCCGACGATTATTACCCTCTCTCTCCGTTGAGGGACACCGTAGTTGGCGGAATTGAGGACTTTGTATGTCACATTATACCCGGTATCTGCAAAATCTCTAAGTATCATTGAGAAAACTGCGCCTTTCCCCAAAGACAATATTCCCTTCACATTTTCAGCGAGAAAATATTTGGGGCGTTTGTCCCTGATTACCCTCAACAGTTCCTTGTACAAGTCATTTCTCGCATCTCCGGAATGTCTCTTGGTGTTGGCTACGGAAAATCCTTGACAAGGGAAACCTCCCATAACCATGTCGCAGTCAGGAATATCCTTGGAGTCAATATCGTGGATGTCGGCCTCTACAATATGACTACCTATGTTTTCGCGATATGTGGCGACAGCATCACTGTACACGTCATTTGCCCACACTATTGTATGGCCAGCCTGAACAAATCCCAAGTCAAGGCCTCCAGCTCCGCTGAAAAGAGACACAATCTTCATATACAGCGTGTTTCAAGGCGTTTCAGTTCTGCGCCGAGTTTCTTTGCAAACAGGACAGGGACAGCATTCCCTATTTGCCGGTAACAGCTGCCCATTCTGCCGTGAAATACGAAGTCGCACGGGAAAGTCTGTATGATTGCGCTTTCACGAATAGTCAGCCGCCGCTGCCCGTTGTAGTGAGGGATAGCGCATACACCGCCCTTGCCGTTGCCCCGCGCCAAAATCGTCGGGGACGGCTTGTCCGGGTCAGACACCCTGTGAGCTGTAAAGTTCCTCGCGACAAAGCGGTATGCGGACCCGTATGCGTTGGGGTCAGCCTCTGGGTCATAATTTTCGGGTACGTTTGTCAACGCAGATTTCATAGAAACCCACATCGGCAGGTTCTCTCCGTTTTTGCTGTGCGTAGGCCTTGGAAAACTGAAGACCATTTCCGGTGAGATGTCCTTTCTTTGCCCTATGATTATCACACGTTCACGGTGTTGCGGAACTCCATAGTCGGCTGCATCAATTTTATGTACTTCCACAAGATACCCAGCATTGCGGAAATCATCAGAGATCTGTTTGATTACAGCCCCCTTGCCAAGGCTAAGAAGCCCCTTTACATTCTCGGCAATAAAAAACTTTGGCTGCTTTTCCTCAACTATGGTGAGGAAAAACCGGTACAGCTGGTTACGCTCATCAGAAACGTCTCTTCTCAGATTCGCTATGCTGAATCCCTGGCAGGGGAAACCTCCGACAACTACATCTGAAACTGGTATTTCCGATGACGGTATTTCTTTTATATCCTTACATATTATATGCTGTCCTATATTCGCGCTGTATGTTTCGGCAGCATCCTGGTCAATGTCATTTGCCCATACCACTTCATTGCCTGCCTGAATCAAGCCAAGATCAAGACCGCCAGCTCCACTGAAAAGAGATGTAATTGTCATATTAGTCTGTTTTTGTCATTGGGAACTACAATCAACTCGTGTCTGTATATTCTTAGTTACAAAGTTAGTTATTTTTCCGCAATAGGCAATTACGTTTCTCACAAGAGGCGCGATTGAAAAGCTGATTTTGCCGACCACATCGGCTGCGGCGCGATTTAATGATTACATCACGGGCGTGTAACACGGGTGAAACATTGGCGGCGTAATTTTGCAGCGTAATTAACGAAGGATAGTATGACATCAAGAACTACGATGATGTGTTGCCTGCTGGCAACGGCGCTGCCCAACGTGGCAGCACACGCGCAGTCCCATGCCGCCGCGCTTCACGGCGTTGTGACTGACAGCGAGAACGGTGAGCCCCTCATCGGCGCGTACGTCAAGCTCGTCCAGACGGGCGAGGTGACGGCGACGGGGCTGGACGGCGACTTCGCCTTTGAGCGCGTGCCGCAGGGCAAGGTGACGCTGGAAATCTCCTACACCTCTTACGTGACGCAGACCGTGGAGTGCACGGCCGGCCAAGGGCCGCTGGCGGTGAGCCTCGTGCCTGACAACCAGATGCTCTCTGACGTGGTGGTCACCGGGCGCAGGCGCGGCGGCTCGGAAAACGCCGTGGTGTATGACCAGCAGACGAGCCTGGTGACGCAGGTGGGCGTCTCGTCGCAGCAGATAGCTCGCACGCAGGACAAGGACGCCTCGGAAGTGATACGCCGCGTGCCTGGCATCAGCATAATCGACGGCAAGTTCGTCATGGTGCGCGGCCTGCCGCAGCGGTACAACAACGTGTGGATGAACGGCGCGGCCGTCCCAAGCTCGGAGGCTGACTCGCGTTCGTTCTCATTCGACATCCTCCCCTCGTCGCAGCTCGAGAACCTGGTGGTGGTGAAGACTTCCGCCCCGGAATACCCGGCCGACTTCAGCGGCGGCATGATAATGATACGCACCAAGAACGTGCCTGACGAGAACTCGCTGAGCGCCAGCGTGGGGCTGGGCGTGAACGACCGCACGCAGTTCAACCAGTATTTCGGCTACCGGGGCTCGTCGACGGACTGGCTCGGGTTTGACGGCGGCACACGCTCGCTGCGCGGCGGGATACACGGCGTGCTCAACCCGCTGAACAACGGCGTGAGCCTGACGGACAACGGGTTCAACAACGACTGGACGGTGCGCCGCAGCCACCCCGCCCCGGACATGAGCCTGAACCTGAGCTGGTCATGGCGCGGACAGACCGGCGGCGGAACGACCTGGGCAATGCTCGCCGCCTTGAACTACAGCAGCAAATACAAGACTTTCGCGGCGATGGACAACAACATGTTCGGCGCGTATGACGTGACCAACGACTGCTCCAACTACCTGCGCCGCAGCATAGACGACCAGTACAACCACAGCAACCGCGTCGGCGTGATGTACAACCTGACGATGCTCTCCCCGGACGGCAACCACCAGCTTGAGTTCAACAACCTGCTCAACCAGCTTGGAAGCACGCGCTACACATGGCGCAAGGGCATCGACGCGCAGAGCGACACGTTCAACAGCGCGGAGTACTACTACCAGAGCCGCACCACCTACAACGGCCAGCTGACGGGCAAGCACACCCTGGGCGACGACGACAAGCTGGACTGGAGCGCGGGATACGCTTACGCCAACCGCAACATGCCTGACCGCCGCCGCTACACCACCGTCCTCGACCCCGAATCCGGGCAGATGGAGGTGGACAACCTGAACGACGTCAACCGCGAGTACAACCGCCTGGACGAGCATATCGGCTCGGCAGGGGTGAACTACACGCACGATTTCCGCAGCTGGGCCATTCCGGTGACGCTCAAGGCCGGAGGCTACGGCCAGTACCGCAGCCGCGTCTACAATACGCGCTATTTCCTGTACAGCTGGCCCGGCGGGCTGCCTGTCGAGTACCGGACAATGGACGTGCCCACAGAGCTGATGCGCGACGAGAACTACGGCGCTGACAAGCTCTACCTCGTCGAGCAGGTGGATTGGCGCAACAACTACAAGGGCAACGACCTGACCGGGGCCGCGTACGTGGGCGGAAACTTCACTTTCGGGCGCTTCAACGCATACGCCGGCGTGCGCTACGAGTATTACCGCATGAACCTGACGAGCAACACGCGCAAGGCCGAGGAGAGCCCTGAAGACAACATCTACAACTACAACGACCTGTTCCCTTCTGTCAACATGGCGTACCGCTTCGACGACCGCCACGTGCTGCGCCTGTACTACGGGCGCTCGGTCAACCGCCCGGAGTTCCGCGAGCTTTCCACGTCGGTATACTATGACTTCGACCTGGCCAGCAACATACAGGGCAACTATGACCTGCGGCCGGCGTACATCGACAATATCGACCTGGGCTACTCGTTCTACCCCTCTTCGGGCGAGCTGCTCTCCGTGTCGCTCTTCTACAAGCATTTCCGCGACCCGATAGAGTGGACTTACACCGTCGCCGGCGGCACTGACCTCATCTACTCGTACCTCAACGCCAAGGGCGCGGACAACTACGGCGTGGAGGTGGACATACGCAAGAGCCTCGACTTCATCGGCCTGCCCGACTTCAGCCTCAACGTCAACGGCGCGCTCATACACAGCCGCGTCAAGTTCGAGCCGGGCAGCAAGGAGCATGACCGCCCGATGCAGGGGCAGTCGCCTTACCTTGTAAACGCGGGCCTGTTCTACCGCAACGAGCGGGCGGGCGTGAGCGCATCGCTGATGTACAACTGCATAGGCAAGCGCATCGTCGGCGTGGGACGCAAGGTCGGCTACGAGGGCATGGAGGTCAAGGTGCCCGATTCGTACGAGATGCCCCGCAACACAATCGACCTGAACGTCACCAAGACGCTGGGCGACTTCGAGCTGCGTTTCGGGGTGCGCGACCTGCTCGCCGAGAAGGCCTCATTCATCCAGTATGAGAACACGCCCGCCGGCAAAATCAAGCAGGTGAACCGCCAGTACCGCCCGGGACGGACGTTCAACCTCAGCTTCACATATAAATTCACAGCGAAATAATGATAACCATATCAATAAAAAGAATGAAAGAAATGAAAGCAAGAACACTGATTTCATCTTTGCTGTCAGCCTCGCTGATCATGGCGGCGGCAGCATGCTCGGACGACGCTCCCAAGTCGAGCCCGTACGAGTGGGGCAACGAGGGTTCTGTCAAGACCTGTGACCACATCCTCTTCAACGCCGACGGCTCGGAGAACGAAAACGGCACAGTCATCGGCAACGGCGACCAGGAATTCGTGTTCACCGGCAACCAGACGCTCAAGAAAGGCGTGTATGAACTGAAAGGCTGGGTCTATGTGGGCGCAGGCGCGACATTGACCATCGAGCCTGGCACCGTGATACGCGGCGACAAGGAGACACAGGCCTCGCTCATCATCGAGCCCGGCGGCAAGCTCTATGCCGAGGGCACTGCCACCGAGCCTATCGTCTTCACCTCGGAGCAGCCCAAGGGTCAGCGCAAGCCCGGCGACTGGGGCGGCCTCGTGATCTGCGGCAAGGCCCGCAACAACCAGGGCGTGCTCAACCAGCAGATCGAGGGCGGCCCGCGCACAAAGCACGGCGGCACTGACGACAGCGACAACTCTGGCGTGCTGCGCTATGTCCGCGTCGAGTTTGCCGGATACCCCTTCCAGAAGAACAAGGAAATCAACGGCGTCACCTTCGGCTCTGTCGGCAGCGGCACTACCGTTGACCATGTGCAGGTGTCGTACTGCAACGACGATTCTTACGAGTGGTTCGGAGGCTCTGTCAACTGCCGCTACCTGGTGGCTTACAACGGCTGGGACGACGAGTTTGACACCGACAACGGCTTCTCGGGCAAGGTGCAGTTCTGTCTCTCGATACGCGACCCGCGCATCGCCGACACCTCGCAGTCAAACGGCTTCGAGTCTGACAACTGCGCCGACGGCGCGCTCACAGAGCCTTTCACCTCCGCAGTCTTCAGCAACGTGACATTCATCGGCCCGCTCGGACGCGACGCCAACTTCACCAACGACGCCTCATACATCAACGGCGGCAGCTACAACCCCAACAACGGCTCTGCCCTCGGCAAGTTCCAGGCTGCGATGCAGATACGCCGCTCCTCGCGCCTGAACTGCTTCAACTCCGTGGCCGTAGGCTACCCCATCGGCCTTATCATCGACGGCGAGAAGGGCGGCACCGTAGAGAGTGCCAAGAACGGCCAGATCGGCCTGCAGAACGTATGGTTTGCCGGCATGGGCATCACTGGCAGCGACGCCAACAAGCTCTATGAAGATGTGCTCTACGATGCCCCCAACAAGGCTGTCATCGACGCCAACCAGGAGTCTTACTCCTCGACATTCTTCAAGGCGCAGAGCGGCAACCGCGTGATGCCCGACATCGCCAGCCTGCTCCTTTCCGACCCGCGCCACATCGGCGTGAGCTACCTGCCTACAGCGTCAAGCCCGCTGCTTAACGCCGCCTCGTTCACCAACCCGCTGCTCGCCAGCTGGTTTGAGCAGGTGTCATACATCGGGGCTTTCGGCACGTCAGACAACTGGCTGGACGGCTGGACCAACTTCGACCCGCAGAACACCGATTACTAACCTTGCAATAATTACAGCCGGGGCATAACGCCCTCCCGATGCCGGCACGGACTCCCCTCCCTGCCGGCATCTCCCGTCTCCACCCCAGACCTATTCCACGGCTGCGCAGGGACGCTTCAGTAGTTGATTTCACATATTAGGGAGTTCGCGAGGACATCTCCGATAGGCACGTCATCCAGTTTGAGGACATTCCATAAGTCCGTGTCATCATCAAACGTGAGCAGGACATCACCCTCCTCATGCTCGTTCCATGAAATTTTTCTTGCGACCCATTTCCCATCCCAGTCCGCTTTGGTGCGCACTCTCCAGAATTTGAACGGACTGCCTTCCATGAAAAACTCATAGAAATTGCCGTCAACCGTGTAGTAGAGCACTATGGAGAACGCATGCTTCCAAAAGTAGTTGAACACCTCCTTCGGGTTGCAGGATTCAGCATCAAGGCAATCGCTTTTGCTCCAGCCGAGATCCGATTGGCGTATCAATGGTTCGTCTGGAAACCAGTTAGTCAAGATTACTTTGTCTTCTTCCATTCCACAAGCCGGCATCAACTCTCATAAATCAGGAATTTGTCTTTTGCGGCTGTCTCGGCGGCGAACGGAAGCAGCCTGTCCTCCTCGACAAGGTCCACGCTCCTGTGCAGCAAGTCCTCAAGCCCTATCATCATGCCGGAGATAGTCAGCAGCGAAATCCTTGCCGTGCGGTCGTACTCCACGAGTATGTCTACATCGCTTTCGGGTGTCTCCTCGCCCCTGGAGCAAGAGCCGAACAACCAAGCCTTCCTCACAGGCTGACCGGTAAAGAAACGCTGTATCTTGGGTATCATGTCCCTTACGCTGTCGCTTATCATAACTCGAGGCTTTGATTATCGCAAAGTTACACATTAGTTTCGACATTCCGAAATTCTCGGCTCACAAAACGCTGGCAGCGATGCCGTCGGCGGATATGGCTGACTGTCAGCGGCGTGGCGGAGGGTTATGCTTTTTTAGCGATTTTTCGGCGCAGCGGCGGTTGATGCCCTCATCAAAAATGAGTAATTTTGCCAAGCAGTGTCTTGCGGCACTGCATTGTTGTATGTTAGGCAGCTGGCATTCCGCCCTGTCTGCTTGCGTCCGGGCCGTCGGCAGCGTGAGAGCGTTGCCAGGTCGCGGCGCGTCCGGCAGAGGGGGCTGACGCTGCTCTTTAATATGATACTGATGAAAACCAAACGACTGATATTCCTACTGTTGTCACTCATACTGATGGCCGGGGTCTCGGGGGTGGCGTATGGCTCTGCCGCTCCCAAGAAGTCATCGACCACACAGACCTCAAGCAAGAAGAAGGACAAGGCGCAGAAGAAGTCCGCCAAATCCTCCAAGAAATCGTCCAAGAAATCCTCCAAGAAATCCTCCAAGTCCTCGGAATCGGAAAAGAAAAAGACTTCGTCGAAATCGAACAAGAAGTCTTCATCCAAGTCGAAGGCATCTAAAAAGGACAAGGACGACGACAGCAAGTCGGGCAAGTCCACTAAGAACAGCCGCAAGAAGAAGAACAGCAAGGCCTCGCAGAAGGACAAGGACGACAAGGGCAAGTCTGTCAAGTCTACTCGCGGCGGCAAGAAGGACAAGAAGGCGTCAGCCAAGGAGAGCAGCTCCCCCAAGAAGAAAACGACCAAGGACAAGTCGAAGAAAGACAAGTCCACAAAGGGCAATACCGTCAAGAACTCCAAAGCGCAGTCAGCCAAGCCGTCAAAGAAGAACTATTCCGTTGACGGCGGCGGCAGCAAGTCCGGCTCGCAGCCCAAGCAGGAAGACAAGCTGGCAAAAAAGGGGGAGACAAAGAAAGCCGAGGCCAAGCCCGCGACAAGCGGCGACGACGCGCTCACGAAGCGTGTCAACGACCGTGTGGTCAACAGCATGTCGAAATCAGCCGGGGCAGGGACATCTCGGCTGAAAGTAAACAGTGTGCGCAGCGACGACCGCCACAAGTCGGTCAGCGTGTCGCTCAACGAGGAGTTCACATACCTGCCGGTGACCCGGGAGATGATAGGCAACATCGAGAAGGAAGTGGGGCGGGCTTTGCCCGACTCAATATCGTCATACCGCGTCAACCTGAACGTGGGCAACCGTCCGCTGTCATACTACATCAACAAGGTGGACCGCATGAGCTCCCCCTCCAAAGAGCCGTTTGTCACCGCAAAGGAACCGTATGCCAAGGCTACAAAAGGCATGGACGGCGACATCGTGGCGATGTGGCACAGCCACGGACGCTATTTCCGCTCGGGCAGCTGGGTGTGGCAGCGGCCCTTCCTATACGAGACCGCAGAGGACATCTACACCATGGGGTATGTGCTGCCCTACATTGTCCCGATGCTCGAGAACGCCGGCGCATACGTCATGCTGCCGCGTGAGCGCGACCCGAACAAGAACGAGGTAATCGTTGACAACGACACCAACCCCGGCGGCATGATATTCTCGCAGCCGTACTACAAGGAGGAAACCGGCAAGACGCGCTGGGAGCAGGGCGAGAAGGACGGCTTCATCTACGACCTGCCCGACTTCCGCGACACCGAGAACCCCTTCGAGGGCGGCACTTACCGCCAGACCAAGACCATCAAGAGCGGCAAGGCCTCCAAGGCCGGCTGGTATGCCGACATCCCCGAGGACGGCGAGTATGCCGTATACGTCAGCTACAAGTCGCTGCCCAACTCCACGGAGGACGCGCACTACACGGTCAACTACTCGGGCGGCTCACGCGAGTTCTACGTCAACCAGACCATGGGCGGCGGCACATGGATATACCTCGGCACATTCCCCCTCGAAGCCGGGTACAGCGACACCGAGCCGGTAGTGACCCTCGACAACATTTCGCACAAGGGGAGCGGAAAGCTCGTGACTGCCGACGCGGTCAAGATAGGCGGAGGCATGGGCAACATCGCCCGCAGCCGCAGCCGCAGCGACATATACTACGACCCCTCAACGCCGGTCAACGACCTGGCGCAGAAAACTGAACAGCCGGAGCCAGCGTCTGACGTGGAAAGCGAGGACGTGGACGGCGAGCAAGCCCCGGAGGACGAGCCCGCTGCCGCACCTGTCAAGAAAGGGACTGCGCCGAAGTTCTCGACATCAGGGATGCCCCGTTTTGTGGAGGCGGCACGCTACTGGATGCAGTGGGCGGGAATACCCGAATCTGTATACTCCCCCTTCCACGGCGCGGACGACTACAAGGACGACTATACGGCTCGCGGCCACTGGGTGAACTACCTGGCCGGAGGCTCGCGTGTGCTGCCGGGACGCAACGGCCTGCACATACCCGTTGACATCTCGTTTGCACTTCACTCCGACGCAGGGCTGCGCAGCGACAACAGCATCGTCGGCACGCTGGGCATCTACTACACCAACAACGGGCAGAAATACGCCGACGGCACCCCGCGCATCAACTCGCGCATGCTCACCGACATCATCATGCGCCAGATAGTGGGCGACATACGCGCCGAGTTCGAGCCTAACTGGACGCGCCGCTCCATGTGGGACAAGTCGTATCTTGAAGCACGTGTGGCAGAAGTGCCGACCACCCTCATCGAGCTGATGAGCCACCAGAATTTCGGGGATATGCGATACGGCCTCGACCCCAACTTCCAGTTCACTGTCGGACGTGCCATTTACAAGGGGATGCTGCGGTTCATCGCCCAGCGCAAGGGGCGCGACGTGGTGGTACAGCCGCTGCCGGTCAACGACTTCGCCATACGCCGCACAGGCAAGGGGCGTTACCGCCTCAGCTGGAAGCCGACCGCAGACCCGCTGGAACCGACAGCCACTCCCGACAAATACATCATATTCGAGCGCACTGCCGGCAACCTCGGCTTCCGCAAGATAGCCGAAGTCAAAGGCACGAGCTTTGACTTGAAAGTGACCGACACCGAAGTGCACAGCTTCAAGGTGCTGGCTGCCAACGCCGGCGGCGTGTCGTTCCCCTCGGAGGTGCTGGCTCTGCGCGAATGCCCTGACGGCTCTGCACCGGCACTCATAGTCAACGGCTTCACCCGTGTGAGCGGCCCGGCCTCGTTCAGCGAGGGCTCGAGCGCCGGCTTCCGCTCGGAAGACGATTTCGGAGTGCCCTACATACGCAACATCACATTCTCGGGACACCAGCGCGATTTCCGCCGCAACAACGGCAACAGAACAGGCGCCAGCGACACCAACTACGTGTCGGAAGTGATAGCCGGCAACACGTTTGACTTCGTGGCAGAACACGGCATGAGCCTCGGCGAGGCCGGCTACGGATTCGTGTCGGCGAGCCTCCTCTCTGTCGAAAACGGCGAGGTTGACCTGGACGCTTATCCCGTCGTTGACCTGATACTCGGCAAGCAGAAAACCACCGTGGTGGGCTGCGGCAAGAGCGGCGTAAACTACCGCACATTCACCACGCAGCTGCAGTCGCGGCTGCGCAGCTACCTCTCCGGCGGCGGACGGCTGCTCGTGAGCGGCGCATACGTGGCAAGCGACCTCTTTGACGACCGCAGCACAGAGGCTGACCACCGCTTCGCGCGCGAAGTCCTCGGCGTGGAGCTCGATGCCTCGCGCCGCCACAACGGACGGCTGGCGGTGCGCGGAGCGTCAGGACGCTACACATTCTGCAACACGCTCAACGACAAGATGTACATCGTCGAGAAGCCCGATGCGCTGACCCCGCTCTCCGGCTCGTCAGTCATCATGCAGTTTGGCGACGACAACAGCGCGGCAGCGGTCGCAGGACGGCGCGACAAGGGGCGCATCGTGGTCATGTCAGTGCCTTTCGAGTCTGTCGAGGGCGACGAGAACCGCGACCGGCTGATGAAGACCCTGCTCGAAAACCTCCGTTAAACAAGACACTTATATATGAACGACATAATAGCATTTGAGAACGTAGCGCAGCTGGCCGAAGCCACCGCAGCAATGCCCGCAGACGCATACGCGGCAGTGAGGATAGACCGCCGCGAAATGAGCGTGGACGCAGGCTGCCTGCGCCGCATGGAGACCGTTGCACGCGACTGCGGCGCGGCTATGGCCTATTCGCATTACCGCGAGGCTGTCGAGGACGGCAAGGTGGTGCTGCACCCTGTCATCAGCTGCCAGCGCGGCTCGCTGCGCGACGACTTCGACTTCGGCTCGCTGGTGATGATAAGCGCCTCCGCCCTGCGCCGCTGCATGGCAGAGCTGGACAGCGTTTCCGGGCTGTACGACGGAGGCTGGTATGCACTGCGCCTGCGGCTGGCTGACATGGGCATCGTCGCCATACCCGAATACCTCTACACAGTCCAGCGCACAGACCACCGCCTCAGCGGCCAGAAGCAGCACGACTACGTGGACCCGAGAAACGCCGACTACCAGAAGCAAATGGAGGACACGCTGACGGCATACCTGCGCGGCAAGGCTCTTATAGACGCCGCTGACATACGCCGTGTTGACGTGGAGCAAGGCGAGTTCGCCGTCGAGGCATCGGTGGTCATACCAGTGCGCAACCGCGTGCGCACTGTGGGCGATGCCGTCCGCTCGGCTCTTGAACAGGAAACCTCGTTCCCCTACAATGTCATAGTGGTTGACAACGACAGCACCGACGGCACTCGCGAGCTGCTCGAGGCCATAGACGACCCACGCCTCGTGCTTGTGAAAGTGCCGGCTTCGGAGATGCTCGGCATCGGAGGATGCTGGAACCGCGCCATCAATGACGAGCGGTGCGGACGCTTCTCCGTACAGCTTGACTCTGACGATGTTTACAGCTCGCCGCATACCCTTCAGGCAGTGGTTGACAAGTTCCGCGCCGAACGCTGTGCCATGGTCATCGGCAGCTACATGATGACCGGCTTCGAGATGAACCCGATACCCCCGGGCATGATACAGCACCGCGAATGGACTGACACCAATGGCATGAACAACGCCCTGCGCATCAACGGGCTGGGCGCGCCCAGAGCATTCTACACCCCCATTGTCCGCCAGATACAGTTCCCCAACGTCAGCTACGGAGAGGACTACGCCGTGGGGCTGCGCATCTGCCGACAGTACCGCATCGGGCGCATCTACGACAACCTGTACTGCTGCCGACGCTGGGAGGGCAACTCCGACGCTGCACTGAGCATCGAACAGACCAACGCCAATAACACTTACAAGGACTTCATACGCACTGTCGAACTCGAAGCACGCACCGCGCTGTGCCGTGGCAAGAAGTGAGGCACGACGAAACACATACCAGACATGCAGGAAGCAATATCTGATTTCTACGACGCGCAGTTTGCCGCAATGCCGCAAATGAAGGAGAGCTATGACCGCCTCGCGCAGGTAAGGCGGCGGCGCATCACCATGGGCGATGCCGATGTCTTCGTGCAGTGCAACCCCGCTCGCGCCCGCTCTACAACAGCTGCCGTCAGCCGCGGGGAGGTGGCCAAACGCCCCTGCTTCCTCTGCCGCAAGAACCGCCCCGAAAGGCAGCTCGCCGGCGAGGCCATTCAGGACTACGAGATACTCATCAACCCCTACCCCATCCTCCCGGTACACTTCACAATAGCCTCATGCGAACACCGTCCCCAAGACGGTGCCCCGCTTGAAATGGTCGATTTGCTCAACATGACGCCCTCGCTCTGCGCCTTCTACAACGGCGCGTCGGCAGGAGCGTCTGCACCTGACCACCTCCATTTCCAAGCCGTCCTGCGCAGTGAGCTGCCGCTGTTGCGTGCCGTAGAAGAGCGTCATGCCCTCGGTGATGCCGCAGCACGCACTTCCGACAGCCTCGGCAACTTCCCCATGCGCTTCGTCAGCCTCGTCATAAAGCCCGATTTCAGCGGCATGCAGATGCTTGCAGTGCTGCCACGGCTGGGCGGCATCTCCGACGACCCAGCGACAAAGCGCGGACTGGTCAACGTGCTGATGTGGAAGGACAACAGCGGACTGCTGCGGGCATTGCTGTTCCCGCGCCGCCGCCACCGCCCCGACTGCTATTTCGCAGAGGGCGAGGAGAAAATGCTCGTCAGCCCCGGAGCGCTCGACATGGCCGGCATCATCGTCACACCTCGTGAGGAAGACTTTGAACGCATATCTGCCGACGACATACGCCTCATCTACGGGCAAGTGGGCATATCGGCAGCCGACATGGAGGAGTACTGCCGTCAGGCCGACATCGCTCCCTTCTTCAAATGACCGAATACATGGACGAAAGGGCGATACCGCAAGTGCGCGTAGGCGTGGTGACAGCAGGGCATCCGCGCATTGATGTGCAAGGGAACTATGACATACGCCGCGAGGGGGCAACTGCCGTATACACACCTCTTGACACTGACAGCCGCATACTCGCCGCAGATGTAGAGATAGGCATCGACTTCCACTGGCAGCAGCGCATGCAGATGTCACTCCCCGGCGAAGTGCGCCTCACGACCCATGACGACGGCACTGCCGACCTGCTCAACTCCCTCGACGTGGAGACATACCTGACCGGGGTCATTTCCAGCGAGATGAGCGCAGACGCGCCGCCAGAGTTCCTCAAGGCTCACGCCATAATCTCACGCAGCTGGCTCATGGGCAAGCTGCTACACCTGCACCGCCGCTCGCCCGAAGGCAAGGTGCATGCCCCAACGGAGATAATAAGCTGGATGGACACCGGCGACCACCACGGCTTTGACGTGTGCGCCGACGACCATTGCCAACGCTACCAGGGACTTGCGTCAGTCAACGACACCGTGCGCCGTGCAGTGGCAGACACACGCGGCATCGTGCTTGCCGACAGCGCAGGCGAAATCATCGACGCACGCTTCTCCAAATGCTGCGGCGGCCGCACTGAACGCTTCTCAACCTGCTGGCAGGACACCGACTATGACTACCTCACAGCCGTAGACGACCCATACTGCGACCCACACCGCCTATCGCCCGACAGGCTCGCCGGCATACTCTCGACAGTCCTCGTAGGCTACGACCGCACCACCACCGGCTTCCACGACTGGCACGCCTCCGTGACAGCAGCCGACATCGAGCTGCGCATGAGCGAGCGGTACGGCATCAGCACCGGACGCATACACTCGATAAGCGCAGACAGCCGTGGAGCGTCAGGACGCATCCGCAGGCTGCGCATAGAGGCTGAACGCGGCACGTTCCACGTCGGCAAGGAGCTGGAAATAAGGCGGCTGCTAAGCGACACCTGCCTATACTCCTCATGGTTTGACATCTGCCCCGCCGGCAACGGCGTGTTCCTCCTCGACGGACACGGCTGGGGGCACGGAGTAGGCCTATGCCAGATAGGAGCAGCTGTCATGGCGTGCGAAGGACACGGCTGCCACGACATTCTCTCACATTTCTACCCCAACACCTCACTGAAAAAACTGTACTGATGAAACGGCACACCACCCTCATAGCCATGCTGTTGCTGACAGTTATTGCAGCCACGGCGCAAGTCAAGACCGGCATCGACGTGCTTTGCGACAACGGCTTCGCCCCCCTGCAGGGCAAGCGCGTAGGGCTTGTCACAAACCCCACAGGCGTCAACCGCGACCTCGTCTCAACCGTAGACCTGCTCGCCAACGCCCCGGGGGTCACCCTCGCAGCACTATACGCACCCGAACACGGAGTGCGCGGCAACGTCACCGCCGGCGCAAAAGTCGCCACATACACCGACACGCAGACAGGCGTGAAGGTATGGTCCATTTACGGCGCCACTACCAAGCCCACAGCAGCAATGCTCGCCGGCATCGACGTGATGGTCTACGACATACAGGACATCGGCTCGCGCAGCTACACCTTCATCTCCTCCATGGGAAAATGCATGGAAGCGTGCGCCGAAAACGGCATACCATTCATCGTCCTCGACCGCCCCAACCCCCTCGGCGGCGAAAAGGTGGAAGGCTGCCTGGTCGACAGCGACTGCGTCAGCTTCGTCAGCCAATACCCCGTACCGTACGTCTACGGCCTCACCTGCGGCGAGCTGGCACGGTACCTCAACGGCGAGGGACTCCTGCGGCGCGGCGTGTGCTGCGACCTCACCGTCATACCGATGCAAGGCTGGCGGCGCGGCATGCTCTGGCAAGACACAGGTCTGGAATGGGTCATGACCTCACCCCACGTGCCGCAACCCGTCTCCGCGCTCTTCTACCCCGCCTCCGGCATCCTCGGCGAACTCGACTACATGAGCATCGGCGTAGGCTACAACCTCCCCTTCCAGCTCTTCTGCGCATCATGGGCAGACGCAGCCAAACTTGCCGACACGCTCAACTCCATGGACATCAAAGGCTTCCGCTTCCGCCCCATACACATACGTCCCTACTACGGCCTCGGCACAGGACGTGACCTGCAAGGCGTGCAGCCGTACATCACCGACTACGACGCTTGCGAACTGACCCTGCTGCAATTCCACGTCATGGAGGCAGTCGCACGCCTGTGGCCTGCCCACAAGCCCTTCGCCTCGGCAACAGCTGCACGGCTCGCCATGTTTGACAAGGTCTGCGGCAGCAAGTCCGTGCGCCGGCAATTCACGGACAGCGGCTACTGCGTCAGCGCGATACGCGACCTCTGGATGGGCGGCACGCAAGCCTTCCGCGACCGCTCCCGCCCCTACCTCCTCTACTGATCTCCCTGCATTATATAAAATTACACCCATACAACTCACTGACACTCACAATCATACAAACAACCGCCAACTTTTGCGCTAAAAAAACCGCGCCAAACCGCTTGCATATTTCAGATATTGTTATTACCTTTACATCGGTCTTACAAAAGGAGACCAAACAGCATTTGCGCAAATGCCAAGAGATAATTATTCATAGTATTAACTTTTAATCGGCTCTACAAATGGATCTAATGTTTATTGACGTAGACTGTGCGGAAGACTTGGGGAGCTACTCCAACGCCGTACTTCGGATTGCAAAAGAAATAGTTCTGTCGAAGCTCTATCCAAAAGCTCCGACCATCACAATCGGCAAGAATGTCACCCTCATCTTTGACGGAGGCTGCATCACTGGAGACTTCAAACTTGTCGGCAACAAGACCACAATCCAAGCCCCTATTGCCCAAATCTTCGACGGCGCGACTGTCGAAGGCGACTGGATTTGCGACCGCGCATATCCCCAATGGTTTGACGGCGAAGCCGGCAAACAACCGTGGATCACTGACATCAAAGACTCTGACGGCCAGCTGACAGACCCGCATGATTGCTCACCCGCAATCAACAAAGCAATCAAGATGAAAAAGATTGGCGAGGTATTCCTCCCTATGGGACATTACTATGTCGCAAGAAGAATAGAGATGACCCACGGAATACGCCTCATCGGCGAAGGCTGCGGCAGAAAAACCAACAACGAAACGTATGGAAACCGAGATGACTGGGGCTATGCCACACGAATCGTCCCATACGTCAACAGTGCAGGGGCTGACGGCTTCCCTGACGGCGCAATTCTCGAGCTGAACATCAAGCGCACTTTGGTGCAAAAGCCCTCAACGCTGAATGTTGCTGCAGAAAGTTCGACTAATGAAGACGACACTTGGTCAATGAGATTTCCAGACCCGACATCAACCATCCAAAATGTCGTCTTCAGCAATGACTACAACCGCACAATAAACGGTGTCGATGCTCGCCTGACATTGTCAAGCAAAGTCTGCTGCCTTGTCGCCGGCGGATTCCTGTTCGAGAATGTCTACTGGAACAATTTCCGCCGCGCCATAAAGGTAACACACGACTATGCCGACATCAAGACTATACGCCACTGCGTGTTCTCAAGCGACCTCGACTACCTCACCAGCAACCTGCCCGCGTCTCTTGAAGACAAGCAATACATGATTGACCTCGGCTATTCGGGCGATGCCCTTGTGTTCGAGAACTGCGCTGTACACACTGTTCCCAAGAAAGAGGGTGTTTCAGACGGAGCGTTGCGCCTCAACTCTTGCAAGGGAGGTTCTATCTCGTGCAACATTCTCAACCGAGATGTCCTGCTTCATGGAGTCACCAATGTGGTGTTCATGGGCAATCACATGGAAGTCGGAGCGCAGCTGCGCATCGTAAACAGCGACGTAGCTATCACCAACAACCACTTTGAACGCGGTCTCCGCCCGTCAGTAGTGTTCGACATCTCTGACGAGACCCACGGAGAGAACGTTGAGACACCCTGGAACGGCCACTTCTCAGTCACAAACATGACTGACAACACCTTCATCGAATGGTTCAAAAAGGCTGCTGAAGACGACGTGTTCGGACGACCAGGCATAAAAGATGTCTGCGACTACGACTTGGCACTGTGCAGCCAGGGTGAAGCTCCGTACGAGATACACCTCGCTCGAAACTACCGCTATGTGTACCTGACCGATGTGGAAAGCCCAGACCGGTCAAATCACCCGACAGGCATCACCGTCGGAAAATATGTGACCCCGACAGGAACAATAGTACCAGTTGACGAGTTCAACAAGTACAGCCACGTCCTGTCTACCGAATCGACCATCCGCTCCAACCTCGGCATTGCCAAATCCGAGGCATACTCATCGGTTCCGCAGCTGTCGGCCTATGTATTCTCCAACTATCGCGTTATCAACCTTGACTCAACCACGGCAACGACCTCAAATGAATGGAAATTCTCCTACTATGGGGAAGTCATTCTCGACCCGGTGCGAGACATACGCGGGCCGAAGTTCAACTTCTCATACGGCGAATACGACAAGCAATACGGCAACATCATCGCACTCTACCGTGAGAACGGAGACAAACCGTGCATGCTGCGCATCACTCGAGTAAACGCAACTGGCAAGAAACAGTATGTTGACGTGCCAGTGTGCGGGGGACGACTCCTCTACGACAACTACCACTGCGTCAACGGCTACAAATGGCAGGACAATACTGCTGGCATGGACGCCGACCCTCACCCGACAACTGCTGTCGAGTTCAAAGACCGCAACGTGGTCTGTGCAAAGGGCTCTCTCCCCTCCTCAAACGAGGGCTGGGTCAAGGGAGACATCATAATCAACGACGGCGAGACATCAACTGCCGCTATGTGGTACTTCAACGGCACTAAATGGATCGCAAGATAACACGATAATCCAACCATGAGAAGAGTATCTGCGCTGCGGCGCAGATACTCCCTACACTTTTCTTACTCAATAAACAAAGGAATTATGAAACATTTAATGAGACAATGGACGGCAAGGCTTGCCCTCGCGATGCTTGTATTTACATCCGTATTGGCAGCCCATGCAGGAGAATACTACCTGCGGGAAAAGTTCACTTACATGCCTGAGTCAAAAGCCATGATGACAGGGTTTGAAAAATCCAGCGATGGCATTGACTGCAACCAGGACGGCAAAATACTCGACACGTATACCATGTCAAAAACGTGGTGGTATCAAGACCCGAATGATCATCTACAAAGATACAACGAGTGTTCTGTAATTGAGATTGCAGAAAATGCACTCCGAGGACAAGACCAAGTCAAGACAATAAATCTGGCAGACTACCTGCAGACGATGCCGGAGGGCGTGTTCAAGGACTGCAAAAGCCTGACGAGCGTGAACATAAACAGCGGCAACAAGTTCTTCAAGTCAGATGGCAACTGCCTGTACCGTGTCAATGGATCTGCAAAAAAGCTGTTATGGGTAAGCAGCGCAGTAACCGACTTCGTCATTCCTGCCGACGTAACCTCTGTAACTCCGTACACATTCATCAACTGCAAGTCACTGTCAAATCTTTCCGTTGACCCGCAAAACCGGTCCCTGAAAATGGACGGAGACTTCATAGTAAGCTACGACGGATCAAAAGTTTACGCTTGTCTGCGTCACGGCAGCGAAGTGGTGGTGCCAGATGATGTGGCGAGCATACCTGACGGCTTCATGGCGGAAAACATATTCTCCGACGTGACCAAGGTCATACTGCCTGAAAGTCTGGAGAAAATTGGCTCGTATGCGTTCAAAGGTTGCACTTCACTCAAGGAGATTGAGCTTCCGGCTTCAGTGAAGACACTGGACTCATACGCTTTCAGCAGGTCAATGCTGGAAAAGATTGTATTCCGGGGCAACACTGCCGTGACATTCAGGGACAATGCCTTTGCAGACATGCCCAGACTAACAGAAGTTGTCATGCCTCAGTCTGTGGAAGTGCTTGGCGACCAGCTGTTCCGTGGCAGCTATCTGCTTCAGCACATCGCATTGCCGCAAACGGTACGCAGTATGGGAGACGAGATGTTCAAGGACTGCATCGGGCTGCTGTCAGCAGAACTGCCGCATACAGTGTCATCAGGTGCAATCGGGAAACGCATGTTCGCCGATTGTTCAAAGTTGCAGACAGTCACAATGCCGACAAACATCTCCGAAATCCCCGAAGAGACATTCTACAGATGCTCTGCACTCACGACTTTCACCGTGCCGCAAAACATCACCAGCATCAGCGATGGCGCATTTCGCAGCTCCGGCATCCAAAATGTCACAATGCACGATGCCGTAACAACCTTCGGCACAGGCGTATTCGAGTATACCCTCAACCTGAAGACAATCACCCTGTCAAACGGCATGACACAGATACCGGTACGCACGTTCCGAGGCAGCGGCATACGCGAAATACAGCTGCCGCAAAGCATCACAGAGGTCTGCGACTCGGCATTCATGGACTGCCAAAGCATCAGCAATGTTTCGTTGCAGGAGGGTGTCAGAACCTTGGGAGAAGCCGTTTTTAAGAACTCTCTTCTCCGATCAATACACATACCGGCATCCCTGCGAGAAATAGGCAAATCCGCATTTGAAAGTGCCTCACTACTACAAGAAATAACAGGCTGCGAGGGGCTTGAGAGAATCGGGAAAAGGGCGTTCTACGGCTGCACCTTCACAACATTCCCATTCTGCAGCAACCTAAAGGAGATTGCAGAATACGGCTTCGCATTATGCCGTAAACTGACAGAAGCCAACCTGCCAGAAAATTGCAAATTGGGCATCTACACATTCCAGCAGACCTCATCACTGAAACAATTCCGCATACCTTGGGGCATCGAGAGAGTCCC
Organism: Porphyromonadaceae bacterium UBA4702; assembly: GCA_002404675.1. Lineage (GTDB taxonomy): Bacteria > Bacteroidota > Bacteroidia > Bacteroidales > Muribaculaceae > Lepagella. The sequence continues at coordinate 276 of DHKE01000075.1, read as the reverse complement.
AGCTGGACTGCTTAAGGACTCAGGCATCGAAACTGTGATAATCAGCCAGAATTGCAAATCCATTGAGTACTCCGCATTTGAAACGTCAACTTTGCGTACTGTATACTGCAATGCTATTGTGCCGGATATCAGCAGTTCCACATTCCACAAAGACACCTACAATTTCGGCACGCTGCGAGTACCCGTCGGCAGCAAAAACAGGTTTGCCCAAGATGACTACTGGGGCAAATTCCTTGAAATCGTCGAGGACGCATCCGGGGTTGAGGATGTGAGCGG
>DHKE01000017.1:30699-33558 GCA_002404675.1 Porphyromonadaceae bacterium UBA4702 | reverse complement strand
ACTGCCGCAAACCATACATTTTTTCTTGTACATGCTATCTCTTTTTAGGCATCTTGAGTGCCTGTAAAGTTAGCATATACTGCGAGTTACACGGCTTTCATCCTGCAAAATGACCTATAGGGCGTTTTCATTCGCAGTTTTTGCCCTGAAGTGCCTTGAATCGTATAACCATCTACAACACTGAACGTTACAGCGGTTTTATCCTGCAATTTGACCTATAAGTCAAATTTTCCAACCGGAGTCGCGTCATTTCGCGGACGGCGCAGCACCTGACAACAGCCCATTCGCCTTCGTCGAGGATATGTCAAAACAGGGACACTTTGCGGTCAGCGCGGCTGTATCGAGGCGTAGAGACGGCGGATGGTCTCGGCGCACTCGCCCCATGAGAAATGGTCAAGGTATGTCTGCCGCGCTGTGGCGGCTATGCCGTGGCGCAAGTCCTCGTCGAGGACAAGCCGGCGCAACGCCTCGCCGAGCGCGTAGGCGTCTCCTGGCGGCACTATAATCACTTGGCTGCCGTCTGTGATGTGTTCCGAGGGGGAAATGGCTGCGGTGATGACCTGCGCCCGCTGCCGCGCCATGTATTCTATGTGCGTAGGTCCGAAAGGCGCGCCGCGCAGCGTCGGGTCTACGCCTATATGGCACTGGTCGATAAGCGGGTACGTGTCGTCGGGGCGCAGTTTCCAGTCTATCATGTCCATCACGCCGCGCACCTGGGCCCGGCGGCGCAGCACGTCGATGTAGTCGGTGTCGCCGTTGCTGACTATGCGCAGCCGCGTTTTCAGCTCGCGCAATGCCGTCAGCGAGTCTATGAGCGTCTCCAGCCCCATCCCCGGCAGCAGCGGCGCACGGCACAAGACCACCCGCGGCCCCTTCTCCGCTTCCGGCACTGGCGGCGTGTCGGGGATGTTGACCGCCGGCGTAATGACGTGCAGGCGACTGGCGTCAAATGGGTAATTGCCGTCCGCCCATGTGGCGAGGAAGCGGTCGCGGACAGAGCGCGACACGAATGTCTGTGCGTCGAGGTTGCGGTATATCCGCCGTGCCAGCGCGTGCGCTGCGCCGCGTTTCAGCTTGTGGCGCGTGCTGACCACACGGATGTCGCCACGGCCGGCGAGGCGGCGGGCGAGCAGCACGGCGAACGCGTCGCGGTAGCGGTGCACATGCACGATCGTGCCGTAGCGTTCCTGCCGCAGGTCTCGCGACAGCTGCAACGCCGAGTACACGTCAAACAGGCCGCGCAGCGGGCAGTGCCGTATGTCGATGAGGGCGGCGCGGAAACGCGAGTCTATCGCCTTGGCGTCGCGGGTGTAGGCTGTGACGCTCCACCCCATGTCGCGGAAATGGCGGCATACGTCCAGTGCGTGCCGCCATGGCTCGTCCCACCGGTTTGCGCCTACGATATGTATCAGGCGCGGCGATGAGGTATGGTGCAGTCCGAGGTTGTATTGAGGCTTGTCTTCCGAGTGTGCCACAGGCTGTCATCTGGGTGAAACGTCGCGGCTGCGTCAGTTGCCGCCGGCTATCAGTAGCGAGAGGTCAACGCCGTGCATCTCCAGGTAGCTCGATATGAGCTTGTCTACCAGCTTGCCCCGGTAGGTGACGATGCCGTCCTGCACGCCGGGCGTGGAGGTTATCATGCCGTCGATGCCGTTTTTCAACGCCATTTCTTCGATGAAGTTGACCAGTATGTTCGACATGGCCATGGCCACGGTGCGCGGCACGGACTGCGACGGCTCGTTCTCCGCCAGGTCGAGCAGGTACACATTCGGCTTCATTGCGCCCAGCAGGTTGCGCGGCATCTCGAAATCGCGCGTGCAATGGTCCGTTATGATGACATCTGCCGTCTTCACGCGGTTGAGCAGCACCTTGGGGTGTATGGAGCAGGTGGTCACGCTCTGCCCGCAGAACTGGCGTGCCAACTGCAGCGCCGACACGTCATTGTCCATTATCGTTACTGACGCTCCCACAGCCAAGGCTGAAATGGCGGCATAGTTGATTTTCGTGCCGGTGCCGATGAGCAGTATCTCGCAGGGGTTTATCCCTGCAACGCCCGCTATCAGCACGCCCTTGCCGCCGCCGAGGAACGACAGGTGGTCCTCGGCATACATGATTGCGGCGCGGCCGTCGATCTCGTCAATGACATCGGCAAACACCGGCTCCTCGTTGTGGCTGACCATGTTGTTGAGGCAGCCGAGAGTGACGCGGCGCTCCAGCAACGCCTCGATGACCTTGCGGTCAAAGAGCGTGTTGTCAAGCATGCATATCAATGCCGCGCCCGGCTGCATCTTGCGGATGTCTGCCGCCGTCAGCGGGCGGAAGCTGAACACCAGCGGCATGGCAAGAGCCGCCTCACGCGAAACGACCTCTACGCCATACTGCGAATAGTCCTCGTCGGTGAAATTGATGTCGATGCCCAGCCCGGCCTCAATCGCCACGTGATGCCCCGAGGAAACAATCATGCCGCACGCCTCCGGGGTCAACAGGATGCGCGTCTCTTCGCTGTCGGGATAATTGGCGAGGATGCCTATTCTCAGGTTGCGGCCCACGTTGGTCGGCTGCATGCATTCCGGCTGCGTGCCCGGGGTATTGCTGGATTCCTTTTCGCTCATGGTCATAAATGTTTTGAGGTTGCGGGCAGCGCCGTAACGGGGCTACGCCGCTGCAAAAATACAACAAAAATTCCGTCGGGCAAATTTTATCGCCACCTTGCAGCTTCGAGTTGACATTAACGCCCGGTGTCGGCACGTGGAAAGAGCGGTTTTTGTGCGCGGGGTGAAAAATAATTGCTCGAAAATTTGGTGGAATGGGAAAAAGGCAGTAATTTTGCATCACGAAAAGCCCAGGTGGCGGAATGGT
>DHKE01000017.1:0-30618 GCA_002404675.1 Porphyromonadaceae bacterium UBA4702 | reverse complement strand
GTGCAGGTTCGAGTCCTGTTCTGGGCACCGCGGCAGGGAGATAATCATCGATTATCTCCCTGCCGCTTTTTTTGTCATCCATATGTGAAAATGCCAGGTGCGCGTTTGGCGTGCCTGGGTGTGTCTGCTATGTCGGTATGAGGGCTGTCGTGTCTGTGGCTTCAGGTGCAGCTGTCAGGGAGTTATTCGTCGATGTCATCGTCGAGTAGCTGATCGGCGTTGTTTTCTATGAAGAGACGCTCGAGGCTGAGGGAGTCTACCATTTCCCCTTCCTCGTTGAAGACATGCAGGAATGTGTAGCGCCCGGCGTATCCAACTGGTCCATAGCGGTATGACTGGAATATCATATAGCCCTCATTGTCTGTTGTTGTTAAATACCCGGAATTTGCCGGTACATACCACGCTTTTCGGGACGGAACGTCTATGAAGTATGAGTATATATTGCGCGTATCGGGACATCCTTCTACGATTATTCTAAGTGGGTCCCAACTGTAGATGTAGGCGTTGTATATTGCGTTGATAGAGTCGATTGGCGCGGGTGTGAAATTTTTGCCGTCGGCTACATACCAGGCAGCTCCGTCGGGTCGCACGGTCTGGAGCAGCTTGGTATTTTTCCCGGTTTTCTTGTCTTTTACCCAAAGTGCCACGATGTCTACGTCATACTGGTCTTCGGCTGAGTCGACAACTTCGCGCAGTATTTCATAGCGTTCGTCTTCGGCCAGCACTGTTTTTGGTCTTTCGGGCAGGGTCTTTTTGGTGGATGTGCAACCGGAGTGACTGGCAAGCACTACGAGGAGAGGGAGGAAAAAGATGAGAAGTCGTTTGGTCATTGTTTTTGGTGTGTCTGGTGAGTGTTTTTTGTGAGTGAAAATGGTATGAGGAGATATGCGAAAGCGCGGGTGCGTCACGTACATGATGCACCCGCGCTTGTGGGTCAGCGGTAGTCTTTGAGGTATTCGCGCAGGCGTTTGCGTGTGCTGAATATGCGGCTCTTGACTGTGCCGAGAGGCATTTTAAGCCTTTCGGCTATTTCTTCGTATTTGTAGCCTGCCACGTGCATTGAGAACGGGCGGCGGAACTCTTCGGGGAGCTTCTTGATTACCTCGCGTATTTCTGCCATTGAGTATGCGCCTTCGGGCGTTGAGATGCCGGAGTCTTGCGGCAGGTTGAGGTGGTAGAGGTCTTCCGAGGAGTCTATTATGGTGTTTTCGCGTGTGCTTTTGCGGTAGTTGTTGATGAATATGTTGCGCATTATGGTGAGCAACCATCCTTTGGGGTTGGTGTCATCGACAAACTTTTCCTGGTTTTTCAGGGCTTTGAGTGTCGTTTCCTGGACGAGGTCCTGGGCTTCAGACCGGTTTGCGGTGAGCTTCAATGCGAAAGACAGCAGGCTGTTTTGCATTGTACAGACCATTGTTGTGAAAGAAGACTGTTTCGACATGATGTGATTGCTTTAAGTGTTGTTGTTTTGTTTGCCTGTGGACAAAGCTTTCGCAATCTTCCACTTCGATTAGTTGTAGTTTGTCTTTCGGACCTGTCGGCTGTCGTGCTGGCAGATGCCGTTGGTTTTCGGTTTTTTGCGGTGGCAATTCTCGTTCCAAATGGCGGTTTTGCCACCTGTTTATATGCCAAACGGCGTTGCTTGGTGATTATTGCGCTGTCGTTCAGTATATTTGTTTCGTGTCAAATCGGGGGTATATGTCAGACACGTCTGACGCGCAGGAGTTTAATCTTGGTGGCAGACATTCGCAGCACGGTGAATGAAAGGTCTCCGATGGTGAATGTGTCGTTGACGCGGGGCAGCTCGCCGCGTGTCTCGAGGATGTATCCGGCGAGTGTGTGGTAGTGGTCGTTTTCGGGTATGCCGAGGTGGAACTGCTCGTTGATCTGTTCGATTTCGACGCGGCCAGCAAATTCGTATTCGTTTTCGCCGGTCTGCCGGGCGATGAGACGCTTCTTGTCGTGCTCGTCCTCAAACTCGCCGCAGATTTCCTCGACGAGGTCTTCGAGGGTGACGAGGCCGGCAGTTCCGCCGAACTCGTCGATGACGATGACGACGGAGCGTTTTTCGGCGAGCATGCGGCGCATCATCTTGTTGGCGAGCATAGACATGGGGGTGAAGATTACGGGCTTGATGCGGTCGCGCCAGTTGGTGCCGGCCTTGAACAGCTCGGAGACGTGTATGTAGCCGACCACGTCGTCGATGTCGCGCCGGTATACTACTATTTTTGACAGGCCTGTTGAGGAAAACGTGTTGACCAGCTCGCTGCGCGAGGTGCTTTCGAGGTCAACGGCGACAATCTCGTTGCGCGGTATCATGCACTCCTCTATCTGTGTGTCCTTGAAGTCTATGGCGTTGCGGAATATCCTCACTTCGCTGTCTATCTCTTCCGAGTCGGCGCGTCCGGCAAGGCTCTGCTGTATGTAGTCGTCGAGCTGCTCTACGGTGAGCCGCCCGGACTTGGCGCCGGTTGACTCTATGCCGAGCAGCTTCATCAGCCCCAGCGAGATGTGTGAGATGAGCGCGGAGACAGGGTACAGCACCAGGTATATCAGGTATATGGGGAGCGCGATGAGGCGCATGGTTAAGTTGGGGTTGATGCGGAATGTGATTTTGGGCATGAACTCGCCGGTGAACAGTATGATGAGCGTTGAGGCTATAGTGTTGACTATCAGCACTGCCGCATCGTTCTGAAACCATGCGTTGAGCCATGGGTTGATAATTGCCGATATGGCGATGCCGTATATTACGAGAACAACGTTGTTGCCCACGAGGAGAGTGGAGATGAACGTGTCCTCGTTGTGGTAGAATCGTCGGAGTATGCGGTTGACTATTCCTCCGCGTGAAGTCTCAATCTCCATGCGCACTTTGGAGGACTGCACGAAGGCAATCTCGGTGCCGGAGAAGAGGCCGGAGAACAGTATCGCGATTATCGTTATCAGTATTGCTGAGGTGAGTTGCAGTTCCATTGTCTGTGGAGTGTTTTGTTTTCGTGTGAGGGGGGAGAGGGTGGAGGCTGTGATGCAGCAGCCTGCGTCAGGGAGTGGCGGAGGGCGGCACGGGCGCTATCGTCGGCCCGCCGGCGGCAGCTGCTCCCGGCGGCACGGGCGTGGCGGCCGGCTGCGCGTCCTTGTTGAAAGGGAACATGCCCGACGGGCGTATTATGCGGTAGTCTGTGAGGCGGTCGTTTGACACGAAGCCGTACCCCTCGAGCATGTGCTGGGTCGTCTTGATGTGGATGAACGAGTCAGAGTATATCTTGTGTTCACGCTCGTTCCAGAAGAGCTGCTGCGTCAGGAACAGGTCGCCGGGGAGGCGTTCCAGCTCGACGTTGCCGTCGAGCTGCCACAGCTTCTGGTCGGAATAGAACTTGGCGGAGTCGGCAGCTACGGAGGCTATCTTCTTGTAGTTGCGGTCAAATTTCTGCAGGTACAGCCCTTTGGGGAATGACCAGTAGGGTGTGTCGCGCTCATTGTAGACCAGCCACAGCGGCGAGACTATCTTGTACTGTATTATCCCCGAATCGGAGATGAACGTGACCACGTTTTTTGTGGTCATCGTGGGCATCTTCTTGGGGTTGATGGAGGCCGCCACGTCCACTTTCTTCCCCTGATGGCACGACGCGAGCGCGATGACGGCGAGCATCACCGCCACCGGGAGGCGTGCGGGCGAGAACGCCAGGCACGCGGACTTGTATGCGGCTCGAAAGACCATTGCGCAGTTGCGTGAACGACAGGTTACTTGATCTTGCGCTGGTAGAACCACAGCTCGTTGAAGTTGACGCCCAGCGTGATGTTGAAGTAGTTCTCGGAGATGAGCGACGTGGGCGAAGCCATGCGGTGCTTCCAGTCGAAGCCGAGGTTGATGACGGTGCGCCCTTCGGGTGTCGGGAAGCCGAAGCCGCAGGACAGGCCGTATTCCTTGACGTTGTTGCCGCGTATGTTGAGGTAGTCTCGCGAGTAGTACCCGCCGATGCGGTATGCCACGCGCTGCAGGTATCGTCCGCGCAGCTTCGGCACATATTCGCCGCCGACAGCCACCTTGTAGCGGTCGTTGAACTCCATGCCCTGGAAGACGGTGTTCCCCTTGTCGTCATGCAGCGGCGAGTAGGGCGCGTCCTTCCAGTTCTGGTACGTGAAGTCGGCTTCGACCATGAAGCGTGACTGGCGGGTGTGGGTATAGTTGATGCCCGCGCCTATGGTGTGCGGCTGGTAGTAGCTGCCTTTCATGCGCATGTATGCCACGGTGTCAGGCTTGGAGGTGTTGTCGCCGAGGTTCTGGTTTGTCACCCACGTCTTGCCGAGGAACGACTTGCGGGGCGTGTACGTCGCGCCGAGTGTTACGCAGTCGGCCTTGGTCAGGGCGAGGGTGTACTGCAGGCCGATGTTGATGTCCCAGTCGCGCACCTGCATCACATGTTCAAACAGCGTGCGTCCCGAGCCCTCGGGGGTGGAGTACACGTCGTTGATGATGTTGCCGAAGCGGTATGAGATGTTCGCGCCGATGCCGATGCCGTAGTAGTTGGCGGCAAGGCCGAAATAGAGGAGGTTCAGTCCGCCCGACCCCTGGTTTTCCATTGTGCCGTGCTTGATTTCGTTGCCGAAGGCATATCCCACCGACGATACGGGCAGCAGTCCGACAGAGCCTCCGAAATGCTTGGAGAGCGGGAACTGCATGGTGATGTAGTCGAGGCCGCCGCCGGTGGTGTTCTCCTTGTATGAGCCTTCCTGCGAGTGTATGAAGCTGATGTCTGCGCCTATGTCCCAGAGGAACGTCAGCGAGTCCATGCCGGCGTAAGATGCCGGGTTCATGACGTTGATCTGCCGTCCGGAGCGCATGGCGTAGCCTATCGTGCCCATCTGCCGCTGCGCGGAGGTGGCGTGGTCGCTGAGTATGCCGTAGCCGTACATGGAGTATGGCGAGGTGGTGACTTGCGCATCTGCCGAGCCGGCGGCTGCGGCAATGATGCTTGTCAAGAGGAGAAATGTCTTAGTTATCTTCATTGTGTTCGTAAATTCTTAAAAGTCCTTTGCCGACGAGGTCGTCGACTGTGTCCAGCGGCATGCTGGTCATCTGGCACAAGGCATTTGCCACGAGTGCTGCGTCGCCTCCGGTGAGGACGATGCGGCTGCACTGTCCGGCAGCGGCTGTGTATGCTATTTCTGCTGCGGCGCCGCGCACCGCGCCGCACCGCAATGCGGTCTCCGTGTCCTTGCCGTATATCGGCAGCCGCCCTTCCGGCAGCACACGGGGCAGCTGCGCCGTGTGGCTCGCGAGGCTGTCGAGGCGCAATCGTACACCTGCGGAGATGTTGCCTCCCATGAAAACGCCGTCCGCCGACACGATGTCGGCGGTCAGCGCAGTGCCGGCGTCAGCCACCAGCAGCGTCTCGTCCGGGAACATGGCTGCGGCAGCCACTGCTGCGGCAACACGGTCGAGGCCGAGAGTGCCGGGAGTGCCGTAGGCTATGCCTATCGGCAGCGGCGTGGCGTGTGTGACCACCAGCACGTTGCCGTCTAGGCGGCTCACGGATTCCAGCATGCGTGCATCAGTCTTGCCGACGGCGGCATAGACGATGCCGTCGGGACGCACGCGCTCCACCAGTTCAGCGACAGCCTCGATGCACAGCTCCTCCATGCGCAGGCTCGTGACATCGCCTGAACCTTCGTATACATTCACTTTCACAGAGCTGTTGCCGTGGTCTATCGTGAGAATTTTCCTCATCAGCTCACAAAGTTACATCAACTGGCGGCTATGCGCAATTCATCTCGCCTAAAAAAACATAATTAGTCGAGTGTCGCTCCGTTGTTGCGGCTTTCCTTTTTCTCGCGGGCGTATATCATCCATACGGACACTATCTGCAGCATCGCGCCCACGAGCGTGAAGAGGATGGTATTTTTCAGTATCGCGAGTGCGCCGCCGCCAATTGCGCCGAGCCGCTGCTCGTAGTAGAACCAGAATGCTCCGGCGATTATGAACGCTATGCCGCCCCACGCCTGCATGCGGCGCAACCGCCGCAGCCGCGTGCTGTCGCCGGGAGCTGACACGTTGACGCAACGGGCAGCGGTGTAGATGATTGCGCCGGCGGCATACACCCACTTCCAGGGAGCGAGCGTCTCCGGCGATTCGAGCGTCGCTATCGGCATGGCTATGGCCACTGCCAGAACGAGCAGCCCGGCCATTGCCACGTTGTCTGCTATCTTGCGTTTTTTCGGCAGGGGCATCGCCGCCTTGCCGCTGTCATTGTTCTTCTGTTTCATCGGGTTCGGGTGTTTATTTGTAGGCAGGTTGCAGGTCATTTGTCGTCCTTCTCGGTCACGATGTACACATCCTCTGTAGGACGCTGCATATTGAACCTCTCGCGGGCGATGTGTTCCAGCTCGTTGCGTCCGGCCTCTATCGCCTCGCGCTTCTGCCGGTAATACTGCGTGCTGTCGGCAGTGGCGCGTATCTGCTCCTGCAGCGCGTTGATTTCATCTTGGTATTTCTTGCTGACATAAACGGAGGTGTCGTCGTTGAAGAAGAGCATGGCCACGAATATGGCTATGACAATCAGCGTCGGCAGATGCGACTTCCTGCGCAGCCATAACATTGCTTTCTTCCATTTTTTCTTGAACCCCATTTGCTGTCAGATTTGCGTGCCGCCGCGCATACACGCCCGGCGATACCTGTTCACGTTGCAAAATTAATCAAATAATTCATCATACGCACGCCCGGACTGCACAAATGTTCAGCCGGCGAGCGTCATTTCGAGGGTGTGTCAAATACTGATACACCGCGGCAGAAATGTTTTGAATTAAGATTGCTCGCGTCTGCTGCCATGCAGCTGGCATCGCACGGCCAGCGCAAATGCTGCGGAAGACAGGACGACCGGGGCTGTCATTGTCAGGAACATCTTTTCATAGCCGAATGCCTTCACCAAAGCACCGGCGATGAAGCCGCCGGCTGCAATGCCGAAATCGAAGGCTATAAAAAATGTTGAGTTGGCTGCTCCCCGTTTCTTTTCTGGCGACAGCATGACGGCGGTCGTCTGAAGGCACGGCTGCACTGCGCCGAAACTGAATCCAGCCGCAAGGCCGGAAGCGAGGAATGTCAGGTGCCCCCCAGCTGGCAATACCAGCAATATTATGCTTAACACCAACAGTGCGTTGCCGCCGTGTACCAGCCATCCCTCATGCCTTGCGTCCATTGCTTTCCTGAGGATAATTCGAGCCAGCACAGTGGCTATTGCCATGGAAATGAAATAGCTGCCGGCTTCGCCCAGCCCTCGCGACACAGCGTATACGGCAACGAACACTTCTACGACACCGTATGCCGTCATGTACAAAAACTGCGACACTGCTGCGGGCACTGCCGCTTTCTCAAATAACGAGCCGAGTCTCAAAGGAGCTTTGGCGGTCTTCGGCCGCTTGTGCACAGACAGCCCGATGGCGATGCCCGCAATGCCTACCGCTGCGGCAGCCAAGAACAGTGCGCGGAAGCCGAAACCGTTCATCAGCCACAGCCCAAACGCCGGCGCAACGGCCGTTGAAAGAGCCATTGACAATCCGTAGAAGCCCAGGCCTTCGCCCAGCTTCGATTTGGGCAACAGATCTGCTGCCCATGTGGCTGAAGAGTTGCTCGCTGTGGCGTGGAATGCGCCGTGGAGGGTGCGGAAAAACACTGGCACGGCCAGTCCGAGTGAGAAGAAGTAGCCCAGTGGCATCAGCGACAAGCCGGCGAGTCCGGCTATGAGGGTCACGCAGCGGCCGCGTGTGTCTGTGAGCCAGCCAGCAAACGGCCGCGCAATTATCGAGGCGAGGCTGAACAGCGCAGTCGCAACCCCGACTGTCACCGCATCGCCGCCGAGGCTCTCGACGAAAAACGGGAATGTGGGCAGCAATGCGTGGAAATTGACGAAAATGAAGAAGTTGACTATGACGATTTTCATGAAATCGCCAGTCCAGATACGCGGCTTCTGTTCGGTTTTTGTATTCATATTGTGCAATAAAAAGTACACGGCACACAAGTCAACTAGACTTACGTGCCGTGCACAACGTGTTGATTTTTACGTTGCAAAGGTACAAAAAATCAGTGGTTGCCGCAAATGGTGTGTCAATGTGGCCTCATGTGGCTGTCGAAAAGGGTGTTTTACGCACCTTGTTTTGGGGATGTGCAACTCGTTTTGTAACTTTGTGCCGTAATCAAACCGGGGCCAACCCGAAACAGCGCCATGAAAAGGCTCGCAATATCAATGACCAACTCCCATTTGCCCAACATAGGCCTGGGCGAATTTGAAAACAGCATCGCCTTGCGCCTTGCGTGCCGGGCTGCGGAGCTGCAGCGCGACTTCGGCATACGGATGACCTTCATCGTCAATGAGAAACAGGTCGGGGCATACGGCAGCGACGTCGATTATATCACAATTAAGGGGCTGAAAAAGGCATGCCTGAAGTGCAGCGTGTTCACGCCTTTCAGAAACTGGCTCCTGCCGAAATTCGACATGCTGCACTGGACCAACCAAATGTTCAAGTATCGTGTCAAGTTCGCGCCGCTCCAGCTGATGACCATCCACGACCTGAACTATCTCCACAACGGCATCTCTGACATCCACAAGCGCAAGAAAACGTTTGTCGCGCAGCGGCGCGTCAACCAGATGACGCACCTTTCGTTCATATCGAAGTCCACGCGGGACGATGTCAGGAGCCACCTTGTCGCACCGCAGCCCTCTCGCGTGATATACAACGGGGTGACAAACCTGAACAACCCGGACACGGACTATTCCTCCGTGCTGTCCGGAATGCGCTTGCCCGATAAGTTCCTTTTTCACATATCCCGGTGGTCTCGCAAGAAGAATGTTTTGTTGATTCTTGAGATGATGCAGTATTTGCCGGAAGAACATCTTGTGCTTGCTGGCACTGCGGGCAAAAAGTATGAAGAACTGGTTTTTAAAACCATTGAAGCATATAACCTGAACAATGTTACTGTCGTTGGTCGGGTGTCGAGCGAGCAGAAGGCGGCGTTGCTCAGCCGTTGCAAAGGCCTTGTATTCCCCTCGCGTTCAGAGGGCTTCGGGTTGCCGGTAGTTGAAGCGATGTGCTTCGGCAAGCCGTCTTTCATAACAGCCCTGACGTCTCTGCCTGAAATCGGGGGTGATGTGTGCTATTATTTCAGTGTAGAATCCAGTTCGAAGTGCAACATCTGGGTTGAGCGCGGCGGGTGAAACCGCAAGGAGACAGAGGGCGCAGCCCTCCTCTCTCCAGCTCCTCCGCCAGGGGTAAGCCCGCGCGGCGCGGGGGCGCGGCGTCGCGCCACCGGATGAGCGCATTTCCGGACAGGCAGCGTCAGGGGGCAATGCAGGAAAGACAAAAGGAGAGGCCTCGCGGTCTCCCCGGGATTAACTAACTTTGCGTTGTCATGAGCTACAGCCACCTAACCAAAGACCAAAGGTGTACAATCTCCACAATGCGGCGAAGAGGATGCTCGCTGAAGGAGATTGCGGAGGAGATAACACGCCTCCAGACAGAAGACGCGATCGCCAAGCACAAGCCTGTGCCTGACAAGCGGTCGGCATCCTCAATATCGCGGGAGCTGCGCCGCAACAGCACCAAGCGAGGCACGTACAACCCCACACTTGCCAATGAAATGGCAAAGGAACGGAGCGAGCGCATAGTGCGCAACAGGGCGCTCAAGCCCGGCGCGCTGGGGCGCGCCCGCAAGCTGCTGCGCGAGAAGAGGTGGTCGCCGGAACAGATTTCAGGCTGCCTCAAGAAAAGCGGCATACATATATCAAAGGAGCGCATCTACCAGGAAATCAGGAAGAACCCGGAGCTGGCGAAATACTGCCACCACCGCATGAAGTACCGCCGGCACCGCGCAAGGCTGTACAAGACTGCTGGCAAGTCGATGATCCCCGACAGGGTGTCGATACACGACCGCCCGGCAGAGGCGGACGGCACTCGCTTCGGCGACTGGGAGATGGACCTGGTCATCGGAGCCGGGCAGAAGAGCGCCGTCCTGACGGTCGTGGAGCGAAGCCTCAACATGTTCATGCAGCGAAAGCTGCCCTCCAAGAAGCCCGCAGACGTGGCTGCCGCCGTCATTGACCTGCTGCTGCCGTACAAGGCAGACGTGCTGACCATAACAACGGACAACGGCCTCGAGTTCCGCGACCACAAGGATGTCTGCAAGGCGCTCGGTTGCACCGTATATTTCGCAGACCCGTACTGCTCGGGGCAGAAAGGTGCGGTCGAGAACATGAACAAGATACTGCGCGAGTTCTTCCCTAAGGGAACCGACTTCAGGAAGGTCTCGCAGGAGGATCTCGACCAGGCTCAGTACAAAATCAACGCCCGTCCAAGGAAAAACTCAACTTTGCTTGCCCTAAATCCGAGTTCTACAAAAGAATTCACTAACTTTGCACTTGCCTCTTGACTCTACATATGTGCAATATTATATAGACATACTTCGAGGCAACGAAAAGCAGTGAAATTCCATAATTAAGTTCCCTGAATTTTGGTTGATTGTCCCATCAGAGGGGGACATCGGTTTTCCTGTCATAAGCGACAACAGATGAACATCAAAAAAATCAGATACTTGCTGCACAGCGGCAAGAACAACAAGATGCTGTACTATATGAGAGGATTCATAAGGACGCACCTCCCTGTATGGTATATGCAGTTGCGCCGTAAGCATCTCTTAAACGAGGCAACTAAGCGTGATGACTATGACTACATACTGCGCCGTGTCAACTACTATAACCGTCTTGTCAAGGGACAGACAGCGGCCTGCCATGCCCTGTGGCAAGAGAAATCCGTGAAGACTGGCTTGCAGCCTATGACACGGCAGAAAGTCTATTTTTTAGATTCCCTGGAATATGCACGCTGTTTCAGCCCTGCCAACCGCTGGCATCTGCTCGGAGGCGACATCACCTTCGTTGACGATGTGCCCTCTATTGTGAAGAGCCGTCCGATACACGGTGACAATGCCAACTCGGTTGTAATGAAGCTTGACAAGGTGCGCCACTTCATTTTTATAAAAGACAAGCTCGCATTTCGCGACAAATGCGACCGTGCAATATTTAGGGGCAAAGTGGGAAGCAAAGACATACGCATGCTTTTCATGGAAAAGTATTTCGGCAATCCTCGCTTCGACGCTGGAGCTGTTGACAACATACGCCCCGAATGGAAATGCGAAAAAATATCCATCTATGACCACCTGAAATACAAGTACATCCTTGCCCTTGAAGGCAACGACGTTGCGAGCAACCTGAAGTGGGTGATGTCGTCCAATTCACTGGCAGTTATGCCGCGACCCACATTTGAGACTTGGTTCATGGAAGGCACGCTAATCCCCGGCTACCATTATGTGGAAGTGAAGCCCGACCTTTCCGACATTGAGGAGAAGATGGACTATTACACTTCCCATCCCGATGAAGCCGAAGCCATTATTCGCCATGCCCATGAATATGTAGACCAGTTCCGTGATAGGCGACGCGAGGAAATAATCTCGCTGCTGGTGCTCGAAAAATATTTCGATGCTGCGGAAAATATATAGAAGACAGCATGTTGTGAGTCTTAAGACTTTTGGCTTCAGTTTTGTGGACTCGATTAGGGCGAGGTCGCGGTGACAGCGATGGTTGTGCCGCTGTTGCTGTGCGGGGTAATTTCGGCTGTGAGGGCATAAAAGCGGGCGGGGGTATTGACAAGCCCCGCAGGATTGGCTATATTTGCAGCTGTTTAACAGCATCCGATTATGGACAGAAAATTTGACTTACTCACGCCGGTTCTCTTGCTCACCGGCTATCTCGGCAGCGGCAAGACCACTCTGCTCAACCGTATTCTCGCCAACCGCCGGGGCATACGCTTCGCCGTTATCGTCAACGACATCGGCGAGGTCAACATCGACGCTTCGCTGATACAGAAAGGGGGCGTTGTCGGACAGGACGGCGCGGACGACCTCGTGGCGTTGCAGAACGGCTGCATCTGCTGCACCCTGCGCACTGACCTGATACGCCAGATTGCCGAAATCATCGACACCGGCAAGTTCGACTATGTGGTCATCGAGGCGAGCGGCATCTGCGAGCCTGAACCGATTGCGCAGACCGTATGCACAATGCAGCAGATGGCTGCCGGCTCGCCCACGGGACGCGGCCCGCGCCTGGACTGCATCGTCACCGTCGTGGACGCGCTGCGCATGAAGACCGATTTCGCTGGCGGCAAGGCGTTGACCGCCCAGAACATCGACGACGAGGACATCGAGAACCTCGTCATACAGCAGATAGAGTTCTGCAACATCATATTGCTCAACAAAATATCCGAGGTGTCGCCCGAGGAGGCGAAGCAGATCCGCGCCGTCATACGCGCCATTCAGCCCAACGCCAAAATCATAGACTGCGACTATTGCAACGTGGACTTCGACCAGCTGCTCAATACCGGCGACTTCGACTTTGACAAGACCGTCTCGTCGGCCGCCTGGATACGCGAGCTGGAACGCCCCGCCTCCCAGGCCGAAGAGGCTGAAGCCCACGGCCACCACCATCATCACGATGAGGACGAAGACGACCATGACCACGACCATGAGGAGCATGACCATGAAGACCACGACGAGCACGGGCATCATCACCACCACCATCATGACGACGAGGGCGAGGCAGAGGAATACGGCATCTCGACATTCGTATACTACCGCCGCGCACCGTTTGTCTTCGAGCGGTTTGATGACTTCTGCGCCCGCCGCTGGCCGAAAAGCGTGATACGCACCAAGGGCGTGCTGTACTTCAGCCACAACCGCGACATGTCGATACTCTTCGAGCAAGCCGGTGTGCAGAAGAAGATTTCCGAGGCCGGCAAATGGTACGCCACCGCGCCCGAGGAGGACCGCCGCCGGCTCATGGAGATGGACCCGGCGTTTGCCCGCGACTGGGACGAGGAATACGGCGACCGCATGGTGAAGCTCGTCTTCATCGGCCGCGACATGGACCGTGCCGCGCTGACCGCCGCCCTCGACGCCTGCCTCGCTCCCCGCTGACCCCCCGACATGGACTGCCAAAATGCGCTGACAGTGCATGATTGTGCTGTCAGTGTAGGAACTCGGCGTGCCGTGTCCATGCGCGGACGGGGACGTTGCGAGAGAAAATGTTGCGGCGTAGGCGGATTATTCCCGGGAAAGTTGTACCTTTGTGATGTAAAAATCATAAACTTGATTTCGCCGATGAAACAATAACCGAATGACGACATATTAAAGAAGTGTTTGCTTCTTACGGGCAGCTTTCAGAAATCGCCAATTTATTGAAACACACCTGCTTCGTAATGAGTGGATGCTTGCACCTTAGGGGTGCGGGCTTCTCTTGTTTGTAGGTGTAATGTGTTTGGCGATACATTGAAAGCTGAAATAAGGTCGCTTGCACCTTCTTTTGTGCCGATATTCACAAAACAAATAAATATATTATGACATACTTCGGTCACATCGGGACTTGCATAGCCAAGTCATTCACTGCCGAGGGGCGGACTTCTCTGGTGCAGTACGCATGCCTTACCTCCTTCCAATGGCTTATCTGCTTGGCATTGGTCGTCTTAGGGGTCGTGTCCATGTCTCGTGGCGCATCATCTGATGCCCTAACCATAATCGGTCTCATTGGGCTTGCCTATCTTTTGGTGAGTTTGCCCACTATGTGGAATGCGACAATCCGCAGACTCCATGACATCTCGTCTTCAGGTGGCTCTGTGGCTGTATTCGTATTGCACGCAATATTTGCTGTTGGTACGGTTACGTCTTGGCGGTTCCAAGGGGATGGAGCATTAACGATTGCATTGACATGTTTTGCGGCTGGGACACTCTTATGGGCGTTGTTCATTATTCGGGATTTGTGGACATTGGGCTGTGGGGTCGAAAACGATTATGGACTCCCTCCTTCGGAAAACGAGGAAACGCCTGAAGGCGTGAGGACTCTGTTCAAATACATTCGTGTTGGTATAATTTCCTTGTTGTCAATATGGGGGCTTTTGATGGTTGTCGGAACTGTTTGCGGCTATTTTGTGAAAGGCAAGAAAGCCAGCCCGACAGAATATCCAGTCGAAAGACATAGCCGCTATATTCCTGACAATGAGTTGGAAACAGCCCTACGAGAAGTCAACAAGACATGTCCTCAAAAGTATGGTCCGATTACTTATGAAAAAGCCGAATTGAGCAGGGAAGAACGGATACTCCAATATAACTACACTGTCGACTTGGGAGGCGAACTTGATATTCAAAAGTTTAAGACTGCACTGAAATGGGAATTGACCTCTATGGTCGAACAGATGAAACGAGATCCTAAGACGTTGGCATTCTTGAATGTTCTGCTTAGAAATAATTTTGGCATACGTGCCAGATATGTCATTAAGCCGTCCAATGAAATAGTTCAGGATGAACTGTCTGCACGGGAAATTCGCCAAATACTGGACAAATAAACGGGTGAGATCAGAAGTTGCGGAGCCAGGCGGCGATGTCGGCGAGGACCTGGGGCGAGAGGGTGGTCTCGATGTCGCGGTATTCGCTTGCTTCGCCTGTCTCGCAGGGCTGCATCAGGTGGTTCAGCCCGGGGTAGACGCGGATGACGTTGCTGTCGCCGTCGGGCAGCAGCTGGCGTATCCTGCCGATGTTGCTATCGGGCGGCACTTGCGTGTCTTTCTCGCCGCCGAGCACCATCGCCGGCACGCGGGTCGCGGCGATGTCTGCCGCCGGGTCGTAATCGGCAAACCAGGCGAGCCACGTGCTTGTCGAGCATACGCCTGTGGCTCGCCAGTCCGCAACGGATATGGGCGGCATGTTCAGGCGACTGCGCTCGCGGTTGACCTGTGCCGTGACTATTGAGTCGCCTCGCAGCCCGGGCGCGCCCATGGTGATGATGAAGTCTGCGTCGCCGCGAGCGGCGAGGATGAACGCTATCGCGCCGCCTTCGCTGTGTCCGAGTATTCCGACGCGGCTGAAGCGGCGGCTGTCGCGCAGCCAGCGGACGGCTGCCGCTGCATCGTCGGCGTTGTCCGCGGTGGTCGCGTCTTCCGCATTGCCGGTTGACCCACCGCAGCCACGGTCGTCATAGCGCAGTGTGGCGATGCCGGCGCGTGCGAGGCTGTCGGCTATCACGGCAAAGGGGCGGTGTTCGAACAGTGTCTCGTCGCGGTCTTGCTGTCCGCTGCCGCTCACGAGCACCACCACGGTCGGTTTACCCTCGCAAGTTCCGGGGACGGGCAGCGTGAGCGTTCCTGACAATGTTGCGGGCAGATGCCCTGTGTTGGCGAATGTCACCTCCTCTGTGGAATAAGGGAACGGCGGCTTGGGTGTCTGCGGGCGGTTGAGAGCCTGACGCTTGCCGCGCACCAGCCGCAGCGGCAGCGTCATGCCGCCCTGCGCGAATGTGCCGGTCATGGTGTCGCCCTCGGCTCGTCCTGTGTATGTCATCGCTATCGCCGGCACTGACAGGCGCAGCGAGTCTGTGCCGAATACGGCAATCTGCGCCGGTATGTCGTATGCCCCCTGGTCGGGGCTGTCCATGGCGGCGGAATATGTGCCGTCGGCCTCGCTGATGTGGAGCACGAGGGCGAGCTTCATGCTGCCCAAGTCGAGTGTGCCGTTCCAGTCGCCGGTCACCTGGGCGAGCGCGGAAGAGGCAACGGTTGCGAGTGCGAGTATGGTTGCGATGAGAGTTTTCATAATCGGTGAGTTATAGAGGGTTGTGTCATTTGCTGCCGACAGCGTCGGTGGGGTAGTAGTATATGCGTCGGCGGTCAACGCGGTTGGTCACAGAGCGTGTGGTCTTCATGTTGGTGCCGTCGGCCTCGCCGTCGGTGATTTCGGAGCTGCATTTCACGCGCCGTTCCGTCCAGTTGCCGTTGCTGTCAAACTGCGTGTAGGTATATTCTTCCTCTACGGATACATCGCCGCTCATGTCGGCTATTTTGGAGACAATCTTGTCGGGGAGTCCGTCGTCATTGTACGAGTATGTCACGCGCTGCGTCCCTTCGCCGCTGTATTCCGTCTCGTCGGAATAGAGAGTGCCGTCAGTCCATTCCAGCAGCCTGACGAAGGTGTCAGGGTTTGACATTTCGCGGTCAGTGCCGAGAGCCTGTATCACTTGCAGGTATCCTCCAGAGGTGCGTGAGAGCTTGATGATGAGCTTGTTGCCGCGAGCCGCCGCAGCCTTGTCCGTGCCGGACTGGAACTCGCCGCTGTCGCTGTATGTGAGCAGCAGCTCGGAGTCGAGGTATGTTTCCCCCTTCTCGATGCTTCCGCTCGCCAGCGAGGTGAGCAGCCCCCGGGTGTCGAATGTGATTGAATCGAGGGCGGCGACGGCATCCGGCGCGGGCATCGCGCTTTCGTCCTTGACCTCGTAGGAGAGGAACGCCGCGCCTGAGACGTGTCCGTGCAGGTGCCACAGCCCGAGGTCGGGCGAGGTGAAAGTGTCTATTGAGTCTTTTTTGACGGCGGGCATGCTGTCGCTGTCGGCATCCTGCCGCTTCTCCGAGCCGCAAGACCCGGCAAGCGCCACGGCGGCAACGGGAGCGGCTATCAGCAGGGCCCTGCGGGCAAATGGGCGTATGTGTTTTGCGAGGTGTTTCATATCATTTCAGCGTCGATAGATGTAAGCAGCGCGTGCAGCGTCTTGTTGTTGTCGGCAGCCTGTTTCAGCGACTCTCGCGGCGACAGCACGCGGGCGCGTTCCTGCGGCTTGGCTTGTTCCACGACGAGTGTCAGCGCGTCATTGTGCAGACGCTGGCGCAAGTAGCCGGTCAGTTCGGGCAGCGAGGATGTGAGCGTCTGCTCCATGCCCGGGTGGTCTGCCATGATTTTGTATCGGCCGCTGCCGATGCTTTGCGGCGCGTGTTGGCGCATTGCGCTGAGTAGCAGGTGCTTGTCCTGATGCTCATCCATGAACGATTTCCAGCACGCCATCAGCTCCTCCTGTGTGAAGCTCCTGTCTCCCCCCACCGGTGGATGGCTTGCCGGCGCTTGCGGTTCAGCCGGTGCTTTTGTCGTCGTGGCAGCCGCTGCCTGTGCCGGTTGGGCTGGCCTTGGAACGGCAGCGGTGCGCGGCGCAGCGGGTGCAGCCGTAATCCTGACGGTGTGGCGCACAGCCGGGTTGTGTGTTGTGGCAGCTGTGGCAGGTCGCGGTTGCGGTGGGGCAGCAGGGTGGGGCGGCGCCGGTGTTGTCTGCTGTTGCTGTGCCACGGCTGCAGCAGGGGCGGGCTTTGCCGCAGCTTGCGGAGCGGCAGCCTGTGGTGTCGCGGGTGCTGCCGGTGCCGCAGCGGGTGCAGCTGCTTGTCCTGCTTGGTTCGGTATGCCGATGCGGCACAGGCGTATCAGGCACAGCTCGACGTGCAGCCGCTTGTCTGTCACCTGCTTGTAGCTCAAGTCGCAGTCGTTGAGCAGCTCAATGGCGCGGTAATACCAGTCGGCAGTCAGCGAGCCTGCTTGTTTCATGTATGTTGCCGCCACCTCGTCTGCCACTTCAAGCAGGGCAGTGGTCTGCGGCGTGCTTGCCACCATCAGGTCGCGGATGTGCCCGGCGAGGCCGTTGACGAAAAACTGCGAGTCAAATCCCTTGTCGCGTATCTCCTTGTACAGCACCAGCGCACGCTGCACGTCGTGAGTGCGGAAAGCGCCAACGAGGTTGAAATAGTAGTCATAGTCCAGCACATTCAGGCTCTCGATAGCCGAGGCGTAGGTGATGTTTCCGCGAGACGATGCCGCTACCTGGTCGAATATCGAGAGCGCGTCGCGCATCGCGCCGTCGGCCTTGCGTGCTATCACGTTCAGCGCCGGCACTTCCGCGCTTATCCCCTCGCTCTGCGCCACATGCTGCAGGTGCGCCACCATGTCGGGTATGGTGATGCGCTTGAAGTCATATATCTGGCAGCGGCTCAGGATAGTCGGTATGACCTTGTGCTTCTCTGTGGTCGCGAGTATGAAAATCACATACTTGGGCGGCTCCTCAAGCGTCTTGAGGAAGGCGTTGAACGCCGCGTTGGAGAGCATGTGCACCTCGTCGATGATGAACACGCGGTATTTGCCTACCTGCGGCGGCACATTCACCTGGTCCGTGAGGTTGCGTATGTCCTCGACAGAGTTGTTTGAGGCCGCGTCCAGCTCGATGACGTTGAACGAGTTGCCCTGCTCCATGGCGCGGCAAGACTCACATTCGCCGCACGCCTCCCCCTCGGGTGTCGGGTTGAGGCAGTTTATGGTCTTGGCGAATATGCGGGCGCACGATGTCTTGCCGACGCCCCTCGGCCCGCAGAACAGGTATGCCTGCGCGAGACGGTTGGAGTCGATGGCGTTCTTGAGTGTCGATGTCAGGGCCTCCTGCCCCACAACGGAGGCGAAAGATGAAGGCCTGTACTTGCGTGCCGACACTATGTATGGCGTGGATTGCTCCATGGCGTAATGTGTGGTTTGTTGCGTAATCAGCCCAGCCGCGACAGCCGCGGCGGAAGCGTTCTGCAAATGTAAGACAAAATCGGCGCATACGCAAGATCTGCGTCATGTTTCTGCCGCGAAAAATCCGCTGGCGGCTGCAACAAATCCGCGCCAGCCTCGTTACATAGAAAAATCACTGGATTATGGCCAAAAGCAACCTGTACACGCGCGGCGGAGACGCCGGCACGACATCGCTCGTGGGCGGTGTGAGAATAGCAAAAAACAGTGTGCGCCTCGAAGCATACGGGACTGTCGATGAGTTCGGCTCGTTCCTCGGCGCAATTCTCTCCGACCCTGACTGTCCCGAGGAGAACCGCAAGCAGCTGCTGTCGGTGCAGAACATGCTCTTCAACTTCGGCGGCTATCTCGCCACCCCCGTTGAGCCAGGCACTGAACCCAAGACTTGGGGGCTGACCCAGAGCCATGTTGATGCGATAGAGAAATGGGTGGACACCCTCGACGAAGCCACGCCGAAGGTGCGTGCATTTGTCCTGCCAGGCGGCACGCCCCTTTCCGCCAAGGCCCACATAGCGCGCAGCGTGTGCCGCCGCACAGAACGCCGTCTGCTCGACCTCGCACAGGAGGAATACGTAGACCCGACGCTGCTGCGCTACATCAACCGCATGAGCGACTACCTCTTCATCCTCGCCCGCTATTTCAACCACATCGCCGGCGTGGAGGAGATAAAGTGGAGCAAGGACTGAGAAGACGTATTGCATATATTGCCGCCTTTTATTATCTTTGCACCCCGAAAATAAAACCGATAACCAAACAAGACATTCATAATATGTACTGGACACTTGAACTCGCGTCAAAACTTGACGACGCGCCATGGCCCGCGACACGCGAGGAACTGATAGACTACGCAATGCGCAGCGGCGCCCCGATGGAAGTGATAGAAAACTTGCAGGAAATCGAGGACGAGGGCGATACATACGAAAGCATCGAGGACATCTGGCCGGACTATCCGACCGGCGACGACTTCTTCTTCAACGAGGAGGAATACTGATTGCTTTCAGCAAAGGAATGTCAGTTCAAGCGGCTGGCTATGAAGATATACGGGCAGTTGTAAAATTGCCCGTATATCTTTTCGTGTACATGGGGTGGCAAAACGTGCGGAGTTGGCATTGATATGCTGTCGGTGTCGTTATGCCGGTGTCGGGCGCGGCAGCTTGCGAGCTTTGCGGCGGCTGTCGGGTGAAAAAATGGGGGCGGAACGGCGGCGGATGAAATTTTTTGGCTAATTTTGCGTGTCATATTGTGTCCGTGTCTCCCCGACACACCGATGCGGCGGCGCAGGACACGCGATTTTAGGACTGTATGATTACCAGGAAATATAATCTGATCAACAACTTGTGCGGCTGGGGCGTGTTCCTGATAGCCCTCTGCACATACTGGCTCACCCTCGAGCCTACCGCTTCCTACTGGGACTGCGGCGAGTTCATAATCCAGGCAGACAAGCTGGAAATCGGCCACCCGCCGGGCAACCCGATCTTCATGCTCACGGCGCGTTTCTTCGCCAATTTCGCTTCATCGCCTGAGACTGTCTCCGTGATGGTCAACGCCATGAGCGGCCTGCTGAGTGCATTGACCATACTGCTGCTCTTCTGGACTGTCACGCATCTGGTGCGTCGGCTCGTGGTGCGCGACGGACAGACCGCAGAGCCGTCGCTGCAGCAGTATCTCATCATAATGGGCTGCGGACTCGTCGGCGCGTTGGCTTACACGTGGAGCGACACGTTCTGGTTCTCCGCCGTCGAGGGTGAGGTATATGCCTTCTCCTCATTCTGTACCGCACTGGTATTCTGGCTGATACTGAAATGGGAGAACCGGGCTGACGACCCTGGGGCAGACCGTTATCTGATACTCATAGCCTACATCATCGGCATCAGCGTCGCCGTGCACCTGCTCAACCTGCTGTGCATACCGGCGATAGTTCTGGTCTACGCATACCGCCGCTTCAAGAAAATGGACGTGGGCAAATCGCTGCTCGCGCTGGTCATCTCGTTTGCCATCATCTTCTTCGTGCTGTACGGCCTTGTGCCGGGCTTCATCAAGGTGGCGCAGCAGTTTGAGCTGACGTGCGTCAACGGCTTCGGGATGTCGTTCAACAGCGGCACGCTCATCTACGGCATTGTCACGGTGGCAGCGTTCATCGCCACGCTTGCGGTGTTCTGCCGCCAGTCAAACCCCTTGGCGATGCGCCTGCTGTTC
Organism: Porphyromonadaceae bacterium UBA4702; assembly: GCA_002404675.1. GTDB lineage: Bacteria > Bacteroidota > Bacteroidia > Bacteroidales > Muribaculaceae > Lepagella. Next base: position 9,968 of record DHKE01000017.1, on the reverse strand, counting down.
CTGGTGTCCGTGACGCTTTCGGGCATGCTCTTCATCGGCTCAGGCGTGTGGATAGGCCTGTTGCTGACCATTGGCCTTGCTGTGTTGCTGTTCGTATTCTGGGACGGCAAGAAGCGGGCCCTGCCGGTGCGGGCTCTCAACCTGGTGATGTGGAGCATAGCCGTGATATTTGTCGGCTACAGCAGCTACGCGCTCATACTGATACGCTCCACCGCAGACACGCCGATGAACCAGAACTCGCCGGACAACGTGTTTGACCTTGCCTACTACCTAAACCGCGAGCAGTACGGCGAGGTCCCGCTGCTGTACGGGGCGACGATCAATTCCAGCCAGATGAAGGAACTCGTGGGCGAAGCTGTCGACACGCTCGGCCAGGACGAGCAAGGCACCGTGTACACCCTCAGGACGCCATACTATGATCCTGTTATTGTGAAGGGCGCGGCTCAGTATGTCAAGGGCGTGCATGGAGCCGAGCCGGCAGACCCTGACGGACTTATGACTCCCGAGGACATCGCCGAAAACGACAAGCTCTCCAAGGCATACGAAGACTACTATGTCAAGAAGGGGTACAAGGCAGAATATGTGATGAACCCTGAACTCGACATGCTCTTCCCGCGCATCCACAGCGCGATGCACAAGAGCCTGTACGGCGAATGGGTCAATATGGACACGATGCCGGACAACATGAAGGAAATCCATGCCATAGACAAGGAAACGGGCGAGGCAGTGCCTGAACTCGACACGCGCCAGCAGCCGTTTGTCACCGACTATGGCATGCCGACATATCCTGTCAAGACGGCTTACCGCCCGACATACGGACAGAACTTCTCCTACTTCTTCAACTACCAGCTCAACCACATGTATATGCGCTATTTCATGTGGAACTTCGCCGGCCGTCAGAATGACTTGCTCAACCAGCACGGCGAGCTTGACCTGGGCAACTGGATTTCGGGACTGCCGTTCATTGACAACCCGCGCCTGGGCGACCAGTCGTACTTGCCGGACGACCTGGGCAAGAACAACAAGGGGCACAACGTCTACTATATGCTCCCGCTGTTGCTGGGCATCATCGGCCTGTTGTGGCAGGCGTTTGCCGGCAAGCGCGGCATCGAGCAGTTCTGGGTGGTCTTCTTCCTGTTCTTCATGACGGGCATCGCCATTGTCCTGTACCTGAACCAGCCGCCCGGGCAGCCTCGTGAGCGCGACTACGCCTTTGCCGGCTCGTTCTACGCTTTTGCCATCTGGATAGGCATGGGTGTCGCCGGACTGTGGCGCATACTCGTGTGGGCTCGCAAGAACGCCAACTCCAAGGGCAAGGACAAGGGCAAGGCAACAGCCGATGCTGCCGGCACAGCACCTGAAGTTGCCGGCACAGCAGCTGTCAATGCCCGCCCTGCAGCTCGCGGCGAAGAGCCGGAGCAGCTACCCTCGCTGGTAGACGAGCCTGAGGGCGAGTGGAAGACATCTGTCATTTGCGCCGCCGTGGCGTGTGTGCTGGGCATCTGCATACCGCTGCAGATGGTGAGCCAGACATGGGACGACCATGACCGCTCCGGACGGTACGCCGCCCGCGACTTCGGCGCGAACTACCTCGAGAGCCTCGAGCCTAACGCGATAATATTCTGCAACGGCGACAACGACACGTTCCCCCTGTGGTATGCCCAGGAGGTTGAGGGCGTGCGTCCCGATGTCAAGATAATTAACCTGTCGTACCTCAATTCCGAATGGTATGCCGACCAGCAGCGCATGCAGTCCTACACCGCGCCGCCGGTGAAATACACCGCTCGCCCGCAGGACTATGCATACGGCCGTCTGGAGGCGACATTCGCGTTAGGCAGCGGCGAGCCGATGGAGGCGCTAGGTGCGCTGAAACGTGTATATGCCGGTGAGGGGCGCGAAAGGTACGGCTATCCCCTCATCGACGCCCGATACCTGTACATACCTGTTGACAAGGAGGCTGTCATCAAGCGTGGCCTTGTCGCTCCGCAGGACACCGCAGCCATTCAGGACAATATCGTCTTCGATTTGGCAAATGCACAGAACGTCAAGTCCAAGGGCTACGTGTCGTTGGGCGAGCTGCTCATGATCGACATCATCGCCACCAACGCCGCCAACGGCTGGGAACGCCCCATTTACTGGGCTTGCACCGTCGGTCCGGAATACCACCTGAACATGACACCGTATCTCCGCTCCACCGGCATGGCGCACCAGCTTGTGCCGACCATACAGGAGGGCATGGCAACACGCGCAGACCGCGCATACGACGTGGTGACGAAAAAATACCGCTGGGGCGGCGCGGACGCAGACCCGGCCACTTCGCACATACCGTATTTCGACGAGACAGCAGGGCGTATGCTCACCACCATGCGCGGCTCGATGCTCGACCTGGCGCAGGAACTCATCTATCAAGGCAACGGCAAGCGCAAAGCCGGCGACGCTGCCGGCGCGGCCGCAGAATACAGGAAGGCTCTCAACGTGATGCAGCTTATGGACAGCCGCCTGCGCGACACTGCCATGCCTTTCGCCTTGAGCAACGCCATGACCCGTGCACAACTCTATTGTGAACTGGGCACGAGCGACCGTCTGAACAACAAAACGCTGACGCATAAAGGACTGGAACTGCTCAAAGGCATCATGGCCAATTACGCGCAGTATGTCAAATACAACCAGTATGTGTCGTCGATGTTCATCAACCCCTCGCTTTCGGTTGAGACCACGTTGATACCGTACCAGTACTACCGCCTCATCGAGCTGTATGAGACGTACAGCGGCAACAAAAGCATCGAGGCATACGTGAAGTCGCTCGGCATCAATGTCGAGGAGATGCGCAAGAACCACGAGAAGTATCTCCGCAGCGACAGCGCGTCTGCCGGCGGCAGCGACATAAGCGACGTGGATGTGGCAGCCGAAGTGCTCAAGTATGCCGAGGTGGTCAATGTAATGGCTTCGCATTCGCCGCAGGAGTATGCCAATGCCTCTGCCGAGGAGAAAGGCATCGACTCCATGTTCTACGACCTGGTGGACTACCTGCGTGCTTCGGGCATGGACATGAAGTCCGTTGAGGAAAACGAACAGTTCAAGCGCGTAGACATGAAGCGGTCCAAGCGTCTCAGCGACGAGTACCGCCGCAACCACCCGGAGCAGACCGAGAAGAAGTAACAGATGCTGATAGAACGCCCGCCGCTCCTTTTCCGCCTTTGTTTCCCGGAAGCGGTGTTCCGCATACACGGGGAGCGCAGGCGGGTGTTCCTCACGTTTGACGACGGGCCGATACCCGAAGTCACGCCCTGGGTGCTCGACACGCTCGACCGCTACGGCATCAAGGCGACGTTTTTCATGGTGGGCGACAATGTGCGCAAGCACCCGGAGGTGTACCGCATGGTGCGCGAGCGCGGCCATGCCGTGGGCAACCACACGATGCACCACCTGCAAGGCTCCTCTACGACCACGCGCCGCTACCTTGCCGACGTGCTGGAGGCAAACGCCCTGATAGGGGCGCACATATTCCGTCCGCCGCACGGCTGGCTGCGCTGGGCGCAGGTGGCGGCTCTCAAGAACCGTTTCAACCTGATAATGTACGATCTGGTGACACGCGACTACAGCAAGCGGCTCACGCCGCGCCATGTGGTCGAAAACGTGAAGCGGTATGCCCGTCCGGGGTCGATCATCGTCTTCCACGACTCGCTGAAGAGCTGGCCCAGGCTGCAAGAGGCGTTGCCCCAAAGCATAGAATGGCTCAAAGAACAAGGATATGAGTTTGACATCATCAAATGACATTCCGCGCCGCCGTGTGCTCGTAGTGGGCGCGGGAGGCTTTGTCGGCGGCTTTGCCGTCGACGAGGGGCTGAAGCGCGGCTACGAGGTGTGGGCGGGCGTGCGCGAGACCACCTCGCGTGAGTACCTCACCGACGAGCGGATAAGGTTCGTCACACTCTCCTGCGACGACATCGGCACGCTGTCGCGACAGCTCGAGACGGCATTGCCGCCAGACGAGAAATGGGATTACATCATTTACAACCTCGGCGCGACCAAGTGCATCAACTTCGCAGACTTCAACAAGATAAACTACGAGTACCTGCGCAACTTCACGACTGCGCTCCAGCAGGCCGGCATCATGCCCGACAAGATGCTGTACATGAGCAGCCTGTCGGTCATGGGACCGCGCAACGAGAAGGACTACACGCCGTTCACACCCGAGCAGATACCCGTGCCGGACACACGTTACGGCACCTCGAAGCTGAAAGCCGAGATGTGGCTCGCCGAGAGCGGCGTACCCTCAGTCATATTCCGCGCGACAGGCATCTACGGCCCGCGTGACCGCGACTATTTCCTGATGTTCAAGTCCGTCAAGAGCGGCTTCGACTTCTCGGTGGGCTACCGCCGGCAGATGCTGTCGTTCATCTATGTCACCGACCTGACAGCGGCGATGTATGACGCCCTCGAGAAAGCCCCGGCGGGCAACACTTACATCATCGCCGAGGACCGCAGCTATTCGCAAAAAGAGTTCCGCACCCTATGCGCCAAGGCTCTCGGCAAGCGGTTTGTGCTGCCAGTCAGGCTGCCTATGGCGGCAGTGAAAGCCGTCTCCGCGATAGCCGAGAAATGGGGCGTGGCGCGGATGAAGCCCTCCACGCTCAACCGCGACAAATACCGCATCATGCGCCAGCGCAACTGGCAAGCCGACATCAGCAAGGCACGCCGCGACTTCGGCTTCACGCCGCGTGTGCCGCTTGCCGAGGGGATAGCCCGCGCCGTGGCGTGGTACCGCGACAACGGGTGGCTCTGACCGCACTGACGCAATTATTAAGAACAAGCATGAAGACCGCCGCCGCAAATATGCAGGACACGATGCTTGACAGCACGCACGCTGCCGACACTGCCGTTGACACCGCCACGGACACCATCCCTGCCGGCGAGACGCTCACGCCGGTGGTGATGCAGCCGCAGACCGAGGGACTCGACGCGCCGCTGCGGGCTGACGGCCAGACAGCCGGCTCGTGGCTGCTCTTTGCCGTCCTGATGGTAGTAGGAGTGGTGTTCGCCCGCTACAAGAGCAATGTCAGGTACATCAAGATGATGTTTCACGACCTCACCAACACCCGTGCACGCGGCAACGCTTTTGATGACACCGCCAAGGAAACCTCGTTCATGTTCATGCTCAATGTGCTGTGTGCCATCACCATGGGGCTTGTACTATTTGTAGCTGTCACGTCGTTCAACGGCATTGCCGTCACCGCAGCCACGTTCGCCTCCAACGCCTGGATATGCATCGCCGCAGTGGCAGCATACTGCCTTGTCATGCCGGCGGCCTACTGGACAGTGGCGACAGTGTTTTCCGACACTGCGCATGCCCGGATATGGGTGCGCGGCTTCCTCGCTTCGCAGGCGTTGCTGGGCCTCACTATGCTGTTGCCGGCACTCGTCGCCCTATTCTATCCCAATGCCGCCAGAGGGCTGTCGATAACCGCCTTGGCCCTGCTCGCGGTCATAAAATTGATATTCATATCCAAGTCGTACCGCATTTTTTTCGCCCGGGTTTCGTCTTGGGTGCATTTTTTGTACTACCTTTGCACTCTGGAAATATTACCGTTGGTATTGACCTATTCTGCAGCGTTGGCTCTCGCCGCCTGACAGCCTGACGGCTCGCCGGCGCAATCGGGGCTATGCCGTTTAATTTGATATGATGAAGATAAAGAAAGTATTGGTTTCACAACCTAAGCCGACATCCGAAAAGTCGCCTTATTACGATATCGCCCAGCGATACGGACTCGAGTTGGTTTTCCGACCCTTCATTAAGGTTGAAGGCCTGTCGTCCAAGGAGTTCCGGCAGTCAAAAATCAACCTTGCCGATTTCACGGCAGTCATCTTCACTGCCCGCCATGCCGTAGACAACTTCTTCCGCCTCTGCGAGGAGACCCGTGTGAAAATCCCCGACACGATGAAGTATTTCTGCACCACCGAGGCTATCGCGCTCTACCTCCAGAAGTACATCGTATACCGCAAGCGCAAGATTTTCTTCGGCGCGTCCGGCAAACTCGACGACGCCCAGCTCAAGGCCGCCATCACCAAGCACCACAAAGAGAACTTCCTGTTCCCCATCTCTGATGTGCACAACGACGACAATGCCCTAGATGGTGTGAAAATCAATTTTACCAAAGCCGTCATGTACCGTACGGTCAGCAACGACTTCGCTCCTGACGAGCCGTTTGACTATGACGCGCTGCTATTCTTCTCGCCAGCCGGCATAGACTCGCTGATGAAGAACTTCCCGGACTTCAAGGAGAGCTACAAGAATGTGGTGATAGGCTGTTTCGGCGCAGCTACCAACAAGGCAGCCGAGGATGCCGGCCTGACGGTCGAAATCAAAGCCCCCACGCCCGAAAACCCGTCTATGACCGGCGCTTTTGAGGCGTTCCTCAAGAAGCAGAAATGATATTACGGCGATGGTTGTGTCAGCACAACCATCGGCCGCAAAACTGTCCGCAATGTCCCGCTCATGGTTGCGATGCCTGTTTGCCCCACGTGCTGCCGCACGCGAAATTGCCGATATGGCGCGGCAAATCAGCGAAATGGAGGAGGAGACAGGCCGGCGTGAAACCGAGCTGCAATCGATGCAATGCACGGTGATGACACAGCGCGAGACGGCTCTCATACAGGCTCGCCAGCTGCGAACCCTCCATGAGACCATAGCTGAAATGGAGCGTCAGGCGGCTGACCTGAACGGACAGCTCGAAAATGAAAGCATCGACCGCGGGCGCATCGAGGAGATGCGCAGCGAAATTGCGCAGTTCGGTGCGGAGCGGCTGCAGTATGAACGCCGCATCAACGTGCTGAAAAAGGAACTCGCTGACACCCGCAAGGCTCTCAAACGGCAGGCTGTCCCCGACTTTGAGGATTCTCCCGCGCCTATTGACATGAACGCAACGGGCAAATCCGCCGCCAAGGCGAGGAAACACGAGACGGCGGCGCAGCAAGATGCCGCCCAAGGCGCTGCCGATGTTGCCTCAGCAGCCGCGCCAGAAGACGAGGACTGGCTGCTGCAGCTCCCCGATGACATTTGACCCTCTGCTGTCTATGGAAATTCACCCACCGATATTCATAATAGGCTATATGGCGTGCGGCAAGACCACGCTCGGACGCGCCCTCGCCAGACGGCTCGGCAGGGAGTTCATAGACCTGGACTTCTACATCGAGCAGCGTTTCCGCCGCTCGATTTCGCAGATTTTCGCCACGGACGGCGAGGAGGCTTTCCGCAGTGCCGAACACGCGATGCTTGCCGAAGTGGGAGAGATGCAGGACGTAGTGATAGCCTGCGGAGGCGGCACGCCCTGTTTTCACGGCAACATGGACTTCATGCTCTCGCGTGGAACGGTCATTTACCTTGACACTTCGGTCGACAGGATAGTGGAGCGGCTCACTCGCAACCGCTCGCGCCGCCCGCTTATGGCAGGCAAAGACCCCTCGCAGCTTCATGACGAAGTGGCAGCGGGCATAGCCCGGCGGCTGCCGTACTACACCCGTGCCCATGTCACGCACCCTGGCGAGCAGCTCGAAGACCGCAGCCAGATAGACGCGACTGTCGAGGCTCTGCTGCCGCAGCTCTGACAGTCCAATTATTGGACAGTGTCAGTCATTGCCTTTGTCCTCGTTGCCGCTGTTCGATTGGCTGGCCTCTATTATACGTTGGCGCATAGTCGGGTTGCCGTGTGTCAATCTCTTGACAGTCAGGTCTTTTTCTGCTAATTCCCCGGCTTTCAGCAGCTTTTGCTCCGAACCCTCGAAATTCGCTTTGACTTCCTGAAGCCGTTTGATTTGTGCTTCCAGAGCTTTTATTGTCAAGTCTATGCCCTTGATAGCGTCGTTGTATTTGGTTTGGGCGACACTGAGGTTCTTGTTGAAGGCTTCCTTGAACTTGTCGAGTTTCTTCTCGAAATTAGTCACGTCCGTCTGCTGTTCGCGTAGTGTCTGCAACTCGCTGCGCAGCTCCTCCATTTCCTGACAGTTCTTGCGTGACGACTCGCTCAATATGCGGATGAGGGGCATGAGGAACTGCGGGCGTATCACATACATCTTTTCATAGCCTTTGTATTTCATGTCTACGATACCATTGTTGTACAGCTCGTTGTCCATCTCCAGCATAGACACCAGCACTGCATATTCACAATTCTTCTGCTTGCGGTCTTTGTCCAGCTTGTCGAGGAAATCCTCGTTCCGGTGCTTGGTGGCGGTAGTGTCCATCTCGTTCTTCATCTCAAACATGATAGACATATACTCTTTGCCGTTGACCGTGTCGCGGAAGATGAAATCGCCCTTCGACCCCTCTCGCGCGTCGTTGTCCTTTTGGAAGACGGCGGTGGGGAATGCTCCCATCGACTGGGCGTTCTGGAATGTGGTCAGGCAATGCTGCTCGAGCGACTCGCCGACCATTTTTGTCGAGAGACGTGTCTTGAAGTCGCGCAACTGCTTTATTTCGTCCTGCCGCTCGCGCAGCTGCACCTCATAACGCTCTGCCATTTCCTTGACCTTGACTTCGGTCGCTGCCTTCTGTGTCTCGAGCGTGGCACGCAGTTCGCTGATTGTTATGTCGCGCTGGTTGAGCTCGTCGCTTATGCTGCCTTTCTGCTGTTCCAGCTCGAGGCGGTGCTTCGCGTCCTCGTCCCTAAGCTGGTATTTCAGCGACTGCACTTCCTTGTCACGGGCGGCTTCAATCTCCTGTATCTTGAGCAGGTTTTTAGCCTCTAATTTAGCCTGGTACGCTTCCTTGTCCTTTTTATGGTTGTCGATAATGCCTGTCAGCTCGCTGATCTTCATTTCGAGCCGGGCTGTCACTTGGGCAGCCTCCTTATCCTTTTCAGCGAGCCGCTTTTCCATGTCGTTCTGCGCCCGCAGGGAGGCCTTGTCCATGTCCGACTTGTGCAACTTGTCATGTTCTGCTATTTGCCGGGCTATTTCATCTTGAAACTCCTTGTTGCGGACTTGTGTGACGATTTCGGAATAGTCGTTTTCACTCACTTGGAAGGTTTTGCCGCAGTGCGGGCACTTGATTTCATTTTTCATGTCAAAACAAATTAAATTGGATTATTTGACCAGGTCGAGCCGATGCACCCTGATGTGTTTGCAAAATTAGTAAATGTTTTATATGTATGCAAATATTTTTGGCAAAAAATTGCGGCGTTGCCGCGCCGGCCGCCGCTGCCGCCGTGGCTGGAGCCTCATATCGCACGCTTTCCGTGGCAAAATCCGGATTTTATTATTACCTTTGCAAAAACTGAAACTAAACAGACGCAACATATATGGGAATAGAAGAACTGAGCGAACAGCAGCAGATGCGCCGCAGCAGCATGCAGGCGTTGCGCGACCGTGGCATTGAGCCGTATCCGGCAGCCGAATTTGTCGTTACCGGCCATTCCGCCGAAATCAAGGAGAATTTCAGCGACGAGGCTGAACCGCGCAAGGTCAGCGTGGCTGGCCGCATCATGAGCCGCCGCATCATGGGCAAGGCCGCTTTCGTAGAGCTTCAGGACGCCGATGGCCGCATACAGGTATATGTGAGCCGCGACGACATCTGTCCGGGAGAGGACAAGGACATGTACAACGTGGTCTTCAAGAAGCTCCTCGACATAGGCGACTTCGTGGGAATCGACGGCTTCGTGTTCCGTACCAAGACCGGCGAAATCACTGTTCACGCCCAGCGTCTCACCGTGCTCAGCAAATCGCTCCGCCCACTCCCAATAGTCAAGATGAAGGACGGCAAGGCATACGATGCCTTCACCGACCCCGAACTGCGTTACCGCCGCCGCTATGTTGACCTGGTGGTCAACCCCGGTGTGCGAGAGATTTTCCTCAAGCGCACGCGCATGTTCAATTCCATGCGCGAATACTTCAACTCGCACGGCTACATCGAGGTCGAGACGCCGATACTCCAGCCTATCGCCGGCGGAGCGGCGGCGCGTCCGTTCATCACCCAC
>DHKE01000015.1 GCA_002404675.1 Porphyromonadaceae bacterium UBA4702 | reverse complement strand
TGGTGGATGCCCGGCATGCCGTTGGCCGATGGCGGGCCTTCATAGAAAACGAATGTGGGTGCGCCCTCGCGCACCTTTATGCTCTGTGAGAACACGTCTTCGGCGTCCCACTTCTTCAGCACCTCTTTGTTGATTTCGCTGAGGTTGAATTTGTTGTATTCTTTAAATTTCTTCATTTCCAGTGTCTTCTGTTTTCTTGTTAGTTCGGGCATCAGTGCTTTGTGCCCAGCTTGCCGCCCTTCACGCCGGCGCCCAGCGAGAATATGTTGTGGTCATACGACACCGTCTTGTTGCCCTCCTCGCGCTTGCGCTTCAGTGCCAGCTGCACCAGGCGGTGCATAAGCTCGGTGAATGGGATGCCGCTGGCCTCCCACAGGTAGAACGACAGCGAGCCGGGAATTGTGTTGATCTCGTTCACATAGATGTCGCGCGTCTTGCGGTCGACAATCACGTCGACGCGGGCCACGCCGTGGCACGACAGCACGCGGAACGTCTCGCCGGCCAAGTGCTGTATGCGCTTGGTCTCGTCCTCGGGCAGCTCGGCGGGAATGCGCTTCGACGAAGCCTGCATGCCCTTGGCGCCCTTGTGGCCGCCCATATACTTGTCCTCATAGCTAAGGAAGTCGCCCGTCTTTATGGGCTCCTCGAGCACGCTCATGCGGTAGTCGTCGCAGTCGCCCAGCACCGAGCAGTTGATCTCCTGCAGGTCTTCCACCAGGTCTTCCACTATAATACGGGTCGAGTACACCTCGGCGGCGTCTACCTTTTCCACCAGCTCCTCGCGGTTGGCTGCCTTGCCTATGCCCACGCTCGAGCCCAGGTTGGCGGGCTTAACTATCACGGGGTAGCCTATCTTGTCCTCGATGCGGGCTATCAGCTCGTCGCGCTGCGAAAACCACTGCTTGTCGGTGAACCACACGTAGTCCACCACGGGCACGCCTGCCTCGCGCAGAATCATCTTCATGGTAATCTTGTCCATGCCGTTGGCACTTGAGAGAGTGTTGCAGCCGGCGAAAGGGATGCCGATGGTTTCCAGCAGACCCTCGAACACGCCGTCCTCGCAGTTCGTACCGTGCAGGACTGGTATGACAACATGGATTTCAGCCACAGTCTTCTGCTTCTTCATGAAGCCGGAAGCCTTGGCCTCATACAGGTTGTAGTCGCCGTATTCAGGCCGCATGAACACCTCTGTGGCTTTGTCTGTCAACGCCTTCAAATCCTTGTAGTTGGCAATTGTGAGCAGACAGTCGCCGGTATACCAGCGTCCACCCTTGGAAATGTAGATGGGTATGATGTTATACTTGTCCTTGTCGAAAGCGTTGATAGCTTGCAAGGCAGAAATCACCGATATTTCATGCTCGACGGAGCGACCTCCGAAGAACACAGCTACGTTTGTCTTCATATTGTTATGTGCTTCGTATGTGTGCTGTCCTAATAACCTGCAAATTTAGCACAATCTGGTGAATTTCACAAGTAAAAAACGCGCAACGAGCCAGTGTAGAGTCAGCGGCGGAGTTCGTCGCGGAGGAAACGTGCGGTGTATGTGTCTGTGGCGGCTATCTCCTCGGGCGTTCCCTCGGCGATTATCTTTCCGCCGTCGCGGCCTCCTTCGGGTCCCATGTCGATGATGTAGTCGGCGCATTTGATGACATCCATGTTGTGTTCTATCACCACGACGGTGTTCCCTTTGTCGGCGAGGCGGTCAATTACAGTCATAAGCACGCGGATGTCCTCGAAGTGGAGGCCAGTGGTCGGCTCATCGAGTATGAATAGCGTCTTGCCGGTGTCGCGGCGAGCAAGCTCGGTGGCAAGTTTGACGCGCTGGTTCTCGCCGCCGCTGAGGGTACTTGACGGCTGGCCGAGCTTGATGTAGCCGAGGCCTATCTCTTTCAGTACCTTGATTTTGCCGACTATGGCGGGTACGTTGGCAAAGAAGTCCACAGCCTGGTCTACGGTCATGTCGAGCACGTCGGCTATCGACTTCCCTTTGTAGCGCACTTCGAGCGTTTCGCGGTTGTACCGTTTGCCACGGCACTGGTCGCACGGCACAAGCACATCGGGCAGGAAGTTCATTTCTATGGTCTTGTAGCCGTTGCCCTTGCATGCTTCGCACCTGCCGCCGGAGATGTTGAACGAGAAGCGGCCAGGCTTGTAGCCGCGCAGTTTCGCTTCCGGCAGAGCCACAAACAGGTTGCGTATGGCTGTGAAAACGCCGGTATAGGTCGCCGGGTTGGAGCGTGGGGAGCGTCCAAGAGGTGACTGGTCTACGGTGACAACCTTGTCGATGTGTTCCAGCCCTTCGATGCTTTCATACGGGAGAGGCTCGAGTGTAGACCGGTACAGCTTACGGTTGATGATAGGGTAGAGCGTACCCTCGACGAGCGAGGACTTGCCGCTGCCGCTTACGCCTGTGAAGCATACGAACTTGCCGAGGGGCAGCCTAAGCGTCACGTTTTTCAGGTTGTGTCCGCACGCGCCGTTTATGACGATATGTTTGCCGTTGCCGGGCCTGCGGGTCGCGGGGACTTCAATTTTGCGTGAGCCGTTCAGGTAATCGGCTGTCAATGTGTGAGATCTCATCATGTCGGCTGGTGTGCCGGAGAATACAACCTCTCCGCCGTGTGCGCCGGCTCCAGGCCCGATGTCTATGACGTAATCGGCGTTAACCATGATGTCGCGGTCATGTTCCACTACTATTATGGAGTTGCCGTTGTCGCGCAGCTGCCGGAGGCTGTCTATCAGCTTCATGTTGTCGCGCTGGTGGAGACCGATAGAGGGTTCGTCGAGGACGTACAGGACATTGACGAGCTGCGAGCCGATTTGAGTGGCAAGGCGTATGCGCTGGCTCTCGCCGCCGCTGAGCGTTGCGCTTGCGCGGCTGAGCGACATATAGTTGAGTCCTATGTCGATGAGGAATTTGAGCCGGGTGCGTATTTCCTTCAGGATTTCGGCTGCCACTTGCCGCCGGGCCTGGTCGAGGCGGTCTTCAAGCCCGAGCGTCCACTCGTACAGCGACGCAATGTCCATGGTCGCCACATCGTTGATGGTCTTGTTGTCTATGAAGAATTGCAGGGCAATCTTATTCAGCCTTGAGCCGTTGCACTCAGGGCAAACCTTACGAGAGAAGAACTGGCCGCTCCATTTGTTGGCCTCTCGCCCGGCATCGTCGTCCTGCTGCATCTCGATATACTTGACCAGCCCTTCGTAGGATAGCGAGCCGTAAGTGCCAGCCAGCGGCGAGTTCGTGAGGTTGAGGCGTATGTCCGAGCCGTTCATGATGTCGTCTACGGCCTCCTGCGGCAATTTGTCGAGAGGGGTGTCGAGGGTTGCGCCGTATGCTTTGCAGATAGCTTCTATCTGCAAGAATATCAGAGTGTTCTTGTATTTGCCGAGCGGCACGATGCCTCCGCCCTTTATGCTTTTGCCCTTGTCGGGCATAATCTTCTCCTCGTCGATTATGTTGACTGTGCCGATGCCCTTGCAGCGAGGACACGCCCCTTGCGGAGAGTTGAAGGAAAAGTTGTGCGGAGCGGGTTCGGGATATGAGATGCCGCTCTCGTCGTCCATGAGCATCTGGCTGTAATGGCGCGTCTCGTCATTGTCCACGTCATATATCATCATCTGCCGCTCGCCGATGTTGAGGGCGTTGCCTACGGATTCTTTCAGGCGCGACAGGTCGCTGTCGTTGGCACGCAGCCTGTCCACCACCAGCTCTATGGAGTGGTTGCGGTATCGGTCCACCTTCATGCCGTATGTCAGCTCGGTGAGCTTGCCGTCGATGCGCACATACAGGTAGCCCTTCTTGCGCATGGTATCAAACAGCTCCTTGTAGTGTCCTTTGCGGTTTATGACAAGCGGAGCGAGTATGTATATCTTGCGGCCTGTGTACCTGCCAGCAATCAGGTCAACAATCTTCTCACGGGTGTATTTGACCATTGGCCGCCCGGTCTTGTAGCTTCGAGCTTCGCCCATGCGTGCATATAGGAGACGGAAGAAGTCGTATATCTCCGTGGTCGTGCCTACGGTGCTGCGCGGGTTCTTGTTGACAGTCTTCTGCTCGATGCTTATGACTGGGCTGAGGCCTGTTATTTTGTCAACGTCCGGGCGTTGCAGCGAGCCGAGCATATTGCGGGCGTAGGGGGAGAATGTCTCAATATACCGCCGTTGCCCTTCCGCGAAAATGGTGTCGAAGGCGAGTGACGACTTTCCGCAGCCGCTCAGTCCTGTTACCACACACAGTTTGCCGTGAGGTATGGTGACATCAATGTTCTTCAGGTTATGCACTCTTGCCCCGTACACCTGCACAGCGTCGGATGGCATCATATCATATTCCATTTGATATATGCGATTTAAGCGTCAATCATCTCCGAGTCTTGGAAACGAGGGCGTGTCATTCCTCGGCAGACTGCCCGTTGCCGTATGTCTTATAGCGGAGTATGTTTATGTCGCCCGATTTCTTGTACTTCTTGCCGTCAGCGCCGGTGGCGTTGATGACATAGTAGTATACGCCGGGTTTCACGAGCTTGCCGTTGCGCTTGCCGTCCCAGCCTTGTTCAGGGTCGGTGAAGTGGAAAATCTCGTTGCCGTAGCGGTCGAAAATCCAGCACTCGAAATCGATTATGGAGCGGTAGCTCACTTTCCACTCGTCGTTGACACCTTCGCTTGCGCCCGGTGAGAAAGCGTTGGGGCATTTCAGCTCGCTGTCGCCTATGGTGACGGTGTATGTGTCGCCGTACTGCTCGCAAGAGCCATCGCTGTTGCTGCCCACATAACGGACGTATATAGTGCCTTGCTGCATGAACGTGTAGTCGAGGTCGCGGTCGGTGATGCGGTATGTGATGTCCTCAAACTCCATGTCGTTTGCCATCTGCCACTCGTGGTGGACCACGCCGTCTGTTGTGTATGAGCGGAACGAAATTTCTGCCGGGGCAGAGCCGCCGAGGCCTGTCACGCCCGCACTTATCTGGTTTGACTTCTTGTCCTCGTCACCTTCGCCGTCCTGCTGCTGTTCGGCTGTGGTGTTTACCTCGATGGCTTTGGACTCAAACAGTTCAGATTCAACCTCCTGCGCCATGCCCCATTGCCGCAGGAAACGGTCGCCCGAGACATGAAAGTATGTGCGGCAATATACCGGAGGGGTTATGGTGAGTTCCGAGCGCAGGTATTCAAACGACTTGACGGCCTCTTGCTGCTCATATTGAGTATTGTCCTCGTTCCAAACCTGTGTGTCGTATTTCACTTCAATCTGCCTGTCCACGGTGCGCTGCTGTCCGGTGACGCTGTAGTAATGTATCGCGTCGCCCGAGCCGTTTACGACAATAGCGGTGTTCTCGCACTGCTGTTCGGCTGCCGGGGCTGCGCTGTGCAGTTCGAGCGCGTGTGGCAGGTAGTTGACCACCCAGAAGCAGTGACGGTCTGTGCCGTCGTCGATTATATAGCCCATGTCGCCCTCGACACTTGCGAGTGTGTATTCATTTCCGCTGTGTGAGACACCGCTGATTTCCTCGGCGAAGCCGCCGCCGAGGTTGCTGTATCTGTACCATGTCACATTGCCGTTGGTCGCGGTGTAGGTCATCGAGACTGCAGACGTGTCGTAGACCACGAAAATGTTTTCGAGACCGGAGTTCTTGTCCGGGGTTATTTCGATTATTTCCCTCTGCGAGCCGGAGAAGGAGACGGCCGCAAGCAGCGGTGTCGCCGGCAGCAATGCCGCCGCAGCCATAGCATATTTCAGTAGTGTTGATGATGTCATGGTCAATGCTGTATAAACCAACGTGCAGCGTCGCCGCCACACCCGACAACGCGGAATTGCGCAGCCGAAAAGGCATACGCAAAAACGCAGTCGCCGTACTGTTATGAAACGAGCGAAACGGCAGATTTATTGCCCTTGCGGAAACGCTGTCACATCCTCTTGAGGTCGGCCTCGATTGCCTCCAAGGCAGCAGACAGATCCTTGCAGAAGGGTATGCGGTCAGCAATGGCGCTGATGCCGTGCAGGACGGTGGCGTGACGGCGGTTCAGCTTTGCTCCTATTGCGGGCGAGGACAGCTTGGTATGCTTGTGGGCGAGGTACATTATCATCTGCCGGGCATCAGCAATGTCGCGCACGCGGCTCTTGGAGAAGATGACATCTGGATTCAGGTGGTAGAAGCCGGCAGTGGCCTCGACTATCATGTCGAAGTTTATGGTGTGCTTCTGCACCTTGACCGTGTGCCGCATCACTTCGTGTGCGAGGTTCACGTCTATCGGTACTCTGCGTGCAATGGAATTGGTTATCAGGCTCATTACGATGCCTTCGAGCTGTCGCACAGAGCCGTCTGCATTGTCGGCAATGACATCGATAACGTCCTGCGGCAGGTTCAGTCCGTTGTGTTCCGCTTTTGATTTCAGTATCGCCTTGCGCAGCTGCAGGTCGGGCTTCTTCATTTCAGCCACCACGCCCCATTTGAAGCGGTCTATCAGGCGGTCAGTCACGCCGTCCAGATCTACTGGCGCACGGTCGCTGGTGAAAATCAGGTGCTTGCCGTGCTGGTGGAGGTGGTTGAAGATTGGGAAGAGGACATTCATTGTGCCGTCCTTGCCCGAGATTTCCTGAAGGTCGTCTATCAGCAGAACGTCGATGTTCTGGTACCAGCGCAGGAAATCAGGCACTTTGTGCTGCATATATGCTGTGCTGCACTGGTTCTGGAACTCGCGGTACGTCACATAAAGCACCCGGCTGTTAGGGTGGGTCTCCTTGATGCGCAATCCTATTGCCTGTATGAGGTGGGTCTTGCCCACTCCGACTTCTCCGTACAGGAAGAACGGGTTGAAATCCGTCTTTTCCGGGTGGTTGGCGATGAACTCGGCTGTCACGAAAGGCAGGTGATTGCTTTGACCCACGCAGTAGTTGTCAAAGTTGTACGCCGGGTTGAGCTGAGGGTCAACGTCGGCATACTGCACGTTGACGAAAGGGGACGCCGGCCCTTGTGCCGAGGTAAAGCTCTTGTTGACGGCAATGCTTGACTGGCGAGTGCTGGGTATGTGAACCACCGACGCGGTGTCGTCCTTGACCATTGCGACATTATAAACCAGCTTAATCTCCTTGCCGAACACTCGCTGCAACGACATACGCAGTATCTCGTAGAACTTTTCCTCATACTGTTCCTTGTAGAACATCGAGGGCAGTTCCAATGTCAGCACATCGTCTTGATATGACACTGCTTTGGCACACTTGAACCATGTGTCAAACTTTTCGTCGCCTATGTTGTCGTGGATGATTCTGAGGCATCCGTTCCACAACTCCTGGAAGTTCTCGTTCATAATGTCGGCTCTGTGACCAGTCGAAACCAGTCGATTTGGAACTACAAAATTGCAAAAAAAATATCAGATAAAAAAACGGCGTTTCTCTTTGATTTTTAGTGAGCGTTATAATGCTACTGATATTCAGGAGGTTGTAAGCGTATATTGACGACATGGCAATATGCTCTGTTTTGAGATGGCATAATGTGTGTGTATTCAGCGTGTTACAATGTTGATCATAGTTCATGGTCAGCATGGTCAGTCGCTTTGGTTGTAAGTATTTCAAAGGAAAACAGGGAGTGCGCTTATTTGAATTGATTCAAAATAAGCGCACCGCCGTGATATGTGAACTCAAACTTTAGTTCTTGTCTTGCTGGCTTGGAACTACTGTGATGCTGTCTTCAGGCAATGTGTCGCGGACACTGTCGGTATCTGTCGCCTGCAGTATTCGCTCTCTTTCATGTGTAATAATTTGTCTGACTTGGTCTGAATCTCCTATTGCCTCTATGCCGCAAACAGTCAATACCAGCCCGATAATCCAAGCCGTGAGCAACGAGACACGGAAGGTGCGGGACATACGGCGAGAGCCGGCAAAAATGGTGTATAGCAGTGAGAAAAGCGGTATTCCGACTGTTATGACTACTCCGATTGCTGTACAAAGCATCATGCATCCCTCTCCGGACGGTTCGATAGGCCCCGGCAGTTCAATGCCGAATACGCCGATGGCTACCAGCAGCGAAATCAGGATTATAAGAACAATGAACAGACCGAGGACTACAGGGGTGCATATTGTGCCGATGATAACCAGAATGACTTTCGCAAACGCGGCGCAGATTTGGCTAAACGTATCAGCAAAACGTTTGCTGCCGGACATCTCGTCATCCGGTATTGGTTGTGTAGCGCCTTTGTCTGACTTGTCGAACATTCCTTTAACGGTTTTCCCGATATTGTCGAATGTCGGCTTATCGCCGTTCATTTGCATACGGTCTGCTGCAGTTCTCGCTTCGGGGATTATTATCCACAGAGCCAGATATACAATCGCTGCAGTATAGAATGAAAGAAAGCACAGGCACACCACGGCAAGGCGTATCCATGTCGGGTCGGCATTCAGGTATGCCGCAATGCCAGAGCATACGCCGCCAAGGCGTTTGTTGGACGGGTCGCGGAAGAACCGCTTTTTGATTTGGATGTTGTCGTCGGTGAATGGCGGCGGAGGGCAAGCTCTTGCGCCAGAGCCTTGCGTGTCTGTCCCATATCCTGACCCGGATTTGTCATTGGCATTCTCCGCTTCGCCCAAAGCCATGTCGTCGTCAAACTCCTGCGGCTGGCCTATTTGGTCAATGACGCTTTTGGTCATGTCGAGGGTGATTATGGTTTTGCCCTGGGCGATTCTTTGCTCCAGCAGTTCGGCTGCGCGGGCTTCGATGTCGCCGGCAAGTTCTTCGGCGTCAGGCTGGTTGCGGTATACATGCTTGATTGTTTCGAGATATTGGCTGAGGAGTTCGTATGCATCTTCATCAATGGTGAATGCCCGGTTCCCGAGGTTTATGTTAACTGTCTTGTTCATAGTTGTTTAACTTGTTGGTTGAATTGATTC
>DHKE01000019.1:6792-31908 GCA_002404675.1 Porphyromonadaceae bacterium UBA4702 | reverse complement strand
ATTATTTGATTTACTGCAATCTATCCTTGTGGACACGGCACGCCGTGTCCCTACTTGGCTTCGCATGATTGTCCCTGCACTGACAGCTCTGACCACTACTCGGACGCACGCAGGGTACGTCCCTACATTTGCGGTAGCCGTGTCATTACTTGGTTGCGCATAAAATGAGGGGTGCGCCTGTTTTGGCACACCCCCTGTGGAAATTCTCTATATATCGGCGGTTGTCAGCGCGGTGCGCTGTTGCCGGACTTGCCGTTGGTCACATCGTCTGCGCCTACCTGCGCAGCTGTGCGCTTCACGTCACTGCGCAGCTTGCCAAGGCGGTAAGAGACCGACAGCCCCACGCTCCAGCTCTGGTAGCGGGTCGAGGTATGTTCATGCATGGCCGGCGTATCTACGTTGTATGCCCATTTCTTCTTGTTCTCGAAGAAGTCCTGTGCAGTGACGCTGATGTTCAGCGCGTCATCCTTGAGAAACGAGCGGGACAGCGAAAGGCCGTAGTAGTACCAGCCGGTAGTCGGGCGGCCCTGAAGGTCGATGTCTGGCGTGCCGCCGCCGCCCCATGCGTCGATACGCAGCTTGCACGGCATCGTGTAGCCGTAACTGAGGTTGAAGTATGTATCCCATCCGTGGTTGCGTATAGGCGTGGCGCTCTTGTCGGAGCGGACATCCTCATAGTTCAGCGAACCGTAGATGCTTGCGTCCATTGTTGGCGTAATTTGGCATGACAGGTATCCGCAGATTTCGGTGTATCTGTCCTGTCCGATGTTGCCGTATGTCGTATGGTAGATGCCGTCCTTGATGAATGAATAGGAGGCTATCATGTCGTTCTTCTGACGGTACGATGCTGACACCTCGCCGCTGAATATGTTGCCGCCGTAGTTGGAGTATTTCAGTTCGACCGAGTTACTGTGTTCGCTGGTCAAGGCCGGGTTGCCGTATGACACCTCGCCGTAGGTCATTGTGTTGCGGTACGGATTGAGGCTGTTGATGCCCGGGCGCGAGATGCGCATGGAGTATGCCAGACGCAGGTTGCTCAGGTCATTCAGCTTGTACGTCAGCGCGGCATTGGGAACGAAGTCGTTCAGGCGAGTGGTGAAGTCGGGGTAGTCGCCCGTGTTTATCATCTTGTGGTACTCCATGCCGAGGCGCGTGTGCTCGTAGCGCAGCCCAGCGCGAGCCGTCATGCGCCAGAAACCGGCAGTGTATGAGGCATAGAGCGCGTACACGTCGTTGAACTGCGACACGTTCATATACGAATCATTGCTGTACGTCACCTCGTCTATGCTCGAGCCCAGCCACTGTGTGGCCTTCTGGTGAGGGCGTATTACCGCTTTGCCGCCTGCTTCGAGCTTGTGCTTGTCATTCACCAGGGGCAGCGCGTAGTCCACCTGCATGATGTGGCAGTCCGAATAGTTGTGGCTGTGACGCTGCATATACGGCATGCCGTCGAAGTTCACGCCGTCATACAGCCGCTGCTCTGAATGGTAAGGGCTGTCTCCCCAGTTGTACTGGTAGGAGAGTGTGAGCGTATGCGCGGCGTTGCCCTGGAATGTGTGCTGGTATGACGCATTGGCAGACAGCCAGCGGTCGTTGCTGTCTGTCGACCAGTCGCGGCGGTACATCCATTGCAGGTCGCCGGTGCGGTTGCGCATTGACACGTCGCCGTCGTTCAGGCTGCGCGAGTCAAACTGGCCGCCCGACAGGGAGAGTGTGAACAGGTTTAGCGAGTCTGCTTCCCACGACATGTTCACGTTGCCCGAGATGTACTTCGACTTGTTCATGAACCGCGTGTTCGTGCGGTACTCATAGTTGTCGTCCGAGGTGTAGTCCTCGCGCCGCGCCTCGGCATACGAATGTGAGTTGAAGATGTTGCTCTTGCTGCCGGATATGCTTGCAGCGACAGTCACCTTGTTGATTTTCGTGCGTCCGTACAGCGAGCCGTTGAAGCCGCCGCGGCTGCTTATGCCGCCGCGCAGGGTGAGCATATACCCCTCGACTGCCTGCTTGCGGTTGGTGATGATGTTCAGGATGCCGCCCGAGCCTTCAGCCTCAAATTTCGCCCCCGGGTCGGTGATGACTTCGATTTTCTTTATAGAGGAGGCGGGCATCGACTTAAGCACGCTTTTGGGGTCGCCGGTGAGCATCGGGTCCTCCTTGCCGTTGATGTAGATGCGGAAATTGGAGTCGCCTTTGACCTTGATGTTGTCCTGTCCGTCCACAGTCACCATCGGCACTTTGCGTAGCATCTCGATGACGCTGTTTGTGCCGGCAGAGGGGTCGCGTTCCACGTCATACGTCAGCTTGGAGCCGTCGGTTGAGATGAGGTCCTTGCGCGACACCACCGTCACCTCCGCCAGCTCATGCCCGGCCTCGAGCAGCGCGATGTTGCCCAGCGACACGTCGGGCTTCTCGTCCGTCAGCTCCAGCTCTACACGCGCTGTGCGCTTGCTCGCGTATTCGGCAGTGAATATATAGCGGCCGGCAGACTTCATCTCCTCGCGGAAGATGCCGTTGTCGTCTGTGATGTTGTTTACTATCGGGTGCACCGTGTCTGTGGGCAGGTAAACATGGTATGTCGCCAGTGGGAGGGCATCGCCCGAGATGTGTTCTGTGATGCGTCCTGATATGGTGAAGGCATGCAGCAACGCTGGAGCGGATGCCAGTGCTGATGCCGTCAGCAGAAAACGCCTAAGAGTCATTGTCAGAAATACAGTTGTACAGTTCATTAGGTTTTATGTATTCAGGGGGCGTTGCCGCTCTCTTCACTTGACAGACGCGCCATCGGGCTGTTTTGTGACAATGCGTCGCGGAAAACCGCTGTTGCAGTCCGATGAAAACGCGCTGGCATTTTGCCGTGTGCGGATTTTTTTCTAATTTTGCATGCCAATTAGCGGGATCGCGACCTGCTAAGAACTGATTAATTAATTAAACTGCAGATAATTAGCAATGAAAAAAGACATTCATCCTTCAAATTACCGTGAAGTGGCGTTCAAGGACATGTCAAATGATGAAGTATTCATCACACGCTCCACGGTAGCATCAAAGGAGACTATCGAAATCGATGGCAAGGAATACCCGCTGGTGAAGCTCGAAATCACCAGTTCCTCACACCCGTTCTTCACCGGCAAACAGAAGCTGGTGGACACCGCCGGCCGCGTGGACAAGTTCCGCAGCCGTTACGGCAACCGCAAGAAGTGAGGACATTTCCCTACGAGACAACAAGTCCGGCAGCGCATCCCGCCGCCGGACTTGCTTTTTTACCCATATACGCTTACATTGTCCACTGATGATTGTGCTGTCAGGGTAGGGACACGGCGTTTGACCTTATGTCTTGTCAATATCCAGCATTGTTCCGACAAGCCGGATTTTGTGCCTGTCGAGATTTCGGCGGTAGTTTGAAGTCGGCAGTATGGCGACTTTGCCGGTCGCTATCCAGTACAGTGTGTTGGATGCTTGGATCTCAAGCAGTGGCTTGCCGGTCTTTCGCAGCCAAGACTTAAGCCATTCTGCCTTGCTGATGATTGTCTTGATTTCGCTGGTTGTTGCTCCGTGTACTTCCACGAAATACGCTTTGTCGTTATAGCCCAAAGCGTAGTCCCAACGGTTTTCCTCCGGGTAGTTGTCTTTGGTGCATTTGTCAATATCGACACTGCCCGACAGCAGACCGGTGTTTGCGACCTTGATTTTGCGAGCATCGGCATTGCTCAATGCTTGCAGTCCCGCACGGTAGCCGTCGGCAACCTCCGGTATGCTTTCAACAGCTGTCTTGAACTTGTTGCGGGGCGAGCCTTTCTGCGCTGCTTTCATGGCTTACTCGGTGTAATACTTGCTGACTATATCGGAAACGCGGTTGGAGAAATCAGACAGGCCGCCCCATTGGTTTTCAAACTCCGGGCTGAAATCGATATCCAGCGAGGAGATGTCCTCCACCGTGACACCGTTGTTTTTCGCGGCAAAAAAGTATGTCTTGATAGCCTTATCGTGGATGTTCTCGAATATGTCGGCAGAGGCGCTGTCATTGCCAATGTCGAACAGTTGGCACAGAGCCTTGCCGAAATCCGTGCCGCTGAGGTTGCCGAGCGATGCGCAAGTCCATGCAAACTCGAGAAACATGGAGGAGTGCGTGGAGATTATGACCTTGTAGCCGGCTTGCATTAGTTCGATGATTTCCAGCAAAACGGCTTTTATGGCACGCGGGTGAAGTCCCATTTCGGGTTCTTCGATTATCACCCACTTGTAGGTTGCCTTGTCAATTACAGATGTAGGCGGGCCTGTCAGGCAATACAGGGCGAGCAGCAGCGGCATAAACTCTTTCTGCCCGGCACTCCACGTCATGAACGGCAATTTCATTCCGCCGATGTCAAGCACCATTTTCCGCTGTCCTGTGCTTTGGTCAATGACAACTTTCGCCCCATGGAAAATCGAGTCTGTTATTGACTGTTTGACATCCTCCTTCAGCCGGTTGTCTATCGGGAAAAGGGTGTCGGGATTGCCCAGCCCATTCTGCATGAAAACGCGCAGCGTCTCGCTGAACCTGCGCAGCACATACGGCACGGTGTTGTCAAACTCCATGAAGTTTTTGGGTCGTCCGTCCGAGATGCTCAATATCCGTTGGGCTGGTATGTAGAACACGCTTTCCGCTGGCCTTGATGAAGAGACCTGCGGTTTTGTCAGGGTTGGGATGTCGAACTTGTCGCCTGAACATTCAACCTCAGTATCTGCACGGAACAATGTGTGAAGACCCATGCCGAAATAATTGTCGAGGAGGTGTCTCGGGTTGTCTTCCGGCAGTATGTAGTTGTAATCACGCAGGTCATTGGCGATATGCACACCGTCCTTTGTCAGCTTGAACAGCTCCAGAAACAGGCTTTTGCCGCTCGCCTGAGGGCCGACAAGTATTGTCAAGTCGCCTAATGAGACATTCGCCGACTTGACAGGACCGAAATTGCTGACGTTCAATGTTTCCATATATCAGTGCGCGTTGGTTGGTGATGCAAAGATAATAGTTTTCCGCGACTTGCCGTGTTTATGCGGCGTGTTTATGCGTGTGTTTGTGCTGTCATGGTAGGGACATGGTGTGCCGTGTCCGAAGGGTGGCTGGTGCAATTGTTTGATTTGTAATGACTTGGTTGCGGACACGGCACGCCGTGTCCCTACTGTGCCGCGATTGTTTCATTTTGTGGTTGGCATTGCGGCGAGGATTCCGAGGAGGGGGAGCAGGGCGGTGGCAAGCAGGGCGAGCCAGCCCAGCCAGCCTCCGGAATGTGTGCGGCTTTCTGCCGGGAATGTGGTGTTGCGCTCATAGTCATACGTTGTCAGGGCTGTTGCGCCGGCCAGGTTCATGACCGCCGGCAGCACGATGCCGCCGCTTGAGGCAAGGGTGAAGCCATTGCCGCCGAAGCAAACCGCCACCGATAACAGGCACAGCAAGAGGCATAAACAGCCGGCTGCACGGGCGTGCATCATCGTTTTGCCTGTGCCTGTCCGGGCTGTCTTGAGGAGCTTGCAAATTATGAACATCGGGCAGACGGCGAATATAGAGCCGACGTATGAGGGCTGGCCGAAGCCGTCCCAAATGACGAAGACCCATGAATACAGTGACAGAATCAGCAGCAGAAGCAGCGGCAGTGAGACCGATATGGCAAGCGGCACAATCACCGTCATCATCAGCCATGGCGGCACTTTGCCGCACAGGTTCATCTGCCAGGGACGGCTCGCCGTGTCGAGAAACGGCGGATTGCCCTCGTTGCACGCTGCCGGGGTGCCGCTCCCAGCGAGCGGCGCGGCTGCAATGCTGTATAAGTCAGGATGTTTCATATCGTCGATTGTTTCTTGTGTCAATCCAGAGGCTTCAATATATGACGACGCACATCATTAGCCACAGCATCGGCAGCACTATCGTGAAGAACAGTGTCCGCCACGCGCCGGCTGACTGGGAGCGGCTCTCCAGGGGGAATGCTGCACGCACGTCGCGGTCAGAATGCGTATGCAAGACTACGGAAGCCCCCAAATACACAACGGCGACAAACAGGGCAGCGTATATCAGGGAAAAGATGGTCGGTCCATAGCTGTGAGTGCTTAGTATGAGCGTGACCAGCGCGGGCATTGCGGGTACGGCGAGCCAAAGGCCGGTGACACGGGTCCGGAATATCGCGTCACACGAGCCGCTGCGCACTGCTCTCATGCAAGACCATATCAGAGTCCCTGTCGGCAGCATCGCGAAAAGCACCAGCCACACGGTGATTCTAAGTCCGAAAACGAAGACTGAGATCAGTGCCGGCATTACAACCGCTGCCACAAGCAACGCCGCCAGCTTGCGGTACAGGCTCTTCACCCCCGGATAATAGCCGAAGTCGAGGTTGCATGGGTGGTCCTCGTCCCACCGTATCGGCTCATATTCCGCCGGTGCAGGTGCTGTCTCTTCTGCGAAGTTGTTTCCCTCGTTAGTTTCCATATCTGTTTCGGTTATGTGTGTGCTATATGTCAGGATGTTTCATATCGTCTGTCTTTTCTTGTGTCTGTCCAGAGGCTTCAATATATGATGCCGAACACAATTATTATTATTGCAAACAGCGGCAGCATTGTAGTTGCAATTATGACGATCCAGCTCATGGTGGTCATTGAACGCTCGTCCAGCGGGAACGCGGCGCACACGTCCTTGTTGGTGTATGACTGCAAAACAGCGAAAGCGCAGAGATACAAAATGACTGTTGAAAATGCTGCACTAACCAACGATGAGAGGGTAGGCCCTGTGTCGGCAAAGGTCAATGCGAATCCGGTCAGCATGACCAGTGCGGACAGGGCAAGCCAGAAGCAGGTGAAGCGGGTTAGGAATATCGCATCACACGAGCCGTTGCGCACGGCCTGCTTGCTTGACCAAATAAGTGTCCCGGTCGGCAAAAAGACGAAAAGAATCAGCCTGAAGTCGAAGCCGGTGGCCAATGCCGGCAGGATAACTGCAAACACCAGTATTGCCACGAGCTTGCTGTGCAGACTTCTCACCCCCGGATAGCTGCTGAAGTCGAGGCGGTCGGGGTGATCCTCGTCCCACATTATCGGGTCTCCGTCGGCATCGGCCGTTCCTTCTGCGGCTGTTGTTGCTTCTGCATTGGCAGTTGCTGCTTCAGCAGCATCGGTCGGCCGCATTTCTTCAGCAGATTTTTCTGTATTTGTTTTGGTGTCGGTTTCCATGTCGGTTTTGTTTTGGCGATTGGCGTTTTGTCGACCGGTGCGGGCGTGCCGTTTCGGATTGCCCGCACCGGCTTCAGTGGTGATGAGCAGGTTCGTTTACTTTTGTTCGTCGTCCGCTTGTCTGCTGGCTCTTTTGAAGAATGAAGCCTTGCGCATCTTGCGGGCTATGATGCGGTCTTCGACGTCCATGTCACGCTCTTCCTTCATGTTGGCCATTTCGTCAGCGTATGACCGGCTGAACTTGCAGAACATTTCGCGAGTGCCTTCTGGCGTTGCCTGAAACTTCATGCTGTTGTCGAAGCTGAGACGGGACGCTTCGCGCTCCACGTCGATGTTCGCGCCTATCATGTTGAATATCCAGCCCAGCTCCTTGAGGCGCGAAATCATCTGCACCACCTGCTGGCCAGTGTAGTGGCGTGAGGAGTTCTCGTAGCCGTCGGTGATGACGGTGACGATAGCGGTAGCGTCCTCGTGTGTCGCAGCCACCATTTCGAGGTCGGTGAGCGTCGAGCCGATCGCGTCGTAGAGGGGAGTGTTGCCCCAGGGGCGGTAGTCGGCGGTGGTGATGTCCTTGACCTGCTCGATGGGGACGTTCTTGCAGAGGTAGCGCGAGCGGATTTCCGTGCCGTTCTGGAAGGCGAATATGCTGACGAGCGAGCGGCGTGTGTCATCGCCGGCCTCCTTCTGTGCCGAGCGGATCACGTTGAGGGTCTCGTTGCAGCCGCTGATGGTCTGCTGTGTCAGGCCGCTCATCGAGCCGCTCTCATCGAGGATGATGAGGTTGAACACTGTGGTCTTGACATTCTTGTCGGTTTTTTTTTCTGTTGCCATTGTTGTGAATTAGTTTTGGTTGTTTTTATGTTGTCCCCCCATAGGGGAATGAATTTGCTTGGTGAACAATCGTGAGCTGTCCGGGTGAATAATCACGTGAACTGTCTCAACGAGTGTTCGTGTTTTGACAACGCAAAATTAGTACCATTTCTGGAAACTGCCAAATCTAATGTCGTAAAAATGACGCGAAGCCGAAGATTTAACTTTGCGGCTTTGATTTAAGTTAAAAATTAACGGAATTAACACTGCTAATCCTGCCACAGTCTGCCAAATATGCCATGTCAGGGCAAAAAAAACGTGGCAGGGTTTGCCATGTCCTGAATAATGAGTAATTTTGCGTGCAATAAAATCATATACCAATTCTTCTATGTCTTTTATTGCCGACAGAGTTCAGATGGAGGGTCTCACCTTTGACGACGTCCTCCTGATACCCGCCTATTCAGAAGTGCTTCCGCGCGAAGTGTCCCTTTCTACCAAGTTCTCAAAACGCATCAGCCTCAACGTGCCGCTGGTTTCCGCAGCCATGGACACCGTCACCGAGGCGCAGCTCGCCATCGCCATCGCCCGCGAGGGAGGCATCGGCGTGATACATAAGAATATGTCTATCGCCGAGCAGGCTCGTCAAGTGCATGCCGTCAAGCGTGCCGAGAACGGCATGATATACGACCCAGTGACCATTGCCGTGGGCAGCACCGTGCGTGACGCGCTCGCCATGATGAGCGAATACCATATCGGCGGCATACCAGTCGTTGACGAGAACCGGATGCTGCGCGGCATCGTCACCAACCGTGACCTGCGCTTCGAGCGCAATCTCGACAAGAAGATAGACGAGGTTATGACCTCCGAAAACCTCGTGACCACCAACCAGTCAACCGACCTGGAACAGGCTGCCGACATACTGCAGCAGCACAAGATCGAGAAGCTGCCGGTCGTTGACGCGGAGGGACACCTCGTGGGGCTGGTGACATACAAGGACATCACCAAGGCCAAGGACAAGCCCTACAGCTGCAAGGACTCGCTGGGCCGCCTGCGTGTGGCTGCCGGCATCGGCGTTACCCCCGACAGCATGCAGCGTGCCGAGGCTCTCGTGGCTGCCGGCGTTGACGCGCTTGTCATCGACACTGCCCACGGACACTCCGCCGGCGTGATTGGCGTGCTCAAGAGCGTGAAGAAGGCGTTCCCCGACATCGACGTGGTGGTCGGCAACATCGCAACTGGCGAGGCTGCACGCTATTTGGCAGACAACGGCGCAGACGGCGTGAAGGTCGGCATCGGCCCAGGCTCGATATGCACCACCCGCGTGGTTGCAGGCGTAGGAGTGCCGCAGCTGTCAGCTATATATGATGTGGCAAAGGCTCTGAAGGGCACAGGCGTGCCGGTAATCGCCGACGGCGGCATACGCTACAGCGGCGACATCGTGAAGGCTCTCGCTGCCGGCGGCTGCTCCGTCATGCTGGGCAGCATGCTCGCTGGCGTGGAGGAATCGCCGGGCGACACCATCATCTTCAACGGCAGAAAATTCAAGTCATACCGTGGCATGGGTTCGCTCGAGGCAATGGAGAAAGGCTCCAAGGACCGCTATTTCCAGGGCACGGAGACCGACGCGAAGAAGCTTGTTCCCGAGGGCATCGCCGCTCGCGTGCCGTTCAAGGGCTCGCTCTACGAGGTGGTTTACCAGATGCTGGGCGGGCTGCGTGCCGGCATGGGATACTGCGGCGCAAAGGACATCGAGGCGCTCCACTCCGCTCGCTTCACACGCATCACCTCTGCCGGCGTGCTGGAGAGCCATCCCCACGACGTGTCAATCACGGCAGAAGCGCCCAACTACAGCCGCAACTGACGCGGCTGACCAAAAGTGCTGATGAAATTTCCCTCGGCTTATCCCTGCCTTTCCAGCACTCGCCGACGACTGGTCACACGCCGTGCCCCCACCTTGCTGGAGAAGGGTTGAGCGTATGATGCGGCAACATTTTGTCACACGACCGTTGGCGGATACGCGGCTTTTGAGTAACTTTGCAGAGCAAAATTCCAACCGGGATGAAAGTTCTGAAATTCCTGAAAGACTGGGTGCTCGTGGTGTCGATGATAGCTGGCATCGCGGGCTATTTCATATTCGCGGCACTCCCCGTCCCTGCGGAAGTGCGCCATGCCGCGCTGTCATGCGTCGAGGCGGTGCAGCCGCTGCTCATTTTCAGCATGCTCTTCCTGACGTTCTGCCGCCTTGACCTGCACGACCTGCGCCTGTGCCGCTGGCACAAATGGCTGCTGCTGATACAGGCAGGCGCATTCTCCGGCATAGCGTTGATACTCATAGCGTTGCCGCACAGTGGGCTGCGAGTTGTCCTCGAAGGGGCGATGCTGTGCATGATCTGCCCGACGGCGACAGCCTCGGCTGTCATCACGCGCAAACTCGGCGGTGACGTGGCATCGATCACCACATACCTGATACTTGTCAACATCGCCGTGGCGATACTGATTCCCGTATTTGTTCCTTTTGTGCATCCGCATCCCGGCATGGGCGTAATATCCTCGGGGCTGCTAATACTCGGCAAGGTCTTCCCGCTGCTGCTGTTGCCGCTGTTCGCCGCTCTTGCGGTCAAAAAATGGCTGCCGGCGCTGCACCGGCGGCTGCGCGAGCTTCAGGAACTCTCATTCTATATGTGGGCTGTCGCGCTGGCTCTGGCGTTGACCGTCACAACTCGCAGCATAGTCCACAGCGATGTTTCCATATCCACGCAGGTGTGGCTCGTCGTCGTGTCGTTCATCTGCTGCATCGTGCAGTTCAAGCTGGGGTGGGTAGTCGGCGACAAGTACGGCGACCACATCACCGCCGGCCAGGCTCTCGGCCAGAAGAACACCGTATTCGTGATATGGCTCGGCTACACGTTCTTCAGCCCCGTGACTTCAGTCGTCGGCGGCTTCTACAGCATCTGGCACAACGTCATCAACTCGTGGCAACTGTACCGCCACAAGCAGCAGCTCGACAGCGAGCAGGAGCAGATCGAAGAGAATGGCGAGGGTCAGAAAAGCGTCGGCTGACCGTCTGCCGAATGACGGTGGCGGTGCAGGTGTGAGTATGCCAAGTCCGTCACCTCGCGCCCTCGTGGGGTGCGCTTCATGAAGCCCTCCTTGATGAGGAACGGCTCATAGACCTCCTCCAGCGTGCCTGCATCCTCGCCCAGCGCAGTGGCTATTGTGCTCAGCCCCACCGGGCCGCCCTTGAACTTGTCGATTATCGTCGTCAGTATGCGGTTGTCGATCTCGTCCAGGCCGAACTGGTCGATGTTGAGCGCAGTGAGCGCGTAACGCGCCATTTCCAAGTCGATATTGCCGTCGCCCTTGACCAGCGCGAAGTCGCGCACACGCCGCAGCAGCGCGTTGGCGATACGCGGCGTGCCTCGGCTGCGCAACGCTATCTCAAGGGCTGCATCGTCAGAGATGCCCACTTTCAGCAACCCTGCCGACCGCAGCACTATACCCTTAAGCGTCTGGTGGTCATAGTATTCCAAATGGCAGTTGATGCCAAAACGCGCACGCAGCGGCGAGGTCAGCAACCCCGAGCGCGTGGTCGCGCCGATGAGCGTGAACGGCGCGAGCGTGAGCTGAACGCTTTTCGCCCCAGGGCCCTTGTCAAGCATGATGTCGATGCGGAAATCCTCCATCGCCGAATACAGGTACTCCTCAACTATCGGGTGCAGACGGTGTATCTCGTCGATGAAAAGCACGTCATGCTCCTCAAGCGACATGAGGATGCCCGCCAGGTCGCCCGGCTTGTCGAGCACCGGCCCCGACGTTACCTTGAAGCCCACGCCCAGCTCGTTGGCGATGATGTTGCTCAACGTGGTCTTGCCCAGCCCCGGAGGCCCGTGCAGGAGCGTATGGTCGAGAGCCTCGCCGCGCATACGCGCCGCGCTGACGAAAACGCTCAGGTTCTCGATGATTTTCTCCTGGCCGCTGAAGTCGCCGAACGACAGCGGCCGCAACGCCTTCTCGAAATCGCCGTCACGCCGGCGGTCGCGTATGTCAAAGTCATCTGCTTGCATATCCGCAAAGGTACAAAAATACCGCGACACGGCAAACCCTTCGCCACCCCCTGCCGCCGTTTTTCACCCAGCCGTGCCGCCTGTTTCCGGATAAAATCATTACCTTTGCTAAACATGTACCCGAAATGGCCTTTTCGGGTACATATCAGCCTCTCGCACCGACTATTGTTCGGGGGAAATATTTGATTATGGAGGAAAACAGCAAGACAGCGTTGCTTATCATTGACATGCAACGCGATTTCGTAGAGCCGCGAGCAGTGCTGTGCGTAGCCGGCGCAGCGGCGACAGTGCCGGCGATAGACGCGCTTGCCCGGCGCGGACGCGAACTCGGCTGGGCGATTATTCACATCGTCCGCGCCCACCGCGCTGACGGCAGCGATGCCGAACCGGCACGGCGTCACCTGTTCGCTGACAGCAGCGGATACTGCGTCGCAGGCACACGCGGAGCGGAAATAGTGGACGGCATCAGCGTATGCACGTCAGACATCACCGTCGTCAAGACGCGCTTCAGCGGCTTCTTCCGCACTGACCTCGACAGCATACTCTCGCGCCTCGGCACACGGCGCATAGTGGTAGCCGGCACGCAATACCCCAACTGCATACGCGCCACGGCAGTCGATGCGCTGATGCGCGACTACGAGGTGACAGTATGCACCGACTGCTGCTCGGCAGCCGACGAGCAGACCGCCCGCGCCAACGTCGCCGACATGCGCCGCATGGGCATCTGCTGCCTCCCAGCCGCCGACATCCGATAGAGCAGCCCCCTCTCCGAGAACTCAGAAAACTCAGAGGAGCACTCCGAGTTCTCAGACAAAAAAGAGGACACGCCACCGCGTGGTGACACGTCCTCTCTTGTTCTGTTATTCCGCGTCTGACGTAAATCAGCAGGGAAGTGCAGCGTTGGTCTTGTGCACAGCAGCTGCGCTCTTGGCGAACAGCTCCTTCTCCTCCTCATTGAGGTCGAGCTCGACGATCTTCTCGATACCGTTCTTGCCCAGGATACAGGGAACGCCGATGCAGAGGTCCTTCTCGCCATACTCGCCCTCAAGCAGAGCAGAGCAGGGGATGAACGCCTTCTGGTCGTGGATGATAGCCTCAACCACCTCGGCTGCAGCTGCGCCCGGAGCGTACCATGCGGAAGTGCCAAGCAGCTTGGTCAGTGTTGCGCCGCCGACCATAGTGCTTGCTACCACCTCGTCCATAGTCTTCTCGTCGAGGAGCTTGGTGGCGGGGATGCCGCGATAAGCAGCGAAACGCTTCATCGGGATCATGGTAGTGTCGCCGTGGCCGCCGATTACGAAACCCTCAACCTCGTTGGCATTGGCGTTGAGAGCCTTGCCGAGGTAGAATTTGAAACGGCTGCTGTCCAGCGCGCCGCCCATGCCGATGATGCGGTTCTTGGGAAGGCCCGAAATCTTGTGGATCAGGTATGTCATCGTGTCCATCGGGTTGGATACACACACGATGATAGCGTTGGGGCTGTGACGCAGAACGCTCTCAGTCACCTGCTTAACGATGCCGGCGTTCACGCCGATGAGTTCCTCGCGGGTCATGCCCGGCTTGCGGGGGATGCCGGAAGTGATGACTACAACGTCACTGTTTGCAGTCTTCTCATAGTCGTTTGTGACACCGATGACACGAGTGTTCATGTCAAGGAGGTTAGCTGTCTGCATCATATCCATGGCCTTACCCTCGGATACGCCCTCTTTGATATCGATCATCACTACTTCGTCTGCAACCTCGCGGATAGCCATCACGTTAGCTGCTGTTGCGCCTACGTTACCAGCGCCTACAACTGTCACTTTTGACATAGTAATCTGTTGTTATTTGGTTATGTAATGTGTTCTCTGTTCTGACCGCAAAATTACAACTTAATTTCTGCAACGCCAAACCTGCAGTGGGTAATTTTTGCCACTTTATCAGACAAAACCACCCTGACCACGGCTATACGCCCTGCGGCAGCGGCAAACTGGCATTTCCGCCCCTTGCCCGCGCCTCGCAGAAACACAAGAACCAACCTGCGGTCATCAGTATAACACCGCAACCGCGAAAAATTCCCTCCCCGCACCGCCAAAAATCAGGTCCCGATGCGCACAAAATAATGTATTTCTCTTGGCAAGAGAAGTACATATTCTTCAAGCAGTTGATAAACAGATTGTTGCAAGAGCAGTTGTTGATAAAATCGTAAGAAAAGTGCATTTTTGCTGCCGTTTTCGGCGAAAATTTTTGTCATGAATACGGCTCAAATCTTGTGAAATTCAAACAGATGCACTAATTTTGCCAGCGGTAAACTTCTCTTGCCAAGAGAAATTCACCAAACCAACACGAGCCCAGCTCACAAACTTGACACATAACTCACCAGATAACAATACGTTACGATGAACAAAAAAGTCACAATATTCGCCGGATTGGGAGTCATTCTCCTGATTGCAATTATACTTGCCTGCTGTAAAGGATGTACTATCACGGTCAGCGGCAGTCGCGAACCGCAGGAAGCCGCCGGCAAGCCTACGCTGAAAGTATACATCGAGAACTCCGGCAGCATGGACGGCTACATGTGCCAAGGCTCAGAGCTGAAAGACGCTGTCTACGCATACATCAGCGACCTCAACTCCGAATGTAGCGCAGTATACCTCAACTACATCAACAGCACGGTAATACCTTTTGCCAGCAAGGACATCACGTCATATATCAAGACCATGAACCCGCAGACATTCGCAATGGCCGGAGGGAACAGGAACACCACCGACATCAGCGAAGTCATAAAGCGCGTGCTTACGGGAATGGACCAAAACACCGTCGCCATACTGGTATCCGACTGCATACTGGCACTGCCCGGCGGCGACTCCACCAAGGAGCTCGGCATCTGCAAGACATCCGTCAAACTCGCCGTCGAAGACTGCCGCAAGAAGATTCCCGACCTCGGCGTAGAGATACTGAAGATGGAGTCCACGTTCACCGGCACATACTATCAGCTCACAGGCAACGAGCAGCTGGCTAACGTGAAACGCCCCTATTATATATGGGTATTCGGACGCGCCGGCACGCTCGCCCGCCTGAACCGCGAAGCCGACTACACCAAGCTCCCCGGCTACAAAGACATGGTCGCCTTCACAGCCCCCGTCCCCAATGCCTACAGAGTGTCAGACAAAAACGGCAATACATCAGGCATCCACGCGAAAGGTGAAAACTACGAGCTGATGATTTCAGCCGACATGCGGCAATCGCTGCAGCCAGAAAGTGTCATAACCGACAAATCCAACTATTCTTTCGGCAACAGAGATTTGGAGATTGTCGAAATAAAGCCTTCATCTAAAGACGACAAATATAGCCACATAATTTCGTTCAACAAGCCCGAAAGGGTGAGGGTGCCAAAAGAGACACTGAAATTCACGCAACCGTCTCTTCCCGAATGGATTGCA
This sequence comes from Porphyromonadaceae bacterium UBA4702, assembly GCA_002404675.1. GTDB lineage: Bacteria > Bacteroidota > Bacteroidia > Bacteroidales > Muribaculaceae > Lepagella. The sequence goes on along the minus strand of DHKE01000019.1, from coordinate 16,418 downwards.
GCCACAAACGAAGACAAGGGCATGAACATTAAGGCTAATTTGAGCAAGACCACCGGTATAGGCTCTATCATCGGAGGTGTTGCCGAAGCATATCGCAAAGACAAGGCTGTCTCAACAATGAAAATCAACATAACATATAATTGATATGGGAGAAATATTCGGAAAAATGTACTGCTTCCTGTTCGAAGACTTTTTCGGGCTTAACCTCGCAGAATACCTGTGGGGAGGAGTGTCTCCTTACTCGGAGAACAATTCATACATCGGGCTTGGCCTCGCCATGCTTGGCATAACTGCCGCGCTGGTCGTGTTGTTCTACTACATCATAGACCACCCGAAGCTGAACACCTGGTGGGGCTGGCTAATTTTCCTGGGTGGAAATGCTGTAATCAACTTTTTCGTCGGCTGGCAAATGGTTTTGTCTGACTACCATGGAGGGAAAATGGTCGAGACAGACCCCGCAACAGGGAGTGACGTGCCTTTAGACATCACGACATCAAACATCCTTTGTTTCGGCGTCGCCGATATGCTGCTCGCGATATTTTGGTTCGCAGTCTTCTCGTTTGCATTCAAATGGTGGAGCAAGAACTGTTCTCACGCCCCGGCATAACCCACAAAAACACCAGATACTATGGCAAAAATATACATATTCGGCATAGGCGGCACAGGCTCGCGAGTCTTGCGCTCGCTGGCAATGCTGCTCGCAGCTGGCGTCAAATTCGAAGCTGACGAAATAGTTCCTGTAATCATAGACCCGGATAAGGCCAACGCAGACCTGACCCGCACTGTGATGCTTCTGAACAACTATGCGAAGATCAGAAACTGCCTGACTTTCGACAGCACAAATCCAAGCCGTTTCTTCCGCACTGGCATATATCAGGCCATGCCCAACTATTTGCTGCAGATTAAGGACACCGACGACAAGACTTTCAAGCAGTTCATTGCATATCCCTCGATGTCGAAAGCCAACAAAGCGATGTCGCGCATGCTGTTCTCGGACGCTAACCTCAACGCTTCAATGCAAGTCGGGTTCAAAGGCAACCCGAACATAGGCAGCGTGGTGCTTAACCAGATAGCACATTCCGCCGACTTTCAGAATTTCGCGAATGAGTTCAGCAATGGCGACCGCATATTCATCATAAGCTCTATATTCGGAGGAACAGGTGCAAGCGGCTTCCCCCTTCTGCTCAAGACCCTGCGCACTGCAGGCGCAAGCATGCCGAACAGCGCGCTTATAAAAAATGCCCCGATCGGGGCAATTTCAGTGCTGCCGTATTTCAAACTCGAGAAAGACGATGAAAGCGAAATCGACTCTTCGACGTTCATCTCAAAGACAAAATCCGCGCTGGCATACTACGGGAAAAACATTAACGGACTGGTCGATGCAATGTATTACATTGCCGACAACATTTCCAAGACATACAAAAACCATGAGGGAGGCGTAGCACAGCAGAACGACGCACATCTGATAGAGCTGATGGCTGCAACAGCAATAGTGGATTTCTGCAACACACAGTTTGACCACGACGCGACCAACGGCACTGTACACAAAGAGCTGGGCCTGAAGCATACCGACGGAGCTGTAACATTCGCTTCTTTCTATGACCGGCTCAAGGATATGCTGTACCGGCCGCTGACCCAGTTCACGCTCACTGCCAACGCCCTGACCTGCAAACTGAGCGTATACCAGTCAAAGTCATTCAACGCCAACAACGACAATTTCAAGGACTTATATGACAGCCAGTTCTTCAAAACGCTGCATGAGTTCCTTGAAAAATACAAGGAATGGCTGACTGAAATGAAAGACAACATCCGTCCGCTTCACCTGTTCAACCTCGAGTGCGGTGACAAGCCTTTCGACGTGGTGACCGGTGTCAAACCCAAGAAAATCTTGTCCAGACTTTCTGACTACTCTCTCATTACCGACAGACTTAACTCTGCCGTCAAAGACTGCAAAAGCAAGGGTCCGGAGTCCAAGTTCATGGAAATGTTCTACCGGGCCACAGACAAGCTAATAACAGAAAAACTAAGCAACTAAACATCGCCATGTCAGAAGACAAATCAACTATATTCCGGCTATACACAGGCGGCTCAGATGCCTACAAGGACTGGAACGCTGGCACTGTTTTCCCGTACAACAAGGAGGCGCTCAAGACGATAGCAGACCCCGACGGCGGCGCCGCAACCCATGAAATCACGTCAATCCCCTCGCCTTTCGCACGCATTGACCTGGTGAAATCTGCTTTCCGGCAGGTGTGCGCCAAGGACAAAAACGGCAATGTTGACCTAGACGGCAATACCATTTTCCACAAAATGGTATCAGACTCGCTCGATGTCGCGGAGATATTCTTCAACATCGACAAGTACAAGGACAAAATAGAAATAATCCAATGGGATGCAAAGGCAGACCTCAATGAGCTGATTAATTCAGACCAGCCCGGCTGCCAGTATTTGGGCGACGCCTTGGACAAGTACCTGAAATCAGACAGCAAGGAATACAATTTCGACAGGCTGGACAGCATCTATCTGCTCAACTATGTCAATGGCCCTGACCAGCTCAACATCATCGGCGCGACCTCACCGGCAACGCTGTTCTTCAGCAACGCCAATGACCTGACATACGTCAAGGATGTTTTCTTCGCAGACAACGACATGCCGTTTGACGCAGAGTATCAGCCTCTCTACAAGCGCGACTTCCAGTTCGTGAAATACCTGTTCGTGCTTAAAAACAGCATTGCCAATTTCGCACAGCTGTTTCCGGAAGTCGATGATTATCTCAACGAAACTTATAAGGAAATAGCAGACCTGGATAAAAAAGAACAACTTCGCAACACCTCAGCGACAGACTTGGATGAATTGTCTGAAATACCGACAGGTCAGGGTGCAAACCTTGTCGAAGTTTTGGGCATTGCCTTGTACCAGAAATCTAACAAAGCCGACATCGCAAAATGCCAGTTCGTCATCAACGCCACAAAAACAACTGCAGCGAACCCACTGCCCCTTGTTCTTCCGACAGAGGAGGGCAGCCTTTATACCGGCTTAATATACACGACTGGCAACTGGACGAAAAACAACCACGCGCCCTATTTTGATGCCGAAGACATCAGACAGCGCACCCTTCCGCAAGAAGGCGCCCAATACCCGTACCTGACCATCAGCGACTTCCTCGAAGACCAGATCATCAAAATCAAACAATACAAACTCAACAGCAAGCATTTTTTCGACGGCAATCTGCACAGCACGGACAAATCAACATATCTGCTGCCGGTCAAGCCGCTGTTCTTCGAATATTTCACTGCCGACGACCTGCGAGGCAATATGCCAGACGGCAAGCCGATGATGGAGATGGAAACCCTCGCTGCCGCCGGGGCAATCAAGGTAACGCTCCGCATACCCATAACTGGCGGAGACCGCATCCATTACATCGAGTACACGCGCAAATACTATACAAGCCGCGCAGTTGATGTCGCAAATAATGAGGGTGCTGTGACGCAGCTGCGTTTCTCCGGATTCGTCATGCCGCTGGTTCGTTTCACAAACCCGGCGGACGCGATCTACAACGCAGCCTGCCTGCAAAACACGTCCCGCGAAAACGAGTTCACATTCTTCAACACCGACGGGAAACCGGTACAGCAGCAGGATTGGGTATGCCGCAACGAGCAGTCAACGACACTCAAGGCTGACAACTACCTGGTCAAGGGCGAGAACATCGGCTTTATCCGCGTTTCAAACCCCTCACGCCGCTGCAACGGCTTAATAGTTCCGATATTCAAACAGCAGTCATCGAACAACGATGGATATGAGTTTGCCATTGACCTCGGCACATCAAACACCCATATCGAATACCGCAAACCAGACGAACTCGCATCACACCCTCTCGAATTCGGCAAGGACGACAGCCCGTTGTGCCCGATATTCACTTCCGAAACGACAACAAGCGACGAGAACGAACGGTTTGAAAAGGACTATATGCCCGGCGAAGTGGGAGCCGGCGACTTCCGTTTTCCCACACGCACTGTCCTGTCGTGCGCCAAAAGCACCAACTGGAACCTCATAGTAGACCCGTTCAAGCTGGTAAACATTCCGTTATACTTCGGTAAGCGCAGGGACTATGAACACAACAAGCCCATCACGGACATCAAATGGGGCAAAGACGATGCTCAGATGGAGGCGTACATCAGATGCATCATGCTTATGCTGCGGTACAAGGTGCTTCTCAACGACGGCAACCTCCAGAAAACTAAGATAACATGGTTCTACCCGATAAGCATGGCGCCACGAAGACTGAACCGCATGAAGGCAATATGGGACAAGGCTTACGCCGAATATTTCGGCGCAAACGGCGCAACCAACAGCATCTCCGAGTCCTCAGCTCCTATACAGTATTTCTTCAGCAGCAACGCAAGAGCAACGAACCTTGTGAATGTTGACATCGGAGGAGGGACAACCGATATAGCATTTGCAAAAAACAAGGAGATTGTCCGCGTCACTTCATTCCGCTTCGCGGGAAACACGCTGTTTGAAGATTCGCTGGCAAACACTCTGGACAACGGCATAATCGACACATTCAAACCGCAAATCTTCAAAGTGCTGGGAGACAATGCAAAAGAGGACAACCGAATTGCCGAAATCGTCGAAGTGTTCAAAAAAATGGAAGACCGCAGACCATCGGATATGGCAGCCTTCCTGTTCAGTCTAAAAGACAATGCCATCATAAAAGAAGCTGGCATATCCCCCGACCAAATCGACCTTAACCATATTCTGCAAGAGGATGACAAATTCAAAATCGTCTTCATCATCTTCTATACAGCAATAGTGTACCACATCGCGCAGATAATCAAGCGTGAAGGTCTTGAGCTGCCGCGTCATATATCATTCAGCGGCAACGGAAGCAAAGTGCTCCGAGCCATAACGGCAAACACCAAAGACCTCGCAACGTACACAAAGAAGGTGTTTGAAGAGATACTGCAATGCGAATACGACAAAGAGCTGGACATCATAGGACTGGATGACAACTCCAATTCCAAGGAATCCACCTGCAAGGGCGGAATAATCGCTGACGGCACCAGCAGCGACGACAGAGACAAGGTCATCGTAATGCGCAGCGACAACTCCGGCGTGGCCACGGAAACCTACGAGGAAATTAAGGCCGACAGCGGATATCTGAAACGGGCAGTGGAGTCTGTAAAGCAGTTCTTTGACTTTGTTCTGAACGTGATGCCGAAAAAATTCGACTTCGACGACTATTTTGGAGTGGACAGCAACTCTATGAAAATCGCAAAAGAAGTCTCACAAAAAGACATCGACACATTCATGAACAAGGGCATCGAACACATGCTCGAGGAGACCGATGAGGACAAGCCCATAAAAGAAACATTCTTCTTCTACCCGATAAAGGGCGTGCTTCAGTCGATTTCTGAAGAGATACACGATCAATTGAAAGCTCAATAAACAAGACTATGAGACAATACATCACACCAAAACTTCTGTTCGCGGGATTGTTCATGCTGGCTATGTCCGGCATGGCCTCCTGCAATGACGGAAGTCCGGAAAAGCCCAAGACACAAACAGAACAACCGGCGACCGGCCAAGATAATGTCGTTGCGGCAAGCGGTAACGAGCATGACAAAGACCTTGACGACGACGATGACACAGAACAGGAGTTGGAGAAAACGAAACACCTGCTGTCTGAATTGAATGGCAAGGTAGAGGCACTAGAAACTCAACTATCTGGATATAAACAAGAACAGCAAACAGCCATCGACAATTTGGGTGAAAAATACAAGGGATCCGAAATCATCAAAATCATGGCAATACTTGCAATAGTGTTTTCGGTAATCTCGATTGCGATATCGGTGATACTTAGCAGAAAACGGTCAGACCAAAATAACGATGCACTGACAGAATCAGACATCCGAGGGAGAGCCGGGGTCCCTGGCAACACAAACAGGCTGCAGCAGAACAGCCGACACAACCCTGCAGCGACAACTCAACTTCAGAATGAACTCTTAAGCATAAGAAAGCAGCTGAGCGAAACTTCAGACAAGCTGGCATTACTCCAAACAGAAGTGACACGGCTAAAGACTGCAACGAGAGAGCCACAGCGGCAGGCACAACGACAGGCACCACCCCCAATCGACAGCAACCCGAGGAGAACAGACAATGCCCCGAAAACTCCGACGAAAACCGTGTATTTTGAGCAAACGAGGAACGGTCGTTTTGAGAATCCCTCCGATGTCGAAGAAAAAGGATACAGCAACTATGTTTGTGAAACCGCTGGCGACACTGCCATCTTCAGTCCGATAAAAAACATGGAGAAACTGCGATCCGCAGAACACCTCCAAGAGGCTGTCAGATTCGAAGGCGACAAAGACGGAGCACGAGATGCCGAAATCACTCCGGGCAAGGCTGCGCGTGACGGTTCAGGCTGGCGCATTACCGAAAAAGCAGTAGTACGATTCAAAAGATAAACTATGGACTTACACGTTCTTGTACCCATCATAATCATTATGATAATATGCGGTCAGATTTATGTGTACTTGAAAAACCGCAAGCGCATGAATATGTTCCGCGACATTTTCTCCCAGAACCTGACATGGGAGCTGACTCGCAACACCACAACCGACATTGTCAACGGCATCGATGGCGAGGGAAATGAGATATTCTCATCAATCCGGGATTCAATCAACAAGTATCTTGGCTTCAACCAGGGTTCGGTTATCGATTTCGGGTTGCTCAAGGATGCAGTTGACCGCCATTGCGACTCTGTCGAGAATGAGATAGCCTCGCAGACACCGGTGCCTCTTTACCTCGGTCTTGCCGGCACTATGGTCGGTGTAATCATCGGCCTGTTCGGGTTGAACCTCGACTTCATCACAAGCACTGACGCGACCAACAACGCCATCGCTTCTGGGGTAGAGCCTCTGCTCGATGGCGTGGCATGGGCAATGATGGCATCAATCTGCGGCATCGCACTGACAACAATAAACACATTCACGTTCAAGAAGTGCAAACTGGCTGAAGAGAACGGCAAGAATTCCTTCTTGGCATGGATGCAGTCGAAGCTGCTGCCTGAACTACCGACAGACACCGCCCAGGCTCTGAACAACATGGTGAAAAACCTCAACGAGTTCAACAGGACTTTTGCGGACAACACCGCCAACCTCGGCAACGCTCTGGCAGCTGTAAACGAATCGTATGCTACGCAGGCAGAAGTCATAAAAGCCGTGCAGCAAATGGACGTGATGAGCATGGCAAACGCCAATGTGACTGTGCTGCGCGAACTGCAGCACTGCACTGAAAAGCTGGAACAGTTCAACCAATACCTGACTGACATACAGGGATACACAGATGCCATACACCGCTTTGAAGAGATGTTCCGTGAGGATTCCGACAACTACGGCATCCTTCGAGAAATGCGGGATTTCTTCAGGGACTACAACGGTGCTATCACGAAAACGACCGCAGATGCAGACGACACTCTGAAGAGTGCCATGAAAAAAATCAGCGAATTCACATCAGAAGAAGTAAAGACGATAACCGACCAGTTTGATGAACTGAGCAAGCAGTTCAAGTCGTTCATCGCCAATGAAACCGAGCAGTTCGAGCAGCTTTCCAGAGAGCTTCGGGAAAAGTTCAGCGAGAGGATGAAAGAAGTTCCGCAGCTCGCCAAAAGGCTTGATGAAATCTCAGACATACCTGCCAAGCTGGACAAGCTGATTGAGCGCATCGATCAGTCTAACAAAGCTCTTGCCAAGGAACTGCGCAGAGGCACATCAGGCACTCCATCCGGCCAAGGAAAGGTACAAAAGGCCGATGTTAACAACACTGACGAAGACAACAGCGGCGGCAGTGATGACGGAAACAAGAAATGGGACTGGAAGCCATGGGCTATCGGCGGTGGCGCAGGCGTTGTCTTAACCGCTGCAGTGTTCGGCATCCTTGCAGGAATAGGGACATTCAGCAAATCCGCAGCTGACAGCGATACTACAACAGACACAGTCGAAGTAGTCACAGAAGCTGCCGTAGCAGTTGAGAAAGCAGCCCAAGAAGACACTACAAAGCCCGATACAACTGCTCATGCCGCACAACCGCAGATTCAGGCAAACACTACACAAAACAACCCTGGCAACTGATTATGGCACAGCGGAAAGAATCGTTTTTCTGGACGAGTTATTCAGACCTTATGACAAGCCTGTTTTTCGTCATGCTGGTGCTGTTCGTCCTTGTCATAGTCTTGTTGCACAAGCGTATGGAGGCAACCGAGACCCAGCTGGCTGAAATCAAGAAGATCGAGAACTCAACTATGGAGTTGGGGCGAAGCGAATATTTCAAGTACAACAAGGATTACCGCAAGTACGTGTTGACTATTGACGTGAAATATCCGCTCGGAAAATCAAACATAAGCGAAATAACAGACCCAAGCCAGCTGCCGAAGCTCCGCGAAGCCGGCAAAGTAATCCGCGACTTCCTGAAAAAGCACAGTGACAACAACTATGCCCTAATCATCGAGGGACAGGCCTCGGCAGACGGCTATGCCGGCAACTACAGCCTCAGCTATGACAGGGCCCTCGGACTGATGCGTTTTTGGGCCAAAGAGGGCATCAAGTTCGGGAAAAACTGCGAGATACTGGTGTCTGGCAGCGGCGACGGCACGCTGAACACCCACTCGATGAGAGACAAGACTAATGAGCGCAACAACCAGCGCTTCCTGATACACATACTGCCTAAAAACATAATCGATGACAGCAAGAATAAGTAAGCACGGGCTCCCCTCGGCAGCTTTAGCATTGGCAATATGTCTTTCTGCCTGTGCCACGAAATCCGGACAGAACCGCAGCAAGCAGCAAGACGCGGCGCATGACAGAGCCGCATCAGAAAACGTTGCCGATCAGAATGTGCCGGCTGTTGACGACACGAACCGGCACAAGATGGACGGGACGGAGATTTTCGAGCGGTACAACAGTGCGGTGTTCATGGTGTACACCAGTGACGGCGTGAATGGTTTCCAAGGGTCTGGCTTCTTCATCAATGGCGAAGGTCTTGCTGTCAGCAACTTTCATGTATTTGCCGGGACTGGGCAGGGGCTGGAGCAAATCAAGCTTGCGAAAAATGACAATGTCTACAAGGTCGAGGAGGTGATCCATTGCGACGAGGAGAACGACTTCATCCTCTTCCGCGTCAACGTGAAGGGCAACAAGTACATACCGATTGCCAAGGACAAGCCTAAGGTAGGCGCAACGGTGTATGCCATAGGCAGTCCGCGCGGCTGGGAGAACACGCTGTCTGACGGCAAGGTGTCGCAGTGGCGCGACAATGCCCGTACGCTGATGCAGACCTCGGTGCAGATAGACCATGGCAGCAGCGGCGGCGCGTTGATCAACGAGTACGGCGAGGTCGTGGGCATCACGTCGGGAACACTTGAAGACGGCTCGCAAGCCAACCTGAACTACGCATGGAGCATCGACGTGGTCAAGCCGTATTTGGGGCAGTGACCGCAGCACAACATATACAGCTAGAGGGGCGCAGCAAGCGTCCCTCTCGTGTTATATTGGATTTCGTGCGGTCACGGTAGGGACACGGCGTGCCGTGTCCGAAGGGTGGCAAACGCAATTATTTGATTTACTGCA
>DHKE01000019.1:0-6755 GCA_002404675.1 Porphyromonadaceae bacterium UBA4702 | reverse complement strand
GGACACGGCACGCCGTGTCCCTGCCTTGGAATTGCCCTATTATTCGTCCATGGTGGCGGCAAACTCCATGAGGTAGGCCTTGATGAAGTCGTCGATGTCGCCGTCCATAACGCCGTTCACGTCTGATGTCTGGTAGCCTGTGCGGTGGTCCTTGACGCGGCGGTCATCGAATACGTATGAGCGTATCTGGCTGCCCCACTCTATCTTCTTCTTGCCGGCCTCGACCTTGGCCTGTTCCGCCATGCGGTGCTGCAGCTCCTTCTCGTAGAGTATTGACTTGAGCTGGCGCATGGCGTTCTCCTTGTTCTTGGGCTGGTCGCGGGTTTCGGTGTTCTCGATTAGGATTTCCTCTTCCTCGCCGGTGTATGGGTCTTTGTACTGGTAGCGCAGACGCACTCCGGACTCGACCTTGTTGACGTTCTGGCCGCCGGCGCCGCCGCTTCGGAACGTGTCCCATGACACGCAGGCGGGCGCGACGTGTATCTCGATGGTGTCGTCAACGAGGGGTGTGACGAATACGGAGGCGAATGATGTCATGCGCTTGCCCTGGGCGTTGTAGGGGCTGACGCGGACGAGGCGGTGCACACCGTTCTCGCTCTTCAGGTAGCCGTAAGCGTAGTCGCCCTCGATGTTGATTGTGACAGATTTGATGCCGGCATCGTCACCCTCGAGCAGCTGCGCTATCGAGGTCTTGTAGCCGTGCTTCTCCGCCCAGCGCAGATAGAGGCGCATGAGCATCTGCGCCCAGTCCTGGCTCTCCGTGCCGCCGGCACCGGAGTTGATTTTGAGCACCACGCCGAGCTTGTCCTCTTCGCGGCGGAGCATATTGCGCAGCTCGAGCTGCTCTATGGCGTTGAGCAACGCGGCATATTGCGCGTCAATCTCCTCCTCGGTCACGAGACCTTCCTTGAGGAAATCGAATGCGAGTTCGAGCTCGCCGGTCTGCTTGTCGATAGCCTCGTAAGCGTCTATCCAGTAGTGCAGCCCCTTGATTTTGCGCATTTGCTCCTCGGCTTTCTTCTGGTCCTCCCAGAAGTCGGGGACATGCGTGCGGAGCTCTTCCTCCACGACTTCGATGCGCTTGGTGTCGATGTCGAGGTATTTGTTGAGGGCATCACGCCGCTCCTGTATCTCTTTCAGTTGGTCCTGAGTTATCATTGTCGGTGTCTGTTTATGCGGTGCATAATGTGCGGCGGACAGTGCCAAGGGCATAGCACGCCAAAGCAAGTGCAAAGTTAACAATTATTCCGCATAGTATCAGTGTCGTGCGTCGTAATTATCATTATCTTTGCAACTCGCGCCAGCGTCCGAAAAGCAGCGACTGCGTATGATTGGGGCGGCAAGGTAGGGACACGGCGTGCCGTGTCCGAAGGATGCCAAATGCAATTATTTGATATGCAGCAGCTTGACGGCGGACACGGCACGCCGTGTCCCTACCCAGCTGCGCATAAAAGCGAGGGTGTATCTATTTTGACACACCCCTACCTTGACGCAGCGGACACCGCGAATATAAATATGGAATAACTGACATGACAGATTTTGCAGCGATAGATTTCGAGACCGCCAACTGTGAGCAAACGAGCGTATGCAGCGTGGGCGTGGTGACGGTGCGCGGAGGCGAGGTCGCCGACACATACTATTCCCTCATCAAGCCAGAACCAGACTATTACATACGGCGGTTTACGGCTATCCACGGGCTGTCGGCGGCAGACACGGAAAATGCCCGCGTGTTCCCAGAGGTATGGGCTGAAATAGAGCCGCTTGTCGCGGGGTTGCCGCTTGTGGCGCACAACAAGATGTTTGACGAGGGATGCCTGCGGGCGGTATTCCGCTGCTACGGCATGGACTACCCCGACTACCAGTTCTTTTGCACCTACCTTGCAGCGCGGCGTGAGATGCGGGGCGCACCCAACTACCGGCTCAACACGATAGCCGCGCTGTGCGGCTACGACCTGCGCCAGCACCACCACGCGCTCGCCGACGCGGAAGCGTGCGCCGCCATCGCGCTGAAGATACTGTGAAGCCAATGTAGGGACACACCCTGCGTGCGTCCGCAACGCAAACCACATCAAATCAATTAATTGCGTTTGTCACTCTCGGGGGCAAAATGCACAGACTGCGTATGTTGGGGCGGCAAGGCAGGGACACGGCACGCCGTGTTCCTGCCAAGTCATTATATATCAACCAATTGCACTTACCACCCTTCGGACACGGCACGCCGTGTCCCTACCCAGCTGCGCAAAATAATCGAGGGCAAGCCACACCAGCTTGCCCTCGGTTATGCCGTCCGCACTCGCGGATTATTTTATCTTCTTGAGTTCCTTTTCGTTGACCGTGACGGGGTATTTGCGCTTCAGCTGCTCTACCCAGTCGTGTTCGAGCTGGTCCTGGTAAGCGCCTGTCACAAGCCCGCGCACATCGTCTACCTCCTGCGGCTGTTCGAGCATCACGGGGTTGTAGATGAAGTATATGGGATAGTTGGCTGAAAGCGGCGGCTCGCTGTCAGCGGGGCTGAAGACGAGGTAGTCCACCAGCTTGTTGTCGCCCTTCTTGACGAGGACGCGGTCTATCTGCACGTCCTTGCCGAACTCCTTGCGGATAGTGGAGATGACCGTGTCGTTGCCGAGCTGCGGCAGACGCGCATGCACGAGTTTCGATATGGAGTCATTGGCAGCCTTGACCAACAAGCCCTTCACACGCGGTTCTGTCCACTTGAAGTCGTCGCGGTGAGCCTCGAAATATGCTTTGAGACCCTCGGTGTCCTGCGAAGCCTTGTCCCAGACGTTCTGGAGGCTGATCTCATAGAGGAGGCTGCCGTCGCGGTACTCGTTGAGCAGGTTGCGGTAGTCCGCACGTTCCTCTGCGAGCGCGTCATACTCCGCCTGGCGGAGTTCGCGGTTGGTGTAGTTGGTCAATGCCTGGTTGAGGAGCTTCATCTGGTCGGGCTCGGGGGCTTTGTCGTAGCCGCGCATCACCTTGAGCAGCCCGGCCATGTCGCATTTGCGCTTGCCGATGGTCATTATCGTCATTGCGGACTTCTCCGGGGCTTCGTATGTCTTGAAGAACTCCTCGGTGATGCCGTTTTCGCGGACGTATGCTGTCAGCTCATCAACTGCGGCCTTGTTCATTTTCAGCTTGAACTTCTTGCCCCACATGGTGTTCTGATGGTCGATTATCATGTCGCGGTGACCGTCCTGCGGCGAGGTGATGCGGCTGATGATCTGGCTGCGCATAGCCTCGTAAGGCTCAAGCCCCTTGTTCTCGTGACGGTAGATGATGTGCCAGCCGAAGTCGGACTTCACGGGGTCGCTGACCTCGCCGTCGCGGAGAGCGTAAGCGGCATCGGAGAAAGCGGGAATCATCTGTCCGACAGTGAACGGCGGCAGCTGTCCACCCTGTGCTGCCGAGCCCTTGTCGTCAGAATACTGGCGGGCTACGTCGGCAAAGCGGCTCGGGTCAGCCTTGACCACAGCGGCGAGGCTGTCGGCCTTTGCCTTGGCGGCATCCTGAACCTCCTGCGGCATCCGCGCATTGCACATTATAAGGATATGCGAAGCGGAGAGGCGGCCGGAGAAGGGACGGCGTTTGCCGCCCTGTATGATATGGTAGCCCACATTAGTCTCGAAAGCGGGGCTGATTTCACCCTCGGGGGTCTCAAACATCACTTTCTCAAAGGAGTACGGGAGCACGCCGGCTATCATATAGCCCATGTTGCCGCCGTTGTCCTTGGACATTCCGTCCTGCGAGAACTGCGCTGCGAGTTCGGCGAAGCTGCCTCCGTTCATCAGCACTGCGTGTATTGAGTCGATGCGTGACTTGGCAGCCGCGTTTGCCTCGCGCTTGCTGCTCTTGCGCAACATGATGTGGCGTGCCTCGACCTCCGTTTTCATGTGGTCATACATCTCGCGGGCGAGCTGGTCCACATACGCGGAATCGGTCATGTACGGCGCAGCGAGCTCGTTGCGGTACTGCATCATCTCGCGCTTGAACTTGGCAGTCGTATCGATGCCGGCAGCGAGAGCGTCCGCCACCTTCAGCTTGTATATCTTGAACATCTCGACATACTCGTCCAATGGCTGCGCCTCGATCTGCTGCTGCGAGTTCTTGTGATAGAGGTATTCAAATTCCGAGCGGGGAACATCAACGCCGTTGACGGTCATGACCACGGGGTCTTTGGCGGCATAGACCGCCAACCCTGTGAGCACGACCCCGGCTCCTATCAAGAGTTTGCTTCTCATTTTCGGTATAATTTGTTTCAACTCCTATAATAACGAGAACAGGGGCGAAAAATTATGCAATGCGGTCAATATCGGCATATTGCCCTCGCCGCCGAGGCTCTGAAAATTCACGCTGCTTTTCCGACCGTGCTGTCTAAGTAGGGACACGGCGTGCCGTGTCTGTGGTCAAGTCGCTGCAAATCAAATGATTGCATTCATCGCCCTTCGGGCAGGCTGAACTGCTTGCCGTGTCCCTGCGTTTGGGGCGCATTAATGGCTGGAAAACTGATGGCCTACAACAGGCAGAGGATGACGAGCTGCGCCATGATGACGCGCATGAACATTGTCAGCGGGTAGACTGTTGAGTACGCCACTGCCGGCAGGTCATTGTTGGCCACCTTGTTGGCGTATGCCAGAGCCGGCGGGTCTGTATATCCGCCAGAGAGCAGACCCATGATTGAGAAATAGTTCACCTTGTATTTAGCGCGGGCGATGATGCCTACCACCAGCAGCGGGATGACCGTGATGATGAACCCGTACAGCACCCACATTGCGCCGGTGGAATTGAAGACCACGTTGGCGAAATCCTTGCCGGCAGAGATGCCTACTGAGGCGAGGAACAGGCAGATGCCTATCTCGCGCAGCAGCAGGTTGGCCGCCGAGTTGGTGTATGTCACGAGGTGGAATTTCGGGCCGAATGCGCTGATGAGAATAGCCACGACGAGCGGGCCGCCGGCAAGGCCGAGCTTCATAGGCACTGACATCCCGGGGATTGCAAACGGGATCATGCCGCAGATGATGCCAAGGAAAATGCCGACAAACAAGGTGAACAGGTTCGGCTCGTTAAGGCGTTTCATCGAGTTGCCCACACGGTCGGCAAACCGTGCGATGTCAGACTGTTTGCCGACCACTGTCAGGCGGTCTCCCATCTGCAGGCGCAGGCTTGCGCTCGCCAGCAGGTCAACGCCGGCGCGGTTGACGCGCGTCACGTTCAGCTTGTAGCCCATCGGTATGCGCAGCGAACCGAGGCGCACGCCGTTGTATTCGGTCTTGGTTATCAGGACGCGGCGCGAGATGACCGGGCCGTTCTCCATTTCCCATTTCTTCTCGACGAGCGGGCCGATGAAGCGCACGAAGATCTCCTCGTCCTGCACCGAGCACACCACCAGCACCAGGTCGCCCAGGTGCACCTCGTCGTCAGACGTGGGTATTATCAGCTTGCCGTCAGGCCGTTCGATGCGCGAGATGACATAGTTGCACGTGATGACCGTGTGCAGCTTGCGCATGCTCAGTCCGTCGATGAGCTCGTTGGTCACCCGCACTGTGATGATGTGAGGGGCGAGCTGCGAGTCGTTCTGCTCCTTTTCGACCTCCTTGGCCTCTTTTTCTATGTTGATGCGGAAGAACTTCTTTATCAGTATCATCACCAGAATTATGCCTATGACGCCGAGCGGATAGGCCGCAGCGTAGCCCATGGACATCTCCTGTGAAATCTCGTAAGCCTGTGAATTTACTTGCAAGACAGTCTGCTGCGCCGCTCCGAGCCCGGGGGTGTTGGTGACGGCGCCGCTCATCACGCCTACCATCTGCGATATCGAGGTCGCGCCGTCATGTCCCCCCTGTACGTAGAACAGGGCGACTGCAAGGACTACATTGAGGCATACACCCGTCAGCGCGAGCAGGTTGAGGCGCATCCCTCCCTCCTTGAACGAGGAGAAGAAGCCCGGGCCCACCTGCATGCCTATCGAGAAGATGAAGAGGATGAGGCCGAACTCCCGCAGGAAGTGCAGCGTGTCAGTGTTGACTACATACCCGAAGTGACCCATCAGGATGCCGACAAACAGCACGAATGTCACGCCGAGCGAGACGCCGAATATCTTGATTTTGCCGAGGTAGATGCCGGCGAAAATGACGAATGAGTACAGCAGAATCGATGTAGACAGCGATTCATTGCCCGGGGATAATAGATCTAACAACCAGTCCATCGTATAATGTAGTTTGCAGCAGATGCTGTATTGACTGCGTCTGAATTGACGGCGCAAAATTAGCAAAAATCGCCCGCATAGCCAAATCCGCGCTGCTCCACCGGCGAATCCGAAAACACGGAGTCCTCGAAACAAGCCGGTTGTGCACGTTGCTGTATGATTATATAGTTGCGAAAATATCATTGCAAAGACCGTTCGGTCGAAATGATTATTGCAGTAATCGTTTCGCGCAAGTTGTCATTGCAAGGACATCTCTTCAGCGAAGTGCTGTCAAAGTAGGGACACGGCGTGCCGTGTCCGCTCGAAATCACAGTAAATCAACAATATAGCCACTTGTCGCTCTTCGGACACGGCACGCCGTGTCCCTGCCTTGGCTGCGCTGCTGCTTGTGCAGATGCTGCGCCTGGTATGCCGACTGTATATAATAATGAGGCGGCGGGGAGGGGGTGAGGGCGGTGGCGCGAGTGTAAATTGCATTTGCAATGCGGCTCTGCATTGAAAATGAATTGTAATCGGCGAGGGTGTTTCGGTTGCATTTCTCTTCGTAAGAGAA
>DHKE01000023.1 GCA_002404675.1 Porphyromonadaceae bacterium UBA4702 | reverse complement strand
AATTTAATTCATCCAACGAGTTAAGCATATATATGAATACACTCAAGTACAAGGATTTTATCGGGTCGGTTGCGTTCAGCGAAGCCGACGGGGTGTTTTTCGGCAAAATCGAAGGCATCGACGGACTCGTGAATTTTGAGGGCGAAAGCGTCACTGAACTTACCGAGGCATTTCATGAAGCCGTTGACGACTACCTCGCATACTGCAAAGAGGAGGGTATAGAGCCGCACAAGAGCTATTCCGGCTCTCTGAATGTCCGCTTAACCCCGGACATCCACAGCCGCATAGCCTTGCTTGCAAAACAAATGGGCGTGTCTATAAATGCGTTCATACGAAATGCCGTAGAAAAGCAGATTGCAGCCATGCTGTAACCAACTGACACACAATAAAAGCCCGGGCTTGCCGTAAGACAAGCCCGGGCTTTTATTTGCAGCTCTGAGGCGGCGTGTTGCCGCCACGGAGCGTCAGGTCAATGTCAAGTCAACATCAATGCCTGCCCTTGGAGTTGTTGTTGCGCTTCTGCTGCTCCTTGAGCATCTGCTGTTGCTGGCGCTGCATCTCCTCGAGGCGTGCCATGAAGCCGGATTTCTTCTTCGGCTTCTTGGAGTTCTCCGCCATCGCCTTGCGCACGTCCTCCTCCTTGATGAAGAACCGGAATGCGTATGTCTGGCAGATGGTGATGAGCAGCGAGAGGAAGTAGTAGTACGACAGGCCAGCTGCGTAGTTGTTGAAGAATATCATGAAGAATACCGGCATCAGGTACATCATCCACTTCATGCCGGGCATCGAGCCGGCGGAGTTCTGCATGTTCAGGTAGGTATAGATGATGTTGGTCGCCGTCATGAGCAGACAGAACAGCGAGATGTGGTTGCCGAAGTATTCAGACACGATAGGTATGTGTGCGCTCCACGATATTATCGCGTCGGGAGCAGACAGGTCAGCCGCCCAGAGGAAGCTCTCGCCTCGCAGCTCGATGCAGGAGGGGAAGAAGGAGAACATCGCGAACAGGATAGGCATCTGCAGGAGCATGGGGAGGCAGCCGGAGAACGGCGAGGCGCCCGCCTTGCTGTACAGCGCCATGGTCTTCTGCTGGCGCGTCATGGCGTTTTCGTTGCCCGGGTACTTCTCGTTGATAGCCTTGATGTCCGGGGCGAGTATGCGCATCTTCGCCTGGCTCTTGTAGCTCTTGTATGTCAGCGGGAAGAGCACCAGCTTGATGAAGATGGTGAGCAGCAGGATGATGATGCCGTAGTTCCAGCCGAATGAGCCGAAGAAGTTGAAGAGCGGTATGATGACGAGCGTGTTTATCCAGCGGAATATGTTCCAGCCCAGCGGGATGAGCTTTGTCAGTTCCAGGTCCTCGTCAGCCACCATGCTGTCGTCGAGCGAATCGAGCAGCGGGTAGAGGTTCGGTCCGAGGAAGAGGGAAAACGAAGCCGGGACATCGGCGTTCCAGTCATAGTCGTTCACCACGGCCTGAGCGTCGAGGGTCTTGAGGTAGTCAGAGCCTTTCAGCACCTTGGACGAAAGGTCGGCGGTATTGAACGGGCGGTCAGAGACAAGCACCGACGAGAAGAACTGGTTCTTGAAGCCGATCCAGCGCAGCTTGGCCTGTTTCTCCTCGCTGTCGTCGCTGCTTTCGGAGAGGTTGTCGACGCCACCGCCGGCGGGCTTGTAATAGAGGCCGGAGTTGCGCTCCTCAAACATGCGACCTTTCTCCTGACGGCATACGTCCTGACGCCAGTTGACAGCCATGCTGCGGTTGTTGCTCTGCGCCACGGCGGCCATGCCATGCTGAACGATGCGCATTTTCACCACATAGTTCTCGCCTCGCGGCAGCGTGTACTCGATGCCCCACCATGCTCCTTCGGCAGGCGACACGGTCATCATGACCGTAGAGTCGTTTACGCGGGTTGGCGTGAAATACAGCTCGGAGGTCGAAACGGGCTGCGCAGTCGGTATCATGAACTCGAGCGAGTTGGAATTGCCCTCAAAGAGGACGACATTGCGCGGCGCAGACTTTGCGTTCTCGTCCTTGGAATATTCAGTTGTATAGTTCTTCAGTTCGGCACGGGTGATGCTTCCGGACTTGGAGGAAATCTGCAGCGCGAGGACATCGTTCTCGAGCGTCACCTTCTCGTCCTTGCCGTGGAGGAACTGGGCGAACTTGCCGTATTTGCCTATCGACACGCTCGCGTTGCGTACAGTCTCGATAGCCTTGGCCTGTTGTTGCACGGTGACGGTCTTGGGCGCGCCCTGCATCTCCTGCCAAGGCACTTTCACGCCGTCCACATTGACCGTGCCCCAAATGGAATCGCCGGCCACGGAGAGGTTCATCTCCTTGTTGTCGAGCGTGTAGATGTATGTGCTGTCGGGCTGGCGTGCGGCGACGCCGTTCTCAGCGATGTTCTTGACGAGCCACTCGCGCTCCGTGGCAGACAGCGGTTCCGTTGTCGCGGCGGCAGTGTCCCGTGAGGAGGACTGCTGCTCCTGCTTGGCGGTGTCGGCAGAGCCGTCGTCCTTGGGCGACAGCCACATAAAGCCGAAGAACACGAGAGCCAACAGCAACAGTCCGGTGATCGTGTTTTTGTCCATACTGTTTGGTGTGTGGTATTTCGTTTACTTATTTTGGTTGAGCCATAGTCGGTTATGTCACTGTCACTCGGCGGCGGTGCGCTCCTTGCGGTATGCTACGGCAGCCTTAATGAAGTCGAGGAACAGCGGGTTGGGGCTGAGCACCGTTGACTGGTATTCCGGGTGATACTGCGTGCCGATGAACCACCGCTTCTCGGGCAGTTCGACCACCTCTACAAGATGCGTCTGCGGGTTCTCGCCCACGCACTTCATGCCGGCCTGCTCGAAACGCTCGCGGAAATCCTCGTTGAACTCGAAGCGGTGGCGGTGACGCTCGCTCACGAGTGTCGCGCCGTATGCCTTTGCGGCACGCGAACCGGGCTTCAGGCAGCAGTCGTATGCTCCAAGACGCATCGTGCCTCCCATATTGGAGATGCCCTTCTGCTCCTCCATAAGGTCGATGACATTGTACGGCGTCTTTGTGTCCATCTCTGTCGAGTTGGCCTCAGCCAGCCCCAATACGTTGCGGGCGAACTCGATGACCATGCATTGCATGCCCAGACATATGCCGAAAGTGGGTATGTCATTGTCGCGGCACCATTTCAGGGCTACAAACTTGCCCTCGATGCCGCGCTGGCCGAAGCCCGGGGCGATGATTACGCCGTCGAGGCCTGAGAGCTGCTCCGCCACGTTGTCATCGGTGAGTTTCTCGGAGTGGATATATCGCAAGTCGAGCTTGCGGTCCTGATACGTGGCCGCCTGAAACAGCGACTCGTTGATGGACTTGTACGCGTCCTGCAGTTCTACATACTTGCCCACCAGGCCGATTGTCACCTGCTCGCTGGCATTGTTGAGCTTGTCGAGGAAATGGTTCCACGCCTTCAGGTCCGGCTCGCCTTCGGGTTCTATGCCGAGTTTGCGCAGCACTATCTCGTCGAGGTGCTGCTCGTGCATCATCAGCGGCACCTGATATATGGTCGGCGCGTCGAGGCTCTGCGTTACAGCGTCAGCCTCGACGTTGCAGAACTGCGCCACCTTGCGGCGCATTGCGAGGGGTATCTCCTTCTCGGTGCGCAGCACCAGGATGTCAGGCTGTATGCCCACCTGCTGGAGCATCTTGACAGAGTGCTGTGTGGGCTTGGTCTTCAGCTCTTTGGCAGCGCGTATGTAGGGGACGTATGTCAGGTGCACACAAGCCACGTCCTTGCCCAGCTCCCATCGCAACTGGCGCACAGCCTCGAGAAACGGCGTGGACTCAATGTCGCCCACGGTGCCGCCAATCTCGGTGATGACAAAATCAAAGTTGCCCGTATTGCCCAGCAACTTGACGTTGCGCTTTATCTCGTCCGTGATATGGGGAATAATCTGCACAGTCTTGCCCAGGTAGTCGCCCCGGCGTTCCTTGTCGATGACCGACTGGTATATGCGGCCTGTGGTGACATTGTTGGCGCGTGTGGTGCGGATGTTGGTAAACCGCTCGTAATGCCCCAGGTCGAGGTCTGCCTCATGGCCGTCCACGGTCACATAGCACTCGCCGTGTTCATAGGGGTTGAGCGTACCCGGGTCGATGTTGATGTATGGGTCGAACTTCTGGATAGTTACCCTGTAACCGCGCGAGAGCAGCAGCCGCGCCAGTGACGATGAGATGATGCCCTTGCCCAGCGACGAGACCACACCTCCGGTGACGAATATGTACTTGGTTTTCACAACTGAAATAATTTGGAGGCTGCCAGCCGGCGAGGCGGCAGCTCATGGTTATTCCTCGGCTGGGCAAAGCCCATACCTCGGATTGTGCAAAGTTAGTAAAAAATCCGCAAACAGCCCTCATGCCGCGACGTGTTGCGCGTCGCAATCGCAGCACAGCCGTGAACACTCGCGCCGCGCCGCTTGTTCTTATTGGCGGAATTGCGTAACTTTGCATACCGAAAACATACACATATAAAATTCATACAAGTCATGCTCAACAAATCAGTAGAACAAGCACTTAACAACCAGATAAACGCCGAGTTCTGGTCAGCCTACCTCTATCTCTCCATGTCATGCCACTTCGAGGCGCAAGGCCGCCCCGGCGTAGCCAACTGGTTCCGCATCCAGTTCAAGGAAGAGCTCGCGCACGCGCAGATATTCATCAACTATGTCAACCAGCGCGGCGGCAAGGTGTCGCTCATGCCCATCGATGCAGTCCCCACGGAGTGGAAGGACGAGGCTGACGCATTCCGCGCCACCGTCGAGCACGAGGAGAAGGTGACCGCACTCATCAACGACCTCTACGCCACTGCAGAGCGCGAACACGACTACGCCACACGCGAAAAGCTCAACTGGTTCATCGCCGAGCAGGTTGAGGAGGAGGAGACGGCACGCCAGTTGCTCGACAACTACCGCCTCATCGGCGACAACGGCAACGGCATCTACCAGCTCGACCGCGAGCTTGCCGCGCGCGTCTACGTCGCCCCCGCCATCCTCGCAGAATAATCCCCGGCGCAAGCACCCAGTCCAAAATCCGAGTTCAGAGTGCCCGGAGCGAATTAAAGGCCTTAAGGCCGTTAAGGGCCTTAGGGTCTTTAGTGTGCCATGTCAGGCTGAAAATGGAGCATTGGCAGCAGGGAGGGCGTTTTCCCGGGCGCAGATGATGCGGACGGCGGCAATTTGACGAGGCGCGGAATGGCGCAAAATAACGGCGTGAACTCGTTTGTAACTTTTTTTATTACGCTGATATTGCCAAATTCTTTTGTTTGAACTAATTTTGCGGCGAATTAATTACATAAAGTTATGGTAGACAGAATTGACAAGCTTGACCGGAAGATACTGAACATCATCACCAAGAATGCTCGCATCGCGTCCAAGGACGTGGCAGCAGTGTGCGGCGTATCCCGCGCAGCCATCCACCAGCGCATCCAGCGCCTCATCGAGATGAAGGTAATCACCGGCTCGGGCTACACAGTGAACCCGAAGCGCCTGGGCTACAACACCTGCACATACGTAGGCGTGCGCCTCGAGAAAGGCTCGCTCTACCGTGAGGTAGTCAAGGAGCTCGAAAAGATCAAGGAGGTTGTGGAGTGCCACTTCACCACCGGCCCGTACTCAATGCTCATCAAGGTGTTCGCGCAGGACAACCAGCACCTGATGGAGTTGCTGAACGACCGCATCCAGCACATCGCCGGTGTGACAGAGACTGAGACCCTCATCTCTCTGGAGCAGAGCATGAACCGCCAGATCGACCTCGAAATCGACTGACAACGGCAACAGCAGCGTCTTCGACAGCAGAGAGGGTATGTCAAAGCCATAGTCGCCAATCCCGACACCCGGCGGACGCGGCACGCCGCGTCCCTACGCTGACAGGCCAATCTTCGCGGAATTTTGCACTATACGCATGACGAAGGCACTGCAAGGCAAGGACTTAACAGGGACGCATCCGCTGGGTGCGTCCTGTGTTCCATAAAACAAGCACATCAAGCCACAAACCGACCCCCCACCAAACTGATATGAAAAAGAGCAGCCTGTACGCTATACTCGCCGCGCTGTCGCTGGCAGTAGTGGCATTTCTGTTTTTCTACCCCGACGACATCCAGGGCAACGTGCTCCAGCAACAGGACATCCAGCAGGGACTCGCCAACGGTCAGGAGGGCAAGGCCTTCCATGAAGCCACCGGAGAAACCACACGGTGGACCAACTCGCTGTTCGGCGGCATGCCCAACTTCCAGATAGCTCCCTCATACGCGGCATCATCGATGCTCGACTGGGTGGCAAAGGTCTACACCCTCGGGCTGCCGTCGCCCGCCAACCTGCTGTTCGCGCTCATGCTGGGCTTCTTCATCATGATGCTGTGCATGAAGCAGAAATGGCACACCGCGCTCTTCGGAGCGCTGGCGTGGGGCTTCTCCACATATTTCATCATCCTGATAGGCGCAGGGCATATATGGAAGTTTGTGACGCTGGCATACATACCGCCCACGATAGGCGGCATCGTGCTGTGTTACCGGGGCAAATACCTGGGAGGCACGGCGATGGCGGCACTCTTCGGGGCGTTGCAGCTGCAGTCCAACCATCCGCAGATGTCGTACTACTTCCTGTTTGTCATCGCTGCGATGGTGATAGCGTGGCTTGTGGAGGCTATACGCAGCCACAAGGTCAAGCAGTGGGGCATCGCCACGGCGTGTGTCGTGGCAGCCGGGGCGCTGGGCGTTGCCGCCAACGCGACGAGCCTCTACAACAGCTATGAGTATTCGCGCCAGACCATACGCGGCCGCGCCACGGAACTCACCGAACCGGGCAAGACACCGGCGCAAGGCCTCGACAAGGAGTACATCACCGGCTGGAGCTACGGCGTGGACGAGACACTGACGCTTATGATACCCAATGTCAAGGGCGGCGCTACCATCAAGCCGGTGGCGGGCAACAATGAGTTCATGTCGCTCGCCGACACCTCTGTTGGCGAGAATTGCTCGGAACAGGAAATGTACCTGCTGCAGCAACTGCCGCAGTACTTCGGCGACCAGCCTATGACCAACGGCCCGGTATATGTCGGCGCGTTTGTGCTGCTGCTGGCGATACTCGCCCTGTTCGTTGTCGAAAAATCACCGATGAAATGGGCACTTTTCGCCGTCGGCATACTTGCCATACTCCTCTCGTGGGGACACAACTTCATGTGGCTGACCGACCTGTTCATCGACTGGTTCCCGGGCTACAACAAGTTCCGCACCGTGTCGAGCATCCTCGTCATCGTCGAGTTCACGATACCCATGGCTGCGGTGATGTGCCTGCATAAAATCATCACCACTCCCGACTTCTTGGAGCGGTACAGCCGCCCATTCTATATCGTGTTTGGCGCGGGCGCGTTTATATGCCTGGTCGGTGCTCTCGTCCCCTCGGTGTTCGGCACGCCGTTCTCCGCCAACGAGATTGACCAGCTGCGCCAGATGGGGCTGTTCAACAACCCGGAATACTCGGGACTGGTGAAAGCCGTCACCGATGCCCGCTACTCACTGGTAAGCAAAGACTGTTTGCGGTCGCTGTTGTTCATCGCACTCGGCTTCGGCGTGCTGATGCTGTACCTGTCGCAGAAACAGAAGAAGCCGCAATACGCAGTCATCATGGTGTGCGGTCTCTCACTGCTCATGCTGATTGACCTCTACACAGTCAACAAGCGGTATGTCAACACCGAGAACTTCGTTGCGGCAACGGAGAATGACGCTCCGTTCACTCCCACTCCCGCAGACCGGCAGATACTGAAAGACACGGCTATGAACTACCGCGTCTATGATGTCGAAGGCTTCAGCTCCGCCCGCAGCTCTTATTTCCACAAGACAATCGGCGGATACCACGCGGCCAAGCTGACACGCTACAACGACCTCATCGAAAAGCAAATCAGCAAGGGCAACCTGTGCGTAATCAACATGCTCAACGCCAAGTATGTCATATCCAACGGAGAGGCGATCCAGAACCCTGACGCGCTGGGCAACGCCTGGTTTGTTGACAGTCTGATATACGCGGACGGCGCGAATGCCGAAATGGAGGCGCTCGACTCGCTCGATGCGGGCCGCGCGGCTGTCGTTGACAAGCCGTTCCAAGGCATACTGAAAGCCACGGCAGCGAAACAGCCGGGCGACACTATATTTGAGACGACATACGCGCCCAACCGCCTGACATACCACTCGCAAAGCGCGGGCAACAGGGTGGCAGTGTTCTCTGAAATCTATTTCCCGTGGGGCTGGACAGCGACCATCGACGGCAAGCCAGCTGAGATAGCGCGTGTGGACTATGTGCTCCGCGCATTGCCAGTGCCGGCCGGCAAGCACACAATCGAGTTCCGCTTCGAGCCTCAGTCGCAGGTAACAGGCGAGCGCATCTCCATTGCATCAATAATAATAGTGTATATGCTCATAGCTGGCTCCATAGCCCTCGCCGTGGTCAGGTATCTGCGCCGCAAGAAGGGCGGCAAGCCCGAGGACAACGCCCCGAAGGCTGACGAGCTGGCTTAACAACAGCACGTAAGGGTTATGGCGACACTGCTCGGGCTGTTGGCAGAGGGGTACAAACGCCGCCGGCACTCATGCGGGTTCGGCGTACACTCGCCGTTGGCGTACCGCCTCGTCCGCTCGGTTCTGATGGACAGATACAGCTATTACGCTTACGCCGACATCGCCGATGCCCTCGACGCATCAGCAGGTGACTGCCGCCGCCGGCTGCGCCGGGCTAAAATGCTGCACCGCCTCGCCGCGCGCTACCCCAGACCGTCAGTACGCCTGTTCGGCACGCTGCCGCGAGAGTATGCCGTCGCCGTAGAAACCGCACTTCCGCAAGCGAGTGCCGCGAGCGGACAGCCGAGCCTGACAGTCGGCTGTACAGACGACAAACTGTCAGCTGCGAGGCTGGCGCAAGAGGTGACCGGACAACTTGCCGATGGCAGTGTAGCCGCAGTGTTCGGCATAGACAGCGCAGCCATTGAAACTGTGCGGGCCGCGATGCCATACGGCGTGCTGCTGGCTGGCACAGACGCGCTTATTGCCGTAATAGACAGCCGCGTAACGAAAGTATCATACACAGTCGTGATATGACAAACAGCACTGCATACCGACGCTCGCGCGCGTTGCCCGACGTGACCGGGAATGGCGAGGCCGCTCCCCTGCGTCCTCTGAAGCCCGACGCGCAGCTGGTGGACGATTTCGTGTCCTACCTGACGCTCGAGCGCGGAATGTCGGCAAACACCTGCGAGGCGTACCGGCGCGACGCTGCGCGTGCGGCAGAATACTTCACCATGAACGCCATCGCGCTGTCCGAGGTGTGCCACGAGGACATCCTCTGCCTGTTGGGCTACCTCGACGACCTCGGCATCGGCCGCCGCTCGCAAGCCCGCATCATGGCCGGCATGCGCTCATTCTTTCGCTACCTGCTCATCGAGGGATACATAGCCTCCGACCCCATGGCGCTCATCGAGTCGCCCAACATCGGCATACACCTACCCGAAGTGCTTGACGTAGAGGAGATAAACGCGATGATAGCGGCGATAGACCCGAAACAGCGATACGCGCTGCGCAACAACGCCATAATCGAGACGCTCTACGGCAGCGGGCTGCGTGTGAGCGAGCTGACGGATTTGCGCATCTCGCGGCTGAACCTCAACGACGGGTATGCCATAGTGGACGGCAAGGGGAGCAAGCAGCGCCTCGTGCCGCTGTCGCCGGTGGCGGTGGAGCTGATATGCTCATACCTCGAGGAGCGGTCGCACGGCAAAATCCGACCCGGCGCGGAGGACTGCCTGTTCATCAGCCGCCAGGGGAAGCCGCTGACGCGCGTCATGGTCTTCTACATAGTCCGCGACCTCGCAGCAGCCGCCGGCATCACCAAGGAGGTCAGCCCCCACACGCTGCGCCATTCATTCGCCACCCACTTGCTCGAGGGAGGCGCGTCGCTGCGCGTCATTCAGGAGCTGCTCGGCCATGAGAGCATCGCCACCACAGAGATATACGTCCACGTAGACAACACCCGCCTGCGCCACGAACTGCTCGCCCACCACCCGCATTTCGCCCGGTAAACTGGCAATGTCCGCTTCCGCAACCAGGGGACACGGCATGCCGCATCCCATCATGCAGCCACGCCCCGCCTTGCAATTCGTTGGTATTTATTTCGGTTTATTTTATCGGAAAGAACTTTGAAATTGCGTTTGAAGCAGTAACTTTGTAATGTGGGAAGAATAAGCAATTACAAACTAAATAAATCCGTAAGATGAAACACCAACTTTTAGCCGCCTTCACGGCGACGGCGTGCACTCTCGGGGCTGCCGCACAGAGCGTCACTGTGACGAGCGCGGACGGCATCAAGCACAAGTTTGCCGCCGACAGGGTGAAGGAAATCACCTTCATCAAGACAAGCGCCCCCGACCCGGACGACAACGTATTCAGCGCTGTCACAGCTCGCGCATATTCCTCCGGCGCAATCGAAGCCACGTTCTCCGACCCTGAAAACCCGAAGTCGCTCACACTCTGGCTGGTTGGCCCATCAATGGCCAAATACCTCCATGACGGAGTATACACTGCGCAGGCAGAATACGGCGAGATGACCGTAGACACAGACAAATCCTACTCATTCGTCTCCGAGGGGGGCGTGAACACCGCATTGCAGTCCGGAACTGTGACTGTCGCTATTGCCGGCAAAATATATACGATGACCTTTGACCTGACGCTCATCGACGGCAACTCGTTCAAAGGCTCATACACCGGCGCGATGCCCGGACTGACAGGACGTGACGCAACGCTGAACACCTGCGAGACCCCGCAGGTCAAGACCAACGACCGCGACGACCGCGTGGAAGGCGAGTACTACATCAAGATGAACGACGCTGACTGGAGCTACGAGATGGCCGTTGACTTCTACGCGCTCGCCGGGACAGCCAAGCTCCCCGCCGGCACATACCGCTACGGCAGCGACAATGCCGCCGGCACATTCGGACCGAAGAGCTACATCAACACATACACCCCGAGCAGCAACTACCGCTTTGCCGAGGGCAGCACTGTCGAAGTATCATACGAGGGCGAAATCATCACTATGGCGTTCAACCTCGTCACCGGCGACGGCCGCAAGTTTGACATGACCTACAGCGGCGAAATCACATTCCCCCCGTTTGAAGCGCCCAAGACCCAGCTCGCGTCAATGGAAATCGACGGCCTGTATTCAGGGGGCAAGAACCGCGGCCTTATTTTCAAGACCGCAGACGAGAGCCTGTCGATAGTCCTTGACATGTACGGAGAGAAGACCTTCATCGAGGAAGGCACTTACACCGTTGCAGCGAGCGAAGGCCTGCGCATCGACACCAACCCAAGCTACACATACGTCAAGCAAGGCGAGACGACAACCGGATTGCAGTCCGGCACCGTCGCAGTGTCAACCAGCGACCGCACATACACATTCGACATGGCGCTTGTCCTTGCCGACGGCACTCCCCTCAACGCCGTCTACACCGGCGTTGTAGGCGGATTTGCCTCCAAGGATTTCGACCTCATACTGGCGAAACCGACCATCGGCTCAGTAAACGACCAGCAGCCCGGCGAACACATCATCAAAATCAACGATGCCGGCTATACATTTGAAGGCAGGCTTGACATCTTCTCTGACGTGAATTCCACACGCCCTGCCGCCGGAACTTACACGTTCTCAGCGAGCAAGACACCCGGCACACTCGGCACGCTGACACAAATCGACACATTCTCCCCGAACAACTATTTCACTGCACAGGAAGGGAGCTTCGTGACCATAGCATACGAGGGGAGCAACCTCGTGCTGACCGGCACACTCAACCTTGAGGAGGGACGCAAGGCAACGCTGTCATACAGCGGCCCGCACGACTACCCCGAAGAGAGCGCGAAGGAGACCATCGACCTCAACACCTGCCAGGCACCAAAAATCATCGACAACAACGGCCGCGTGGACGGCGAGTTCTACGTCAAGATGAACGATGCTTCGTGGAACTACGATATGGCCATCGACTTCTTTGCCGAGGCGTCAGCCACAGCCATACCCGCCGGCACATACACCTACTCCGCCGAGAACACTCCCGGCACATTCGGCCCGAAGAGCTACATCGACCTCTACACGCCCAATCTGGGCAGCAGCCTCCGCTTCGCAGAGGGCAGCACCGTGGAGGTGTCATACGATGGCGACAACATCACGATGGCGTTCAGCCTCAACCTCGCCGAACAGGACAAAGTCCTGAAAATGACATACACCGGCCCGATCAACTCCGAATTATAACCCATAAACAGACATCAAAGACATGAGAAAATATATAATGGCCGTCCTCGCCGTTCTGGCGACAGTGGTGACGGCAGGGGCTGAGCAGGTATTCATGCCCTACATACTGCAGGTGAACACCGCCGACGGCAATGCCGTGCAGTACAAATTCGCTGACCAGCCGGCGGCCACATTCGCCGACGGCATCATGACCCTCAAGGTCGAGACCGGCACAGCAGTGGAGTTCGCAATGGACGATGTAACAAGCTTGTCCCTCGTGGCAGACGAGGCCGGCGTTGACAACATTGCCGGCGACAACACGGCACTGGCAATCGCTGTGACAGCACAGGCCATCACAATCGACGGCATGGCGGCAATGTCGCCCGTCGCAGTGTACGACATGAACGGCCGCAAGGTGGCGGCTGCGACTTCTGACGCAGATGGACACGCCACTGTTGACGTTGACGGCCTGGCCGGCGGCGTTTACGTGGTCTGCCTGCCCAACCATTCATTCAAATTCATCAAATAAAGACGAGACGACATGAAAAGAAACATATTGGCTATATGCGCCCTCGCGGCAACCGCGTCGCTCATGGCGCAGAGCTATCAGGTGGTCGTGACCGCCAAGGACGGCGAGAAGAAGGTGTTCGCCGCTGACGACATCACCGACATCAAGTTTGCCAACGCGCCGCAGTACATCAAGGCCGGCACTTTCATCGATGGCCTCTACAGCCCCAACGCGACCAACGCCACATACGATTTCACCATCGGGACAGAAGAACCCGATGCAGAAGGACAGCCATCTGCCGTAGGCGGAATCCAGGTCTCACTCTCCATGTACGCCCCACTGAGCGACGAGGCGCAGAACGCAATCCTCCCCGAAGGTTATTACCGCATCGGCAACGGAGAGTCTTACACGTTCAGCCCGTCCGGTTCGGCGGCATGGATACGCTTTGACGAGGGTACAGACGACGTGGCCGTGGGCTATGTAGTCGGCGGCACAGTAGACGTGAAGCACGACAGCGGCAAATACGACATCCGCGCCGAGCTCGATCTGCTCGACGGCACGCAAATAGCTGTTGCATATTACGGCGACCTGAAATTCCGCGTAGGAGCTTCCGGTTCAGTTGACTTTGAAGAAGACCAGGACGTGCAGTTCACTGAAGGCCAGGGCCGCGTATGGGCCAACTGGTTCAACCCGTTCTGCGACGACGGCTCGCTGCAGTTCTTCACCGGCACTTTCAACGCAGACGGCAGCCAGACAGAGGGCTACTGCCTCTACCTGTCATATTTCATGCCCAAGGACGACGCCCACACCTCCACATGGAAACCGGTCGTCACTGACGGCGTGTATACCGTTGACCCACGCGAGCGCATTACCGCACAGACATACCTGCCCATGACTGTACAGCGCGGCAGCAAAATGGACCTGTTCGGGCAAGTGACTGCAACCGGCTCATACCTGACATACCTTGCTGCCGACGGCCGCATATCACTGGCGACCATCGCATCCGGCACCCTCACGGTGTCAGACGGAGGCACCAAGTTCGCGTTTGACTTCGTGGCAGACAACGGCATCAAGATAACCGGCTCGTATGACAAGAAACCCTACATAGTCAACTACATCGACAACAGCAACCAGCCTGAGTGCCCCGACAACCTCACCGGCGACTACACGTTCAGCAAGTGGGCAGACGATGCTGTAATCCTGGACTACAACCTCGGGGACTACATCATACAGGGCCTCAATTCGCACGTGGTGATATTCTCAGACCCCGAAATGACCAAGGGTGACTACCTGTCAATCGACGTGTTCAGCGAGGGCGATCAGATCAAGGACGGCACATATACCATCGACAACTCGCTTAAGGACATGACCGGTCTCAAAGGCTACGTCAACTTCCAGGGCGGCATGGCGTTCTCATGGTACGGAGACCTAGACTCAACTGACGAAGAGGGCTACCAGAGCATTCTTGCGCCCGTCTGCGGCGGCTCGTTCACAGTCACCACGCTCGAAAACGGACAGCGCAAGTTCGATTTCGACCTGCGCGACCTGAAGGGCAACAAGATGACAGGATCTATCACCCGCGAAGTGCACTACGCATCTGAAAGCGACCAGGCTACGGCCAAGGCAGAGCGCAGCCGCGCTCGCGCCCTCGGCCAGATGAAACGCGCATGGGGCAGCAACCGCACCGACTTTGCACCTCGCCAGCTCATCCGCAAGTAACAAGCATTGACCCTACGCTCCGGCGCGAGCCGGCAGCACGCATAGCGGCGGCGCTCCCTCACCCGGAACGCCGCCGCAGCCGTTTCCTGAAAGTTAAGGCAAACTGGAGCAGGCGGGGAAGATTGGGACATTGGGTGAAAAAGTTGTGCTGAAATTCGGATATGCCCCGGAATGTTTTGCCGTTTCGCGGCTGAAAACTATTTTTGCATCAAATTTGTAATCAGAATAGGCGCAAGCCTGCCGAGGCCCCGTCCAAAGGGCTGCCCGTGGCGGCTGCGCCCACACGTAACGCTGTGCAAATGACAATGAACAGATTGACAATACTTGCCGTCTGCCTGTGCGCGGCGGCATTGCCAATGACGGCGCAGAGGTTCACCCTTGACTCGTGCCGCAATATGGCCATACACAACAACAAGGCTGTGCGCATGGCCGAAGAGGGCATCAAGGGCGCGGGCTATGCCCGTCAGGCCTCGAAAGCGGCTTACCTGCCGGGGCTTGACTTCGCCGGCTCGTACATGTACAACCAGCGCAACATCGAGCTGCTGGGAGAGAACGCGCTGCTTCCGACCATGTCCTTCGACCCCTCGATGGGCTCGTACGTCTACAACGCCGTGACCAACCCGCAGACGGGGCAGCCGGTCATCGACCCTTCGTCGGGGATGCCCGTGCCGAGCCAGGTGGCAGTGATACCAAAGGAGGCTATGTCGTATGACATGCACAACGTGTTCTTCGGCGCGGTGACGCTGACACAGCCCATATACATGGGCGGCCAGCTGCGTGCCATGAACGAGATAACCAAATACGCCGAGAGGCTGGCGCAGTCGATGCGCAACTCTGCGGTGCAAGAGGTGGTCTACGCCGTCGATGCCGCATACTGGAACGTGGTGTCGCTGCAGCACAAGAAGGTTCTGGCGGAAAGCTACGTCAACCTCATCGACACGCTGCGCCACAACGTGTCCGTCATGGTGCGCGAGGGTGTCGCCACTCGCAGCGACGAGCTGAAAGTGGAAGTGAAATACAACGAGGCGCAACTCGCCCTGACCAAGGTGGACAACGGGCTGACGCTCTCACGCATGGCGTTGGCCCAGATATGCGGCCTTCCGCTCGACACCAGCATGGAGCTGGACGACAGCAACCTCGCCGGCAGCGGCGGACAGCCGCCCGTGCCCGAAACCGCCATGGAGGATGTATACGCATCGCGCCAGGACCTGGAAAGCATGCGCCAGGGCATACGCATCTCGGAGCAGGAGGCTCGCCTCGCCAAGGGGGACATGCTGCCGAAAGTGGCTGTCATAGGCGCGTACACGTTCTCCAACCCTAATGTGATACACGGCTTCAAGAAGGAGTTCGGCGGCGGGTTCTCCGTGGGCGCGACGGTCGCAGTGCCGCTTTGGCACTGGGGCGCGAACTACAACAAATACCGCGTGGCCCAGTCCAAGACCCGTGTGCAAGAGCTGATGCTGGCAGATGCGGAGGACAAGGTGCAGCTGCAGGTGAGCCAGGCGCGTTTCTCCTACGAGGAGGCCCGCAAGCGGTATGACACCACCCGGGCCAACGAGAAGAATGCCGACGAGAACCTGCGCCAGGCACAGGTCGGCTTCCTCGAGGGCGTGCTGACCACAGAGGACGTAATCATGGCGCAGACGGCATGGCTCAGCGCCCACAGCGAAACAATCGACGCAGAGATAGGGATAAGCCTCTGCCGCGTATACCTCTCGAAGGTGCTCGGACAGATGCAGTTTTGACAATCAGACTCTTACAAATATAGTTGACTACTGATATGACGGATACATACAAGGACGACGAGAAGGACATTATGCTCGAGGACGCGCCGGCACCCGCTGCCGACAGGGACATT
The DNA here is from genome assembly GCA_002404675.1 of Porphyromonadaceae bacterium UBA4702. Lineage (GTDB taxonomy): Bacteria > Bacteroidota > Bacteroidia > Bacteroidales > Muribaculaceae > Lepagella. The sequence continues at coordinate 4,478 of DHKE01000023.1, read as the reverse complement.
ATCGCCGAGGCCGGCGAGGGCGAGGTGAAAGCCCGCTCGCGAGGACTGGCCGTGTGCGTAGTTCTGGTGCTGTTGCTGCTTACAGGCGTGGCAGTCGCCGGCTTCCTGTTCATCAAGCCTAAGGACGACACTGTGCAGGGGCAATGCGACGCCACGGAAGTGCGCATCTCGGGCAAGCTGCCGGGACGCGTGATGACGCTATACGTACAGGAGGGACAACGCGTCCACGCCGGCGACACGCTGGTGCGCATACACTCCTCGCTAGCTGACGCCAAAATGGAACAGGCTCTCGCGGCCGAAAGCGCGGCCGGGGCGACACAAAACCGTGTGGACGGCGGCACGCGCAAGGAGATCATCGATGCCGCATACGACGTTTACCAGCAGGCTGTGGCGGCTTCAGGCATTGCCCTCAAGACATACGAGCGCATGGAGAACCTCGCCAAGGAGGGCGTGGTAAGCCAGCAGAAGCGCGACGAGGCCAAGGCAGCGTATGAAGCTGCCAAAGCCGGCGAGTCCGCTGCCAAGAGCCAGTGGGAACTCGCGGTGGCGGGCGCGCAGAAAGCCGACAGGGATGCGGCAGCGGCCATGGTGCGCGTTGCCCGCGGAGGCGTGCGCGAAGTCGGCGCGTTGCTCGAAGACCAGTTCCTCATTGCCCCCTGCGACGGCGAGGTGTCAGTGATCTACCCGCAGGAGAGCGAACTCGTGGCTCTGGGAGCGCCCATCATGACCATACAGAAGGACGACAACTGGGTGGTGTTCAACGTCCGCGAGACGGAGCTGAAGAACATCAGCAAAGGCAAAAAGGTGAAAGTCTACATCCCCGCGCTCGACCGCACGGAGGATATGGAAGTCTACTACATACGCGACATGGGGTCATACGCCAACTGGCAGGCCACCAAGGCCGGCGGCGACTATGACGTGCGCACGTTCACCGTCAAGGCCCGCCCGAAACGGCCCGTCCAGGGCATGCTCCCCGGCATGTCGGCGATACTCGTGAAATAACAGCACCCCGAAGCAATCACAGAAATGTCGATAAGGTCAGGCAAGGGATTTGCGGCAGTGGCATGGTCAGCGGCCAGGCTATACGCCTCACGCCCGGTTTACTGGGCGGGCTTCTTCGTGCTGCCGCTGTTCATGTTCCTGTTTCTGGGGACCATCATGGACGGCGGGCTGCCGCAGCGCGTGCCGGCGGCGATGGTAGACATGGACGGCACAGCCACCTCGCGGCGCATGACACGCGACATCGGCGCAATGCAGATGGTTGACCTGCAATACAGCGCAACCTCATACTCCGACGCACGGAGGCTGATGCAAGAGGGCGACGTGTTCGGATATTTCGTCATCCCGCCGCACTTCGAGGAGGATTTCATGGCAGGGCGCGGCCCGGAGGTGACATTCTACACCAACATGGCGTACTACGTCCCCGCCAACCTGCTCTACAAGACGTTCAAGACCGGCGCGACATACCAGAAAGCCGGCATGTTGATACGTGTGGCTGAAGCGACCGGGCTTTCAGCCGACGAACTGAAAGGCAAGATCAACCCGATTAGCGTGGTGACACGCCCGCTGGGCAACCCCTGGCTGAACTACCCGATGTACCTGTGCAACAGCTTCATACCAGCCTCGCTGCAGCTCATGGTAATGCTGATGACAGTACTTGCATTGGGCAACTGCGTCAAGTACGGGCGCAGCCGCCGCATGCTCGCCATGGGCGGCGGCTCGATAGCGCGCACCCTCGCCGGGATATTGCTGCCGCAGACATTGGCATGGTGGGTCATGGCGCTGTTCATGCAGTCGTGGCTGTTCGGCTGGCTCGGATTCCCGATGCACGGCTCATGGCTGTGGATTACGCTCTCCAACATGATGTTCGTCCTCGCCTGTCAGGGCTTTGCCGTGTTCATCTTCGGCGCGATACCCAACCTGCGCCTCGCCATCTCCTCATGCTCGCTGCTCGGCATACTGACATTCTCCGTGGCAGCGTTCTCGTTCCCCGTCGAGAGCATGTACCCGGCAGTGGGGATATTCAGCTGGATACTGCCGATGCGCTACCAGTTCCTTATATATATGGACCAGGCGCTCAACGGCCTCGACATCTACTGGTCACGCATCTGGTTTGTGGCATACATAGTCTTCATGCTGCTGCCGCTGACGCTGCTGTGGCGCATCAAGAGGGCATACCGCCAGCCGGTATATGTGCCGTAACCCCCTGAAAAGAACCAAGATGATGAACAGGATAGGAAAATCATTCGCAGAACTCGCCGACGCATTTGCCACACAGATGCGCATGGTCTGCCACGATGCCGGCGTGGTGCTGTTCTTCGTGTTCCTGCCGCTGGCGTACCCCGTGCTGTACTCGCTGATATACAACCCCGAGCTGGTGCGCGACGTCGAGGTGGTGATCGTGGACCATGACCGCACGCCGCTGAGCCGCGAGATGGCACGCCGGCTCGACGCCACGCAGGAGGTCAACGTGCTGGGATATGCCGCAGAGATGGGCGAGGCACGACGCGCCATGGCGTCTCACAGCTGCTTCGGGATAATAGAGATACCGCACGGCTTCGAGCGCAAAGCCTCCGGCGGCGAGGGGGCGCAGGTCATCATGTACAGCGACATGAGCCTGATGCTCCGCTACCGCAGCATACTGCTCGCGACCACCAACGTCGCCCTCGACATGGGAGCAGAGCTTATGTCGCGGCAGATAAACACGCAAATGCCCATCGCCGAGACCATCGCAACCGAAGAGCCGATGCACATAGTCTCCGAATATTCAGGCAACCCGAAAGCCGGCTTCGCCTCATACGTCATGCCAGGCGTGCTGATACTCATACTGCACCAGTGCCTCATCCTCGCCGTAGGAATGTGCGGCGGCACACGCCACGAGAACCCGCTGGCATACGCCGGGCGCTCGCTCGCCGACATACGCCGCCACCACCTGGCACGCATGCTCGGGCAGATGCTCTGCTTCTTCACCGTGGCGCTGCTGCCCACAGTGTGGCTGCTGTACTACATACCGCTTATATTCCAGTTCCCCATGGCGGGCGACATCTGGCAGGAGCTGCTGTTCGTCGTGCCGATGATACTGGCGTGCATCAGCCTCGGATTGTGCCTGCAAGGGATAGTATGGCAGCGCGAGGGGATATTCGTGATATGGGTGCTGACCTCCGTGATGTTCCTGTTCCTCTCCGGCATCACCTGGCCCCGCTTCGCCATGCCCGCGGCATGGCACGCTCTGGGCGACTGCATACCCTCGACATGGGGCATAGAAGGGTTTGTGCGCATGAACACCAACGGCGCGACACTCGCCCAAGCCGGCAGCGAATACACCATACTCTGGGTGCTCGCCGCCGTCTACACCGCAGCGGCATACTGCATACAGCGGTGGGTGGTCACCCCCGACCTGCGCCGCCGCATACTGCTCGCCCGCTGACAGTGCAATGTGAATAACTGAAAAATAACCGGTTAGGCCTTGCATAATCCAGAGAAAAGCATTACCTTTGCACCGTTTATTCCGCCACGGCTCGTGAAGTGGATGCGCGTATGCGCTCCCGCCCAACGGATTTAATTGCAAATCAATTATTTAGCAATGTACGCTATTGTAGACATCAAAGGACAGCAGTTCAAGGCCGAAGAGGGCAAGTTCCTCTACGTGAACTATCTCGGCGAGGAGACAAAGGAAGGCGACAAGGTTTCCTTCGACAAGGTACTCCTCTTGGATGCCGACGGCAAAGTATCAATCGGCGCGCCTGCCGTAGAAGGCGCGAAAGTGGAGTGTGAGGTTCTCACCCCGCTGGTGAAAGGCGAGAAAATCATCGTCTTCAAGAAAAAACGCCGCAAAGGCTACCGCCGCAAAAACGGTCATCGCCAGTACTTCTCCAAAGTGTTAGTTAAAACAATCGTAAACGCTTAATTTCCACAGACATAAGATATGGCACACAAAAAAGGTGTCGGTAGTTCCAAGAACGGCCGCGAATCACACAGCAAACGCCTCGGCGTCAAAATCTTCGGTGGATCAAAGTGCAAAGCCGGCAACATCATCAAGCGTCAGCGCGGCACACAGCACCATCCCGGTCTGAACGTGGGCATGGGCAAAGACCACACCCTGTTCGCCCTCATCGACGGCATCGTTGTCTTCACAACGGGCAAGGAGGGAAGAAAGTACATCAACGTACAGCCCCACGAGGCAAACTGACCACAGCAATGACCGCCCGCCAATCGCGGGCGTGAACGATACAAAATGCGACAGCGCGTACAGCGTTGCCGCATTTTTTGCAGCCGTCACTTTCGCAATATGCGTGTCAATATCCCAGCCGCCTCATCCCCTCCAGCAGCCACACGCCAAGCCGCAAATGCAGGGGGGTGTGTCAAAATTGGCGTATCACACTTTTAGGCGCAGCCAAAGTAGGGACACGGCGTGCCGTGTCCGCAAGGATAGAGTGCAGTAAATCAAATAATTGCATTTGTCACTTGGCGGACACGGC
>DHKE01000077.1:15590-15900 GCA_002404675.1 Porphyromonadaceae bacterium UBA4702 | reverse complement strand
CGACGGCGCGGCGGATGTTGGGGTATTTCTGCATCATGAAGAACAGCATCGCGCCGCCGCCCACAAACGGCTCTATGTACGTCACATCGCTCTCCTGGCGGAACGATACCGGAAGGAACGAGTCTATGACCGGAAGCAGCTGTGTCTTGCCGCCTGCCCATTTCAGGAAGGGGCGGGGCTTTGTCCGTGCCGCAGTGATTGATGCCATGATGCCGCTTACAGTTTTTTGACAAAAGCCGCTGGCATCACAACTGCGTGACTGTCAACGGCTTTTGAGGTTGAGCGGTAAACGAGGCTCGAACTCGCGACC
>DHKE01000077.1:0-15557 GCA_002404675.1 Porphyromonadaceae bacterium UBA4702 | reverse complement strand
GCTTGGGAAGCTGATGCTCTACCGACTGAGCTATTACCGCATTTGTCTGTCTGTGTCCACCTGGGCTGCCGCCCTCGGTTCGCACTGCAAAGTTAGTCATTTATGGTCATTCGTGCAAAATTATTTTGCCAATGCCGCTGAAAAAACGCACGCCCGGAGCAATCAAGCCTCGGGCGTCGCGGTTATAGGGTCATGCCGCTGCCTGGCAGTGGCTTCTGTTTTCGCTGACCGGATTATTTCTTTTGAGCGGCCTTCTTGTCGCAGCAGCTCTTCTTCTCGGCAGCAGCTTTCTTGCCGCAGCACTTTGTGGCTTTGTTGCACGACTTTGCGTCAGCCTTCTTGCCGCAGCATTTCTTGGCTTTGTCGCACTTTTTGGCTTCCTTGTCGCACTTGGTCTTGCCAGCTTCTGCGCAAGAGCCTTTCTTGCCGTTGCCGCATTTTTTCTCGCAGGCTTTGGCATCTTTGCCGGCCTTCTTGCATTTGTCACACTGCTCGAATTTGGTCGACTTTTCCTTGGCCGTAGTAGTCTGCGCGGAAACGCCGAAGGCGAAGAACGCCATTGAGAGCATCAGGATGCTAAGTTTTTTCATATCTGTATTTCTATTGTTTGATTGTCGCAAAGGTAATAGTATAACGCGGCACTGCCAAGGGAGTGACAAACTTTAACACATTTAACAATCCAGTTGCTGTTAGATTGAACGCGGTGTGATGCGTATGACCTGGCGGTCGTTGTCTATCTCGATGCGGCCGAGGCGTGCGAGTACTGTCTGTCCGAGCAGCAGAGGGGCGGCCTGGCTGTTGACCACGCTCGCTTGTACGTCTTTGAGCGCCACGCCGCCCAAGTCAACTTCGGCGAGGCGTATTATCGTACCCTCGGAGACAGTGCCGGTGGCATCGATGAATTGCTGTGTGCCGATGATGTCCTTGTCCTTGATGTACCCGTTTTTGTACATGAACGTCGCTTCGACGTTTGATATCGACACTGTGGCTGCGCCAGTGTCGAAAATGAAACGCAGGGGCAGCCCGTTGACGTGACATTTCACCTCGGTCACGCCCCCCTTGCGGGTAAATGGTATTTCCGTCACGCCGCCCGATGCAGTGGCTTGCTCTGTGGATTTCACCAAGTCGGCGTCTGCTATGGGAGTATGACCCGAAACTTCATCTGAATTATTATCAGAAGAGGGCACAAAGCCGAGGCGGAGGAACAGCGCGTCAAACTCCTTGGTCCCGCGCAGCGCGGCCAAGTCGTAGTCTTGCAGTATGTGCACACAGTCGTCATAGCCGCAATCGACTGCTTTGTTGAGATACTCCATAGCCTTCGCGTTATCGCCGAGGCGGGCGTATACACAGGCTGCATTGTAATATGCGTTTTTCTTGTCGTCCTCATTAGCCGCGATATATTGCTGCAAAACCTCGAGAGCCTTGTCATTCTCGCCAAGGCCGGAATAGGCGTATGGCAGCAATATCCCGGTATTGGCCACGTCGCCGTTTGCAAATCCGATCACACGATTATAATCGGCAGCTGCAAGGTCTTGATTGCCAGCCAATCGGTAGCAGTCGCCGCGCAGGAGAGTTGCGGTCATGCACACATCGTCAGACAAGCCAGCGTCAGAGGCCATGTAGAGGGTATAGTCCTGTGCCGCGCCGGTGAAATCTCCGCTGAATGACTTGAGCATTGCGCGGCGGAAAATGAGGTTCTGCTTGGTGTTCTCGTCGTTGCTTTCGGCAAGCAGCCCGTCGAGCAGGGCTACGGCCTCGTCGCCGCGTCCGAGCATCGTGAGGCGCGAAGCCTTGTCAACCTTGTAGTTGATGTCGTCCGGGTCAAGGTCAATGGCGTATTCAGAACATTCGAGAGCGGTGCTGAAGTCGAGTTGGTTGTAGTAGCACTGCCCCATACGGTTGTAAGCCTGGGCGGATGGGGAAATCTTGTTTGCCGCCGAATAGGAGGCAATCGCATTTTCATAGTCCCGTGTCGCCTCATATAGTTGCCCTTCAAAATATGGCCACATCATGTTTGAAGCATCTACAGCCATCATGTATTTCAGTTTCTCTTGCATCGCTGCGACCATTCCGGGGTCATCGGTGTCAATTGCGTCAAAAGCAGTCCGCTCCTGCAGTTGCAAGGCACTGACAATGTCGTCGGCTGCTTTGCGGAACTGCTTCAGCCACATGTAAGCATCAGCACGCAACAAGTAAGCCGGGGCGTAATCAGAATCCAGCAGCAAGGCCTTGTCGCACCATTCTGCCGCTTGGCTATAATTGCCCCGCGTAAACTCGTTGAGTCCAAGGCTGACCATAGACTGTGTGTCGGACTTGTTGATTTCAAGCAGCTTCATGAAGTCAGCGTCGGAAGCGTCCAAGTCGCCGATGGTGAACAGTAGGTAACCGCGCCACGAATACAGGTCAGGGTCGTCTGGAGACAGCTTCACCGCCTCGTTTATGTCACTCAGAGCCTTGACGGTGTCGCCCAGCGCGAAATAGCACTTTCCGCGAAAATACAGCGCATCGCTGCGTGGGAACGTTCCTTTCTTAGGCAGGTATTTCACCGCCTGATCAAGCGGCTGTATGGCATTGCCGTACATTTCCACAGTATGGAATATCACGCCTTTTATCAGGCTGGCAGTGCCGCTCTTGGGATTTGCAGACACTTCCTTGTCAGCATATTCCATAGCCTCGGCATAGTTGCCAGCTTGCATCTCCTCGAGGGCACGCGATATGTTGTACGGCTGTTTGTCGCCTTTATCTGCGGCAAACGACGAAAACGTCAACAGACAGATGAAGGCAATTATAACCGCCTTGGCGGTGCATTTGTGTTTGTGGCTGTGGGTCATTGGCTTGTTGTGATTTTGGTTGTGCAAAATTACGCAAAAATATCCGAATACACAACTTTCCAAATCGCAAGCGTGTACATGCAATGAACAGAAACGGATATTTCACGTGTAATCCGAGTGCAAAATCGGGGATTGAGCGCGACGAGTGAAACCGCAGACAATGTCTATAGTGGGCTTGGCGGCGTGCAAAGCCGCCAAGCCATACGGTATTATTCCAATTTTACAAACGGCTCCTTGAAATTGAAGTTGATTATCCGTTCGACAAGCTTGCAGTCATCATCATCCCCATGCTTGTTGTAAAAGTCGAGCAAAATAGCGCCCATGCGCAGCGGTCGAACCTTATTGTCGGTGGCAATACTGTCAAGTATATCCTTCAGAGCCGGGTTCATCTCCGGGCTGATGCCTACTCCACCCCACGCATAGTCCCATGGCGTATGTGACCCTCGGCCGGCAACACTGTTGAAGATGATGTGCATCTTTTTGTTATTGTTGTCGCAGGCAGCCTTGATGGCGGCGCATACCAATTCGCGTTTTTCGCGCGTGTTGTGTATGGCTTCCGAAGTCGAATAGTAGCGGTCTTCGATATAGAAGATGTCGTGCCCGTTGTCGCCGTCAGCATTGACGCCGTCATCTGGCCATACGCTGCGCACGTCTATGCCGCCGTTGTCGGATTCTTTGTAACGGCGGAAAAGCACCACCTTGCCGCGGACTTCACCCAAGCGTGGGATGCTGCTGCCTGTCCAGATGTTTTCTGGCTTAAAATACTTGGCTAAGCTTTCTGCTATTTCGTCATCGTCCGCATGGCTGTTCAGCTGCATGATTATCGTTTCACCCGGATGTTCTTTCAAGAAGAGGGTGAAGTCATTCCACACGTCCTCAAAGTCTATGTCGCAGTCCGTGATTCCGTGGCGAATGTCCATCTCCTCGTCCACGCGGATGTCGAAGTAGCGTATACCGTCATTCAACTGCTGCATAATGTTGTAATTCTGGCATTTGCTAATCCCGGCACCGACAAATTCGCCTGTCCCCGAATCATGGGTTCCAGGAATGGAGAGCTCGTAAAGATACAGGTCGTCAGACAATGCCGTCATCCAGTTTCTTGTATCGTCAATGGAAGGCTTGAAGATAACCGTAAACGATTTCTTGGCATTCTTCGGGTCGGCAATATAGAGTTTGTCCATATACGGATTGTCCAGGACAGCTCCGTTTTCCACATTCGTGAACACGTCTTTGTCCGACCCGGAAACGTCCTGCCTGATTGTAAACGAGATGCCGGCATCGCACTCTACAATGTACCGTGGACTGCGGCCAAGTTCGAAGTTCGCGCTCGAACGATGCTCCTGTCCATCCAGAGGCGAGCTCGCGCTGGTCACGTAACAGTAACCGCCCTCGTCCGGGATAATACGGTATGTTATGGTGAAGCTTTGGGTGGCGTTTTTCGGGTTGGCAATGTACAGTTTGTCCGAACTTATGAAGTCGGTAATTGCGTTGTTGTACAAGGAGGTGGCAAACACTCCGTCTGTCCCGGACTTGTTGATGTTCACATCAAAGGTGATGTTGTCATCGTCACAGGTCCACAGGATTTTACCGCTGTTCATTCCCTTGGTGCTGAAGTCATCGCTGGAACGGTGCTTCTGTCCTTTCTGTGGGCCCTTTTCGCTTACCACGGTTCTTTTTTCGACGTCATTTTGTTCCCCTCCCAACGAGGGAGTCCAGTCCCGGTCTTTATCATCGTCGCATCCGAGGACCAATATGGCACACGTTGCCATTAGAACGGCCGACAAAAATCTTGTTTTGTTCATAAATAAAGCTGTTTGATTGAGTATTAACTTTCATATACCTTTCAGACATAGCCTTGGCGTTTCATCGCCGACATTGTCTTTGGATATGTACGCCGCACTTGCGTCGTCTTGGTTGCAAAGTTCGCAATAATATGCTTCATATACAAATGAATCCCCCCATTTCGCATCTGATATTTTCTCGGCTTTGCCGTGAAAAAGTCTGGTCAAGTGGCGGATTGTCCGCACCTTTACAGGTAAATATCAAACAATTATGAACAAGGCCAATCGGTTCTTCTTTCGATATGACAATGCATTGATCTTGTGAACCACCTGGGCTGACAGCGCGTTGATACATTGACAATGAAAACTATAATTCCTTAAATCTCAAGGTTATGAAAAAGTACAGATGCACAATGTGCGGCTGGGTCTACGACCCGGCAGAAGGTGACACCGCCGCCGGCTTCGCGCCAGGCACACCATTTGAAGACCTCCCCGACGACTGGGTATGCCCGGCGTGCGGCGCGGCAAAAGATGATTTCGAGCCGATTGACGGCTGACCGCACCCATTCTCTTTCTGCTACAGCAGCGGTGCGTCATAATCTGATGCACCGCTGCTCAATAGTTCTTCTGGATCTCGGAGTGCTCTGGGAGCATCATCGCTGCTTATTTCACCAGCACAGGGCGGCGACGGTGGATATAAATGCCCGAGTGCGAGGGGCGGTCGCCGTCGCTGACCTTGACACCCGTCAGGTCATACCATGCGGCATCGTCAGCGTCGCCATAGACTGCGCCTACTCCTCCGCCGTCATCGCCGAAGCGGCAGAAACGGCTGAGCGCAGAGGTTGCACGTCCGGTGGTGCTGTCGAACAGCGGCGCATTGTACCAACCCGACAGCGACGTGCCGTAGGCATTGTATTCCGGCCACCACCAGAACAGGCCAGTCACATTGTCATAGCCAGCCAAAAGAGCGACAAGGTCATCGGCAAATTTAGCCTGGCCGGCATCGCTGTACGGGTATGTGCCTGTAAAGTCGTATGTTGAGCCGGGGACTGCCCACTTGTATGAATAGCCGGTTTCAACTATCATTATCTCACGGCCGGGGAAATTTCGCGTCAGCTGGTCGAGGGCGTTGCGCAGCACCGTCAGACCGCCGTGCCAATAAGGGTAATAGCTCAACCCGATGATGTCGTAGTCCACCGACATATCCCTCATGCGCGAGTAGAAATTGTTCATGACGGCAGTATCAACGACACGCTCGGTGTGCAGTATGACCCGTGCCGAGGGGCAAACCTCGCGGCAAGCGCGTATGGCGCCTGAAAGCAGCTGGCCGAGCCGTGCCCAGTTGGCATCGCTGCCCATGTATGTGCGCTTCTGCTGCGCCTCGGGAGTGCCGACAGGCCCCCACAGCATGCCGAAGCTGATTTCGTTGCCTGTCTGTATGAAGTCCGGGGTTGCGCCGGCATCGGCAAGAGTCTGCAACGTCTCGCGAGTATAATTGTATATGCGTTCACAGAGCTGGCTGTCTGTCAGGTCAGCCCATTGCGCCGGCGTCCACTGCTTGGCTGGGTCAGCCCAAGTGTCCGAATAGTGGAAGTCGAGCATCAGCGCATAGCCGGCAGCCTTGATGCGGCGGCACAGCGGCAGTATGTACTCCATGTCCTGACAGGCGTTGGGGTCTTTGTCGCTGCCGGCGTACTGGTCCGGGTTGACGAACAGCCGCACGCGCATTGCGTTCATTCCCTGTGAGCCGAACCACGGCAATACATCGCCAATGGAATTGCCGTCATGGTCAAGGTATACTGCGCCGGCGGTCTCGTATTCAGGCAGCAGAGAAATGTCGCCGCCGACATAGCGCGTAGCCGCTGCCTCCGGCAGCAATGCGCTGGCAGCGATGATTACGGCAAGTAGTATTTTAGTCATAGTAGTATGTGGATTAGGAAGTTATTGAAGTGTCATGCAGCGCATGTTGCAGCGTCAGTTGACGCGGTTGGCGGGCTTGCCGTCGATGAAGGCGCGGACGTTGCCAACGGCAATGTCCATAAGCCGCTTGCGGGCCTCAAACGTAGCCCAGGCGATGTGGGGCGTGATGAAGCAGTTTCGGGCCGTCAGCAGCGGATTGTCGCTGCGCGGAGGCTCTGTGGACAGCACGTCGAGACCGGCAGCGTAGATGCGCCCTTCGTTCAGCGCGGCGGCCAAAGCCGCCTCGTCAACGAGTGGGCCGCGGCCGGTATTGATAAGTATCGCCGACGGCTTCATCATGGCAAGGCGGCGGGCATCTGCCATGTTGCGCGTCTCGTCGTTCAGAGGGCAGTGCAGAGACACGACATCGCAGGTGGCGAACACGTCGTCTACAGACTGTGCCTTCAGCATACCCTCAGGCAAGTCTTCCTGACGGCGTGAGGTGAAGATGACCGGCTGCATGCCGAAGGCTGCGGCGATGCGGGCCACCGCGCTGCCGATGTTGCCGAAGCCCACGATGCCCATGCGCTTGCCGGCAAGTTCCGTCAGTTTGTTGTCCCAGTAGCAGAAATCCGGGTTGGCCGTCCAGCGTCCGTGACGGATCTCGTCGGTGTAATGCTCCGTGCGGCCGATTATCGACAGCAAATGCGTGAAGACAAGCTGCGCCACCGACATGGTGCTGTAGGCTGGGACGTTGGTGACGACTATGCCGGCACGTGCGGCAGCTGCCGTGGCGACCACGTTGAAGCCCGTGGCGAGCACTCCTATGTATTTCACCGAGGGCAGTTGCGCTATCATCTCTGCCGTCAGCACTGTCTTGTTGGTAATGACGATCTCAGCACCGCCGGCACGCGCCACGGTGTTCTCTGGAGTTGAGCGGTCATACACTGTCAGGTCGCCGAGCTGCGCGAGGGCGTCCCAGCTCAAGTCGCCCGGGTTGAGGGAATATCCGTCAAGGACTACGATTTTCATAACTTGGAATGTATTGTAAACTATGCTGTTGCCGCAACACAGGCATCATGCCGGATTGCAGCAATACGGCAATACAAAGTTACAACAAATAATATTAATCCAAGCAGTAAAGCATGGGCCGAATTTGCGTATTCAGCATAAACCGACTAATTTTGCCGCGCAAAATTAATTACCAACAACCCACAATCGACGAATGATGAAAAACTACCATGGCGCACTCTGCGCCGCGTTGTTAGCGCTCACCGTTCCCGCCGTAAGCCTGCAGGCTTCCGCCGCTCCCGTCGCCAGGGAGATACCGGCAGATGCCGTGGTCTATCCAGACGACGCCCACCAGGGGGACCTGACAGTGGAATGGGACGTGGCAAACCGCAATTTCAAGATCCAGTACCTCGTGCCTTCTACAGGCTACTACTACGACGATGACTCCAACCCGGTGCACATCGACCTCGAGAATGTCACGAAAGTAGTGTTCTACCGCAGTCTCGGCTACGGGAAAGACGAAATAGCGACCGTTGACAGCCCAGCACCAGGCAGCACAGTCAGCATCACTGATGCCGACGTGCTTTCAGGCAGCTCTTACGACTATTCCGTGCGCTGCTATGTCGGCGAGAAGTACAACTCCACGCTGTCCGTATACAGCGTCACCGCCGGCTCGCTCCCCGCACCGGTCAGCGACGTGACCGTAGCCACGACACAGGGCAAAGCGCCAGTGACCGTGTCGTTCACCGTCCCCTCGACCTACTCTGACGGCAAGACCCCTATCAGCGCAATCACCCGCGTGACGGCTGTCGAAACCGAGTATGACTGGATCGAGGGAGACATCGAGCACGTGCGCGGTTCCGTTGAGAATCCCGCACCAGGCAGCCGCCAGCAGATAGTGTACTCAGGCACTGACCTGTCTGAAAACACTTCGCACAGCTGGAAGCTCACAGCTGAGGGAGGCGATGGCAAGAGTGAGCCGGTCACGGTGCAGTTCTTCCTCGGCAACGACAGTCCGGCACAGGTCACAAACCTCAACGCGGCAATCAACAGCGAGGGCAACGTAGTGCTGACATGGGACGCTCCCGAAAAGGGCAGCCAGAACGGCTACATCAACCCGGCAGACACTCGCTACAAGATTTCGACCAAGCCGACACCGACTTCAGGGGACGAGACAGAAGTAGCAACGGACATAACCGAAACGACATACACATTCAAGCCGCAGGGCAATGCACAGCAGTCGCTCGTGTTCTGCGTCAAGGCGTACAACAGCGTGGGCGAAAGCTCGGCTGAGACTACACCGTCCATAGTCGTCGGCCCGGCAGAGGCTCTTCCCTACACCGAAGGCTTTGATGGCGGCGATGAGTACTCGCGCACACCGCAGCACGTTTGGGGGACTTCGACCACCTCGACAGCCACATACCCCACCACCTGGAAGTTTGACAGCTACACGCACATCGGCTCCGACAAGGTGACTCCGCGCAGCGGCGAGGGCGGCTTTGCCGATATGCGCTACTACTCGTCAGCTTCAGAGCAGACTCACGACTACCTCACCTCCGGCAGCATCAACGTAGCCGGACAGCAAGCCGTGCAGCTCTCATTCTGCCACTATGCAGCAGCCGGCGACAACACGTCAACCATCACTGCATGGGTGTCGTTTGACAAGGGCAAGTTCCAGCAAGTATACAGCGGCAGTGTTGCTGCCGATGAAGCCAAATGGGTAGACGTGACACGCAAGGTTACTGTCCCCACAGGCGCATCGACCGCTGTTATCCGGTTTGAGGCCTTCAACGGCACTGCCCCAGAGACTGTTATAATCGACGACATCAAGCTCGAGGGAGCACAGCCGGACGCGATAGTATACCCCGCGTCCGTCAGCGACTTCACAGCAGAGATGAACGAGGCCGGCAACGCCATCGACATAGCGCTCACAGCACCGTCACTCAGCCACGCGACACTTGGCGAAGTACACGGCGAACCCCTCACCCGCATTTCGAGCGTCAAGCTGTACCGCAACATCAACGGCGGCGAATATGCGCTTATACACACCTTTGAGAACCCCGCGCCCGGCGAGCGGCTAACATATTCCGACACCGACCTCGCTGCCGGCGGCTCATACTTCTACCGCGCAGTGACATACATCGACGACCGCTGCGACTACGGCGAATACCCAGAGCATGAAGTAATGGTAGGCCAGCGTCCGGCAGACGTAACCGAGTTCACCCTCACCTCAACTCGTGGCAACGCCCCGGTAATGGTTTCATTCAAAGCCCCGGCTGTTGACACCGAAGGCAAGGAACTGACAGAGAATGTCAGCATCGTCCTCTCCCGCTATGACTATGTGGAGATGACATGGACGGATCTCAAGACTTGGGACAGCGTCGCCCCCGGCGAATACTGCACATACTCTGACAGCGGCGTCACGGCACAGAGCAACTACAAATACCAGGTCAAGGCTGCCGGCCGCGCCGGCGAGTCATACGGCATCTCGCTCGACATTTACGTAGGCGTAGACCAGCCCATGCCACCGGCAAACGTCAACGCTCGCATTGAGGGCGACAAGGTGGTGCTGACATGGGACGCTCCCGCCGGCGGCATCAACAACGGGTACATCGACTTCGACAACCTCACATACAAGGTCTTCAAAGGCAACGGCTACAGCGACTACAACGCCGTTGAAATAGCCGACGGCATCCGCGAATGCACATTCACCGACCCCGCAGAATACGAGGAAGAGGAAAACGTACGCTATTTCGTCAAGGCTGTCAACATGAACTACGAGGGATATTCCACCGCCTCGCAGCTCCTCACAGTAGGCCCGGCAGCCACACTCCCCTTCACCGAAGGCTTCGACTCCAAGCTCAACGGCAACATCACCGCTGACCGCTCCACGTGGAAGACATCTTCGACCGAGGAGTCCTCTGTATGGGCTTTCGCCGAAATGGCATACTTCATCCTCGAGGGACAGGTAGTCCCCTACTCCGGCGACGGCCTGGCATACGCATACTACGGCCCGTACGCCTCGACTATCCGCAACGACTACCTGACCTCCGGCCACATCGACATCAGCAACGCCGTGAAACCCGTAGCCGAATACTACGTATACGTAGTTCCCGAATACGAGACTTCGCTCACATTTGAAGTTTCGACCGATGACGAGAACTACACGCCGCTTCACGTCACCGAATACACAGACTCGAAATTCACAGAAGCCGGCTGGGTGAAAGTGGAGTGCGACCTGTCAGCATACAAGGAGGCCGGCAAAATCTCGATGCGCTTCAACGCCCACAAGGACGAGTATTCCTGCTCGACGGCAATCGACCAGATCCGCGTATACGACAAGGACGCATCTGTCAACGGCATCGGCACAGACGGCACACGCATCGCAGTTGACGGCCGCCGCCTCACCGTGGACTGCGCCGACGGCACGCCCGTAGCGGTATGCACGCTCGACGGCATGACAGTGGCACGCGGCAACGGCAGCATGGCAATCGACCTTGCCCCCGCAGTCTACATCGTCAACGCCGGCGGCAAGACCGCCAAAGTCATGGTAAGATAACCCCGCCCCTGCGGCACGACACACAGACGGGATGCGGCCTTGAGGCCGCATCCCGTCTCTTTTTCTTTTGACAGCCAGCGTTTTTTCCCAATGCAATGCCGGTTGTTCGGGATAAAAGAGCTATCTTTGTCTCCGGGAAAGTGTCACAAGTGACACTTTCTCGGAAAGCAATGATTGTAGCCAGAGAAACATACGTCAACCGGCTGAGCCGCTCACGTGGCAACGGCCTCATCAAGATAGTCACGGGACTGCGACGCTCGGGCAAGTCGTTCCTGCTCAAGACCCTGTTTCGCAATCACTTGATTGACAACGGCGTTGCCGATGACCACATCATAATCATCGACATGGAAAGCCGTAAAAACAAGGCCTTCAAAGACCCGGATTTCCTGCTCGACAGAATCGACGAGCTTATGGTCGACTCCTCGACATACCACATCATAATCGATGAGGTGCAAGAGGTCAACGACTTCGTGGAGGTGCTGTCCTCGCTGGCTGTCATGGAGGGCACTGACGTTTACGTCACTGGCTCAAACTCGCGCTTCCTGTCGTCAGATGTTGTCACGGAGTTCCGCGGCAGAGGCGACGAGATACACGTCTGGCCGCTGTCGTTCAGGGAATATATGTCGGCATACGACGGCTCAAAAGAGGACGGCTGGGCCGAATACCTCACCTACGGCGGCTTGCCGCAGCTCCTCTCGCAGGAGGGTGACGACAAGAAAGCCGATTTCCTGCTCAACCTGTACCGCACGGTATACCTGCGGGACATCTATGAGCGTAACCGGATTGAGTTGAAGCCTGAATTTGAGCAACTTGCACAGACTGTCGCGTCAAGCGTCGGCGCACCGGTCAATGCCCGCAACATCGCCAACACGTTCAAGTCCGTCAGCAATGTGCAGGGCATGACCGACAAGACAGTCGCCGCGTACATAGAATATATGCAGGACGCTTTCCTGGTGGAAAAGGCGGAGAGGTATGATATCAAGGGACGAAAATACATCGGCTCGCTCTCCAAGTACTATTTCCAGGACATCGGGCTGCGGAACGCCATACTGTCGTTCCGGCAAAACGAACCCACGCACATAATGGAAAACATCATATACAACGAGATGAGGATGCGCGGCTGGCTGGTCGATGTCGGCAACATCTGCCACCGGTCCCAAAACGCCGAGGGACAGCAGCAGCGCAGGACGCTCGAAGTGGACTTCGTCTGCAACCGTGGCAGCGAGCGACTGTACATACAGTCGGCATGGAGGATGCCTGATGCGGAAAAAATGGAGCAGGAAAAACGCTCGCTGCGTCTGATCGGCGACTCGTTCCGCAAGCTGCTGGTCGTAGGCGAACACACCAAGCCGTGGTTTGACGAAAGCGGCATCAAGACCGTCAGCATCTACGATTTCCTGCTCGACACTTCAACTGCCGAATGACAATGGGAACATTCGCTTTACATATTTCGAGGTGCGGATTGAGGCATCTGGCATGCGCGGCGGTTATCGCCGCAGGGCTGGCATGTGCGCTGGCGCAGCAGATAGCCGACATGGGCGCAGCTCGCGAATATTGCGACACCCACCCGCTCGACCGCATCGAGGGCATCTGGGACTTGACGGACGCTGACACGCAAGTGCTCATAGCGCGAAGCGAGGAGCATGACGGGGAATATGTCATGACTGTCATCACAAGCGGCGACTGCCGGCTGCTGCCGGGCGATACGCTGGGCATTTACCGCCGCACCCCTGACGGCGACCGTTTCCGCCTGACCATGACTACAGGGCTGAAAATAAACGCCGAATGTGTCGCCACGCTCACCGAGGACGACATGGGGATAACCATACAGCGGCCGGTGCACCGCATCGAGCTGTCGCCGCACCTGCTGCTGCGACGCTTCTGGAGCCTGCTGCGTTACCGCAGCGACAACCCGGCTGACCGCCTCCACGACGGGCTGATACGCATCTATCCGCCCGACCGCGACCAGCTGCCTTCACCCTACAAGATGAGATACCTATGAAACTGCGGATACCTGCAGCTGCAATCCTCGCAGCGTTGATGCTCCTGCCCGCCGCCGACGGCGCGGCTCGCAGGGTGAAAGTGCCGGCTTCAAGCCCAAAGACCTCAAAGCAGAACAAACAGGCGGCGACCAAGGAGAACTCGTTTGCCGTTGACTCGTTGGCGGAATTCTCAACAGACCGCCGTGTGGCGCAATGCAGCCTCGCACAGGTTACGTTCCGAGGTTTCGACAAGCCGGTGGAGTCCCGCGTCGAGACATTTTTCGTCACCAACGCTGCCCCATACCGCCTGACGCGGCTCACCGTACGCATGGACTATTTCGGCAGCGACGGAGAGAAGATGCACAGCCGCAAGTGTGTCATCGACTGCGACATCCCCGCCGGCGAGCAGCGGCAGGTGTCAGTGCCGTCGTTTGACCGCCAGCAGACATACCGTTACCAGCACAGCCGCGTGCCGCCGCGCCGTACCGCCTCCACATTCACCGTCCGCCTCACCGCCGTCCGCCTCGTCTTCACAGACAACGGCACCGAGCAATAACCACACATCAAGGGAACCAAACGTATGATTGAGATGTCAGCGTAGGGACACGGCGTGCTGTGTCCGCAACCAAGTCATTACAAATCAAATAATTGCACCCATCACCTTGCGGACACGGCACGCCGTGTCCATACCCAGCTGCGCATAACAAAGAGGTGTGACTATTTTTGCGCAGCCACCCGATTTTTGAGTAAATAACACATCGCCGCCCACGGGTGTCGGCGGTTTTTGCTATCTTTGCAGTGTCCAAAGTGGACCCATTCTAACCAAATTACAACATCAATCTATGGGAGGTTTTTTCGGAGTCGCATCCAAGGAAAAATGCGTGGCTGACCTGTACTACGGCACAGACTACAATTCGCACCTCGGCACCCGCCGTGGAGGTATGGCAACATACAATAGTGAGGACAAGCGGTTTATCCGCTCGATACACAACCTCGAGAGCTCGTATTTCCGCACCAAGTTTGAGCCGGACCTCGGCAAGTTCAGCGGCAATTCCGGCATCGGCATCATCAGCGACACCGACGCGCAGCCCATAATCTTCAACTCTCACCTCGGACGGTTCGCTATCGTCACCGTCGCGAAAATCTGCAACATCGCTGAGCTCGAGAAGGAGCTGCTCGACGAAAACATGCACTTCGCCGAGCTGAGCAGCGGACAGACCAACCAGACCGAACTCATCGCGCTGCTCATCACACAGGGCAAGACCTTTGAGGAGGGCATCGAGAATGTATATGACCGCATCAAGGGGTCATGCTCGATGCTGCTGCTCACCGAGGACGGCATCATCGCCGCTCGCGACAAATGGGGACGCACGCCGATAGTCATAGGCCGCAAAGAGGGAGCATACGCCGCGACAAGCGAATCGAGTGCATTCCCCAACCTCGACTATGAAATAGACCGCTTCCTCGGCCCGGGCGAAATAGTGCGTATGCGTGCCGACGGAATAGAGCAGCTGCGACCCGCCCGCGAGCAGATGCAGGTATGCTCATTCCTGTGGGTATACTACGGCTTCCCGACATCATGCTACGAGGGGCGCAACGTCGAGGAGATGCGCAACGCCTGCGGCTACGAAATGGGACTCACCGACACTGACGAGGTGGACTACTCCTGCGGAATACCCGATTCCGGCATCGGCATGGCGATAGGCTACGCCATGGGCAAGGGCGTTCCCTACAAGCGTGCCATATCCAAGTACACGCCTACATGGCCTCGCAGCTTCACTCCCTCGCGTCAGGAGCTGCGCTCGCTCGTCGCCAAGATGAAGCTCATCCCCAACCGCGCTGTCCTCACAGGCTCGCGACCGCTGCTGTGCGACGACTCGATAGTGCGCGGCACGCAGCTGCGCGACAACGTGAAAGTGCTGTACGAATACGGCGCAAAAGAGGTGCATATCCGCATCGCCTGCCCGCCGCTGATATACAGCTGCCCCTTCGTCAACTTCAGCGCGTCCAAAAGCGACCTGGAACTCATCACGCGCCGCATAATCAAAGACCTCGAGGGGGATGCTGACAAGAACCTCAACAAATACGCCACCACAGGCTCGTCCGAATACAGCACCATGGTAGACCGCATACGCGATTCATTCGGGCTGACCTCGCTGCGCTTCAACACCCTCGAGACGCTCGTCAAGGCCATCGGGCTTCCCAAGTGCAAGGTCTGCACACACTGCTTCGACGGCAGCTCCTGCTTCTGACCGCGCCCCCAGCTCTGAGGTGTCATAAATAGCCACACCCTCTCTTTTATGTGAAGCCAAGGCAGGGACACGGCGTGCCGTGTCCGCTGGGATAGTTTGCAGTAAATCAAATAATTGTGCTTGTCGCTCGGCGGACACGGCACGCCGAAAGCACTGAAAAAGTGCCGTATTTTTCGGAAGAGCTTTCATTTTGCAAGCGCACTGTTGCATTTTGACAAGGGCAATATCAGGTGACCCGAAAC
>DHKE01000087.1 GCA_002404675.1 Porphyromonadaceae bacterium UBA4702 | reverse complement strand
TTGTCGCGGATAAGCCGAGAGCGACTAAGACTGCCGCTGTTTGCCTTGTCAATTGCAAAATGACACCGCCGAAAACTTTTTCAGTGCTTTCGGCATGCCGTGTCCACGACCAAGTCATTGCATATCAATCGATTGCATTTACCCCCTTCGGACACGGCACGCCGTGTCCCTTCTTTGTCGCGTAATTATGGGTTGAAACCAGCTGTCAGTTTATGGTCTGCTGCGTGAAGGACAGCTTCACTTTCGCTCGGTCGAGGTGGATTTTCGTCATCGCCGGGCGCAACACGTATGGCGTGCAGCCGGTGACTACGGTCTCCGTCTGGCTGTAGCTGACATACTTCTGCTCAGTGACGAGCGACACGGGAATTAGCGTGAACTCGTAATCCGCCTCTTCGATGCCATCCTCGTCAGACAGCGCATTGTTCAGATATGTGCGCATGGAGTCAAACGTGTAGCTGCCCGTGTTGGAATCGTATGCAGCCCAGAACGAGGTCTCTCCATCGGGAGCCTTGTTCTTGGCGAAGAAATCATACATATCTTTCGTCCTCACCATCAACAAGTTGGGAGGCACGCCGATGCCGAAATCATTCTCTATCACTGATGCGGGCAGCGAGAACGTGAGGTCATCGACCACTGTCATCGCCCCTTTCTTCTCATGATAGCGTGCCATAATATCCTTCAGGGGGAAGGTGATGTGCATATTGTAGCCCGACGGCGAGAGTATGATGTGTTCGCCGGCAGCCACACGCGCCTGTATGGCATCTGATATTTCGAGGTTTATATTGTTGACCGTCACTACTTCCGGGGCGGTGGAGAATACAGTCACCGAATCCTTGACATGCCGCCACTCCGTGGTGGTGACATCGTCCTTGGTGACGGAATATGCCTTGAGGTAATAGTAGTACATCACCACCATCGCCTTCGAGATGTTGGCGATGCACCCTCTGCCGAATGACGGCTCGACATAGATGCCAGGGAAATACTCCTGGAACGTGGAGGGCCACTGGAACACAGTCGGGTCGGTACGGTAGTCTGTAAATACCTTGCGGGCAAAGTCCTTGCTCATCGGTATAGAGATGTCGATGTTCTTGGAGTGCGTGAACAGCGAGTCGTTCATGCTGAGGGCGGAGAGGGTGAAGCTGCGTGTGCCGAGCTGCGAAGTCTCCGAGATGTAGTCTTTGGGGTCGAACTTGCCGTCAACGGCCTTCAGCGGCTTGGTGAGCTGGTACACGCGCAGCTGCTGCGGCGCGAGCGAGTCGCCGGTCAACGAGCCGCGAGGCACACGGAGTATCAGCTTCATCGAGTCAACGCGCTCCACATCGAGCGAATCGGGGATGCCGAGCGACGAGGAACTCATCATCTGCGACATGAATGTGCAGTTCAAGTTGCCGTATTCCGGCACTGATATTCGGCCCAGCAGGCTGCTGGTGGCGCGTGGGTCGAATTCGGGTTTGTAGACGCACTCGCCGCTTACGGTGAACAGCGAGTCTACATATATCGCCACTTCGTCGCCGCCTATCGACGGCCCGATCACGCTCGTGTCGTCCTCACAAGAGGAGAACAACGCCGATACGAGCGCAGCCACCATGGCAAACAATGCCAATGTCTTATTTTTCATCAGGAATCAGGGATTTGTAGAAGTCGAAAATTGCGCTCACGTCGTCGCCAATTTTGAACTCAAGCGTGGGGAGTTTCCGCTCTGCGACGTAGCCGCGCACATCGTCCGAGGCTGCCGGGTCTGCCACCACCACGGCATCAGCAAAGGCTATCGCCATGCGGTGCAGCAGGTCGGTGTCAGCGGGCAGCGAGCGGAACGGCTCGAGCTTCTTCTTGGGCATCCCCTCTTTCTGCATCTTGTCGAGTATGGCAGCATCGATGCCGCCGGTTGCGCGGGTCGGGGTGATGCAGTATACGATTTTCGCTCCTTTGAATGACGGGTCGTCGGCATACATTGAGCGCAGGTAGATAGGCATCAGCGCGGCAAACCAGCCGCTGCAGAATATCACCTTGGGCACCCAGCGCAGCTTCTTGACCGTCTCCATGGTGCCGCGAGCGAAAAATATGGCACGCTCGTCATTGTCGGCACGGTTGGAGCCTATGGGGTCTTCGTCATCGTCCAACTTCTGGAAATAGTCGTCGTTATCAATGAAATACACCTGTATGCGAAACGGCTGCAGCGACGCCACCTTGATGATGAGCGGATGGTCATTGTCGCCGATAGGGATGTTTGCGCCGCTCAGGCGTATCACCTCGTGCAGCTGGTTGCGCCGCTCGTTGACTGTGCCGTACTTGGGCATGAACGTGCGCACCTCATATTTCTGAGAATGTGCATTTTCGGCCAGCTTGCGGCTGAAATCAGCCGTTTCGCGCCCCGGCACGTAGGGAGCTATTTCCTCCGAGATGAATAGGATTCTCTTGTCAGACATGTTTATCTGTTTTTCGTTACAACACGGTGCCTTACAATTTGCGGCACCGCGCCACGGACACTCACACCGCACCGCAAAAACCGCCGGCAGGACACAATATCCGCGACGCAAAGTTACTAATTATTTCCCGGACAGAGACGTTTCCACCCGTTTTTTAGACATCATTAATATACGCGAGAGCGATTTTCCCCCATTCGTTGCCGTGTTTCTCAAGTTTTGATTAATTTTGCAGCGTCAAATATCAACACCCCCGGAGGCAGCAATGCTGGCAGCCGGACAGATGACAAAATGGAAATATTCAGAACAGTCAAAGACCTTAGGCAATACGTTGAGGCCCAGCGTGCCGAAGGTCGCAAGATAGGCCTCATCCCCACCATGGGCGCGCTCCACGAGGGACACCTCTCGCTGGTCAGTGCCGCCGTTGGGCGCGGCGACACCGTGGTGGCAAGCGTATTCGTCAACCCAGTGCAGTTCAACAACCCCACCGACCTCGCCACATACCCCCGCGACGAGAAATCCGATTTCGACAAGCTGCAACGCGCCGGCGTGGCTGCCGTGTTCGCCCCCTCGGTCGAAGAGATGTACCCAGAGGGCATCGACAAGCCAGCCCCGGTGTTCGACCTCGGACAGGTGGCTGAAGTCATGGAGGGAAAATACCGCCCCGGGCATTTCCAGGGCGTAGCTCGCGTGGTCAGCCTGCTGATGCGCATGGTCGCCCCCGACAGGGCATATTTCGGAGAGAAGGACTTTCAGCAGATAGCCGTGATACGCCGCATGATACAGACCGAGGGGATCAACGTCGAAATAGTGCCATGCCCCATAGTGCGTGCCGACGATGGCCTCGCCCTCTCAAGCCGCAACGCCCTGCTCACCCCCGAACAGCGCAAAACAGCCCCGGGCATACACCGCGCACTGGCGCAGAGCGTGGAATACTCGCTCTCCCACTCCGTGGCAGCGACACACGACTCCGTAGTGGAAAGCATCGACGCTCTCCCCTATTGCCGTGTCGAGTATTTCGAGATAGTTGACGGCATCACCCTACAGCCCGTCAGCGACTGGGCCGACACAGACTACATAGCCGGCTGCATAACCGTATACTGCGGCAACGTGCGGCTGATAGACAACATCACATACCGCAAGCCGGCCGGCACACAGAACCAATAACACCGCATCCAACCCATACATACTATAAGACCATGCTTATAGAAATGATGAAATCCAAAATCCACCGCGTGCGCGTCACACAGGCGGATTTGAACTATATCGGCAGCATCACCATCGACAGCCGTCTGCTCGATGCCGCCGGCATACTCCCAGGACAGCGTGTCTGGATAGTCAACAACAACAACGGCGAGCGTTTCGACACATACGTCATCGCCGGCGAACCCGACAGCGGAGTGATATGCCTCAACGGCGCGGCTGCCCGCAAGGCCCAGCCCGGTGACATAATCATCATCATGACATACGCGCTCATGACCGAAGAGGAAGCCAAGACGCACCGCCCGGCGGTCATCTTCCCCGACTCCGCCACAAACAGGCTTCCCGAAGCCGAATAATCGTTCCACCCGCACAACAACATCTCCAGTATGTTCAACTCACTTCAGGAGCGGCTCGAACGCTCTTTCAAGGTCCTCAAAGGCGAGGGCCGCATCACCGAAATCAACGTGGCGCAGACACTCAAGGAGGTGCGCCGCGCCCTCGTCGATGCTGACGTAAACTACAAGGTCGCCAAAGGCTTCATCGACTCCGTCAAGGAAAAGGCCATGGGACAGAACGTCCTAAACGCCGTCAAGCCGCAGGAGCTGATGCTCAAGATAGTCCATGAGGAACTCACCGAGCTCATGGGCAAGACCCTCGTACCCCTCAATATCAAGGGCAACCCGGCTGTGATACTCATGTCCGGACTGCAAGGCTCGGGCAAGACCACATTCTCCGGCAAGCTCGCCAAGAAGCTGAAATCCTCCAAGGGGAAACGCCCGCTGCTCGTCGCTTGCGAC
This sequence comes from Porphyromonadaceae bacterium UBA4702, assembly GCA_002404675.1. Taxonomy (GTDB): domain Bacteria; phylum Bacteroidota; class Bacteroidia; order Bacteroidales; family Muribaculaceae; genus Lepagella. Next base: position 21,580 of record DHKE01000087.1, on the reverse strand, counting down.
GTGTACCGCCCCGCCGCTATCGAACAGCTGAAAGTGGTCGGCAACTCCATAGGCGTGCCCGTATACAGCGAGGAGGGCAACAAGAACCCCGTAGAGATAGCCCTCAACGGCATACGCCACGCACGCGACAACCATTATGACCTCGTCATAGTCGACACCGCCGGCCGCCTTGCCGTAGACGCAGAGATGATGGACGAGATAGCCGCAATACGTGAGGCTATCAACCCGGACGAGACCCTGTTCGTCGTCGACTCGATGACAGGCCAGGACGCAGTCAACACAGCCAAGGAGTTCAACGACCGCATCGACTTCGACGGCGTGATACTCACCAAGCTCGACGGCGACACACGCGGCGGCGCAGCCCTCTCGATACGCAAGGTCGTTGACAAGCCTATCAAATATATCGGCACGGGCGAAAAGCTCGAAGACCTGCAGGAGTTCAACCCCGAGGGCATGGCAAGCCGTATCCTCGGCATGGGAGACCTCGGCGAGCTCGCCCAGCGCATACAGTCAATCTATGACGCGAAGGAAGCAGAAGGCCTGACCAACAAGATCAAGCACGGCAAATTCGACTTCAACGACTTCCTCAAGCAGATACAGAATGTCAAGAAGATGGGCAACATCAAGGATCTGGCATCCATGATACCGGGTGTAGGCAAGGCCATCAAGGACATCGACATCGACAACAGCGCGTTCAAGGGCATCGAGGCGATCATCTACTCCATGACACCGCAAGAGCGCGAACACCCCGAAATCATCAACGGCTCACGCCGCCAGCGCATTGCCAAGGGATCCGGCACGTCACTGCAAGAAGTGAACCGCCTGCTGAAGCAGTTTGAGCAGTCACGCAAGATGATGAAAGCCGCCACCTCCGTCAAGAACCCCAAGAAACTGATGGAATCGATGCGAGCCATGCGAGCCATGACCAAAAACCGCCGCTGACAGACCAGCACACGCATAATTCGGGTCGCTCTTAGCAACAGCCACCACACGAGAGGTGCGTCAAAAAGGCGCACTTTTTTTATGTGCAGCGAAGTAGGAACACGGCATGCCACGTCCTAAGAGCGGCGAGTACATCTATCATTGAATTACAGCGACTTGACAGCGAACACGACACGCCGTATTCCTACTCTGACAGCGCGATCCCGCAAGGCATGAGGGCCGCGACTCGCCCTATTTTCGAGTTGCTGAAATCGCGTTTACACAAATGGCAGCTATTTCGGAGACTGACTGCAAAATCTATCTTCTGCATGGCGGAGGGATTTGGCGGCTACGCCGATGCCGAAGAGGGCGTAGTCGTACCATACGGGGTCGTCGGGGCGGAGGCGGCGCAGCTGTGCCGTCAGCTCGAGGACGGCGCGGCGGTCGTTGCTGCGGCGCGTGAGCAAGCCCAGTGCGCGGGCGGTGTTGCCAACGTGCACATCAAGGGGTATGAAGAGCTTTGACTTGGGTACCGACTTCCACACGCCCATATCGACGATGCCGTCGTCGCGCACGAGCCAGCGCAGCATCATGTTGATGCGCTTCAGTGCCGTCTGCTGCAGGTTGGAGGGGATGGCGCGGCTGTAGTCCTCGCCGCCGTTCTGCTCGCGGCAGACCTCAGCTATGGCGGCTGTCAGCTGCCATGAGGGAGCTTCGCTGTCGGCGATGCGGTGATGAGCAGCGAAAGAGTCGAGCGAGGCATGTCGGCGGTATATCTCACGCAGCCCGCGCATCAGGTATTGCAGGTGGCGGGCAAAGAATGTGCGGTGCAGGTTCATCTGAGGGTCGAGGTCTTCATATCCGCCATCCATGACGTAGGCGTATGGCTGCCAATCGGCGAGCGAGAGTATGCGTGTGGCGTTGCGGCATATCATCTTGCGGTTGCCCCATGCTATGGTGGCAGCGAGGAGCGCGGCGATTTCGATGTCCTGAAGGCGTGAGAAGCGGCGAGGAAACTGCACCGGGTCGGCATCAACAAATTGCGGCGTGTTGATGCGGCGAGCCTCAATGTCGAGAAGCTCGCGTATTTCGGGAGATATGTCGGGGATGTCCATGTGGGTATATTGCAAATGGCGGAGGAAAATATTAACTTTGCATCACAGTAAAACCGATTTACCGGAGATGAAGATGTCACTAAGGACCAAACATATATTGCTGCTGGCGATGCCGTTGCTGCTGTTGTCATGCGGCGGCAAGGAAACCAGCCACGTTAGCGGCGAGGCGCTGGAGGCTGCGCGTATGGCGGGGCGCAACGCTGCAAAAACATTCGTCAGCCGCGAGTGGAAAGACTCGCTGGAGCTGCACGGCCAGCTGCTCGAGGTGGCGGCAGAGCGCAGTACATACATTCAAGAACAGCGTTCAGAAGAGCTGGCGGCCTTTGACAGCGCATTCATTTCCACTGTCCGCGCCACGCGCCCGGGCCTGGCAGAACGCATCGAGAGGCAACGCCGCTGACACTGCACCGGTCAGAACGGGTCATCCAGAAACTTGAGTATCTCTGACGGCGAACTGACCACGTGCACTGCGCACGCCTTGCGCAGTTCCGACACAGGACGGAATCCCCATGTCACGCCTACAGATTCGACGCAGGCACGCCGCGCCGTTTCCATGTCGATGGCAGAATCGCCTATCATCATCACCTGCGCCTTCGGTGTCGGGTGTTGGCTCAGCACTTCAAATATTATCGACGGGTCAGGTTTTGTAGGTCGCTCGTCACTCTGCCCGAGCACCGTTACAAACGGCATATCCGGGAAAAAGTGGCTGATGATTTTCGAAGCCGCGCTCTGGTACTTGTTGGTAGCCACCGCCAACGCCACTCCCCTCTCGGTCAATTCGGCAAGCAGGTCAGGTATGCCTGAGTATGGCTCGGTGGTGTCGGTGCAATGCACGTCGTAATACTCACGGAAATATCCGAACAGTTCGTCCACGGCAGCCGCGTCAGCATCCGGGTGGGCGCGTTCCAGCAGACGGCGCACGCCGTTGCCCACCATATAGTTGTACGCTGAAATGGGGTGCTTCATATACCCCATTTTCTCGAGGGCATAATTGCACGCGCTCCCCAGGTCGGAGATCGTGTTGAGCAGAGTGCCGTCGAGGTCAAATATAGCCAGTTTTTTCATATCCAGCAGACAGTGTGTTGTGTATGTTCAGAAAGGATAGCCTATGGAGAAATGGAAACTGTTGTCGCGTCCCCATTTCGGGTGAAACAGCGGCCACGGCTCAGCGCCGGAAGCGGGATTGTGCGCCTTCATGCCGAGGTCGAAGCGTATGAGGAAATAGTCGAAGTCCATGCGTATGCCTATGCCGTATGCCGCCGCCAGCTGCTTGTAGAAGCTGCCGAAGCGGAACACGCCGCCAGGCTGCGCCTCGTAGTTGCGTATGGTCCAGATATTGCCGGCATCGATGAACAGCCCCATCTCAAGCACCCAGAACAGCTTGGCGCGGTACTCGGCATTTAGGTCGAGGCGTATGTCTCCGCACTGGTTGATGAAGTCTGACACGGAATTTGAGCCGGGATACGAGCCTGGGCCGAGGGTGCGCACGTCCCAGCCGCGCACGCCGTTTGCGCCTCCGCCGTAGAAACGCTTCTCAAAGGGGAGAATGCTCGAATTGCCGTAGGGAATGCCCACTCCCATGCCTACGTGGAGGGCAAGCGAGTTGCGCACGTCAAACTGGTGCAGAAAACTGTAGTCGCCCTCGAGGCGCAAGTATTGCGAATAATGTATGCCGAACACCTTGTATGGGTCGTTATGGAAATCGCGGTGCGAGAAGATGCTGCTGATGCCGAACATCAGGTTGCCGGCTATCTCGGCATTGGCGCGGAAAGTGTTGATATTGCGCTGCAGCCCGCGGTCCCAGGGGCGCGGCGTGCGCTTGTCGGTATAGTAGAACGAATACCCCATGCGCATGATGAAGTGGTTCTCATAGCTGTAGCGCAGCAGCGGGTTGTCCGGGGCTATTTGGTCGAGGAAGTCGCTGGTTGATTCTGGCAGGAAAACATAGTTGATGTCGATGGGCGTGAATATATGCCGCTTGCGCGAATTGCGCTCTGCCCAGCGGTACGACCACCCGGCGGTGGCAATGATGCGCGTGTATTCGGGCCGTTCCTGGTAATTGAACGAGAGGCTGAACTGAGTCGAGGCCTTTATCTTGCGCTTGAACGCATCGTCGAGCAGCGGGAACTTGAATTTCGGGAAATTGATGTCCGTCTCAAACGAATACTCCATGTAGCGGTCATGCAACAGTCCGTTAAGGTCGCCGCTAATCGACTCGTATGCGCCGCGCACTTTCGCCGTCAGCGTCTCCGAACCCTTGCCTACGTTGCGGTGGGTATAGGTCACGCTCGCAGCCACGCCAAGGTCGCCCTCCGAATTCGTTCCCTCGAGTTCAAACGCCACAGACTGGCTCCTGTCGCGTGTCAGCAATATGTATGCGTCTACAGCACCAGCCTCGTCCTCGGCAGGAATGAACCGGATGTTAGTGAACTTCAATATGTTCAACCGCGAAAAGGCCTCGTATGTCTGATCCACGTCCGCCTGACGGTAAGGCATGCCGACACGGAAATGGCAGTTGTCATAGATGACCGAAGGACGCAAGTAATGATTCTTGCCGTACAGTATGACCATATCCTTGTAGTCCACCGTGTCAACAGCGGCTGTCTTGTCGAGACGGTCCGCATCCATGGCCTTGTAGTCAGTGATGACGCGGATTGAACGTATAGTATACGATATATGCGTGTCTATCTGCGGAGCGGAGGCGTGCTGGGCGTCATACGGCGGTTCAATAGTCACAGTCAGGTCAACGAGGTTAGAGCCGGCAGTAGTGTCAGCATTGAGACGTATAAACTCCTTGGTAAAAGCGTAATACCCCTTGTTCTTCAGGTGTCCGACTATAACATCACGCTGAGTGTCAAGCAAGCTGCGGTCCAGGAAATCGCCGCGACGTATGGCGAAATGAGCGGAATCCTCCATGACGGCATCGCGCAACTCGTCATTGGGGAACACATAGCTGATAGAATCGACGATATGCGGCTGTCCCGGAACAAGGATGTAGTCCACCTCAGCCTTCCGCTTGCGCTCATTCTGACGCACCTCCATATCCACCTGGGCATCGAGAAATCCCTTGTTGACAAGAGCCTTCTGCAGCTGCTGCCGGCTCGCCAACGCCAGCTCCGGGTCGTAAATCACCGGAGCCTCGCCGATGCGGCGTATCCACCGGTTCCACCATTTGGTGGTGTCGCGCCCAGACATGTTGTACACCCCGAGCTGCAACTTCATGCTCCACAGGATTTTGTGGTTCGGCAGCTGGCGGACATAGTTTATCATCTCCTCCGACGAGAAAGTGCCGGTAGAGTCCCGCGACACGTCCACCTTGACCTTGTCAAGCAGATACTGCCCCTGCGGCACATGGCGCGAGCTGCTGCACGCCGACACGAGCCACGCAAGCGACAGCGTGACAACCAGCGAAATACGAGACAACGCGCGGCAGCGTCGAGAACCTTCTGACCTCATAACGGCGGCAGTGTGGAAAAACGGCGTAAAGTTACAAAAAAATCCCGACACCGGCAGTCGCCGCAAACCCGCACGAAATTCACACACCAGGCCTAAACGTCGGCAGCCGCGAAACCAGAACGGCTCGCGGCTGCGTATTACAAATTGTATTATTGACAATGTCTGTCAGAGAATAACCTTGCGGGTCGAAGAGCCGGCGCGGACGATGTAGATGCCGCGCGGCAGGGCCACGGTGCAGCTGCCTGTGCCGCTGTACGCCTCGCGGCCGTCCGCGCTCCATACCGTCACAGCCGTGCCGTCGGCGCACTCGACGCGCAGCTCGCCGCCAACGCAGCTGACACGGATCTCCTCGCCGCCGTCAGCAACCTCCTCCACCCCGGAATACTCATGGTAGACGATGTTGTTGAACTTGTTCCAAGGAGCTGTTTCCGCATACTTCTCCGGCGTCTGCACATACAGCGTTGCACTTTGGTACAGCGAACTGTTGAACGGATCTCCGTCACATACCGGAGGTTCATCTGGCTCACAATAGATGCCGCTCCATATATTGTCGAAATCAAAAGCGGCTACACCGATGCGTTTCACATTCGGCCCTATTTTGAGCCAGTTGATGTTCATATAATAGCTGTCGGAGCTCCCTCCAAATGTACGCTCGCCGATAACCTCAATCTTGTCTGACAATTCGATGTTGGTGTTGGCAAAATCGAACTTCGCATTGTAAAAGGCGCCAGCCCCTATTTCGGAAGACCGCATTATTATTCCGAGCACTGAGTCGTCAAGGAAAACAGCCCCTGCAAAAGCACTCTCAGCTACTGAATTGATGCTTTCACAATTATAGATGCTCCCGATTTTGCATCCTTGAAACGCCGACGTATTTCACTCATAGAGGGTGACAGCGTAATATACAGAGAATTAAGCCTTTCAAACAGGTCTCCGCAATAGATGTCTGAGAAAGCACCCTCCCCGATTTGTTTCGGATAGCCTGACAAGTCGAGGTTTTGCAGACTTGTGCCGCTGAAAGCGTATTCCCCCACGGATCTCACATTCGTCAGGTATGCTTCATTCATAGCCTTGCGGTTTTCAAAGGCGTGCGGCGGCACAGCCTCAAATCCGGGAGGCGCGGCAAAACTGCTGACTCTGTATGGTGCATACAGCAGATTTTTCGCGTCCTTGTCATACAATATGCCCTCGTATGACAAATATGCGGGATTGTCAGAGGCGACTGTCATTTCACGCATTTGTTTGCATGGCTCAAAAATCGAAACGTTGATGTATGTCGTGCCGGAAGAGATAGACACCTTTTCCAATGACTGGCATTGATCCAACCGAAGGTCTTTCAATTCATTCATGCCGAGACCGAAAGCCAGAATCTTCAAATTCTGATTGTTGTTGAAGGCATTAGCTCCAATCGATGTAACAGAGTTCGGCACTGTCAATTCCGAAACATGGGTCATATACAGGGCATAGTCACCTATTGCGGTAACACCTTCTGGCAATGTGATCGCTTCAAGGCTGCACTTGTATCCGCACTCGTCCGCCAAGGTTTTGAGGTTGTCAGGGAACGTTGTCAATGCGGCCTTGCGCTTGGGAGGAATCATGAGCATTGTTTCCCCTCCGCCGTCATACAAGACACCGTCTGTGCTGCTGAACTGCCTGGATTCGCCGGCAACATCAATCTGTTGCAGATACCGGCCGTATTTGCGGAGAAACGAGACGTTCTCAGCATTGTTTGCTATGGTTTCTGACAAGAATATCTTGCCCGTATATCCGAGTGGGTCATAGCTTTCGCTCGCAGCGTCATAACTCAACTCCTTGAACCCGACGACTGTATATGCCTTGCCGTTATACGATATTTGAGGACTCAATGTAAGAACGCTCGGGCCGTAGTCGTTGACACGACCGGAGTAATACGCACAATCACCGTCAAGACAATAATATAGACCGCCAACCTCCACCGCCTCGTTCAGATCTGCGTATGACGGCAGTATGGCGAATACCGCCCAAATCACTGTAAGAACCACGTTTTTCATATCCAACCTGTTATGGTGTTGTTATTGACAATGGGTGTGGGCGCGAATATTATCCGCACCCACACCCGAAAAGTTATTCTTTGACCAACATATTTGCGCCAATCCAACCAGACTCAGAAGCATCTGAAGACACCTTGCTGATTATCGTATCTCCGCTCTCCCATGTACCCATTGTGGGCAATACAGATGTTCGGCAAGAGAGATTGCCGTCACAGAACTGCATCTGCTCAATGTCATTGTATGGTTTCTGAACGAAGCCTGAATTTCTGCTGTTTACAGGCATCCACGGATGTCCTTCCACTGAAATGGAGTTGTCATGCAGAAATCTCGCCCCGCATACTGGCACAGTCACAACGTCATGTGCTGTCAACGTGCCGTTGTTATATGTTTTGCGGATTATACGCAGCATACACGCAGTCTCTTCGCCATCCCAATTCAGCACAAACAAAATGCCGAATGGCTTGCCATTGCAGCTGTAAGTGAGAGCCTCTGAATCATATGCAGATACATCAAAACTGTTACCGGCTATTCTTCGAGGCTCGTCAACAATGACTTGCGCACTGAAAACACACCTGCTGTTATTGACATGTGTCGGTTTTGGTATATTGTCATTGTTCATCGCAGTTATGGTCAATGCAGGGATTGACGAAACCGTGTGCGATTGCTTCAGCTTCAAGTTGCGGCGGATGGATGCGTGGTCGGACAGAAAGTAGCTGTGGCCGTTGAAGGCAGTGAACGGCTGGATTTCTCCGACAGCTCCTTTGCTGTCCGTGTCCTGTGTGCCGAGCATTATCCCCATGGGGTGGAAAGACACGGTATCGCTGTTGGCAGTGACGCGGTAGTTGCGTGCCAAGTCGATGCTGTACGGCGCAACGCCTTTTCTTGTCTTCAGCAGGATATCAAACTCGCTTGCCTTTTCAACAAAAGGCCTGTTACCTATGTTGTTGTAGCATACAAACTTGTTGTCCGAGAAGTTCACAACGCCGTAAGTCGAGTTTGTTTCGCTCCAAATATCGTCCATGGCATGGATGACGAAGTTCGGCACACGCCCTTTCTCGATGAAGTTGTCGTGTATCGAAATCTGCGACCAGCGGATGTTCATCTGCATGCCGAACTCGCAGTGGTTGTCTGCGAACTCCAATGCTGTGCAGTGCTCGATGTCGATGTCGCCGTGGATGATGCTGTTGCGGATAGACCCGCCCAAGCACGTCCGCATTGCAATCGCCTTGTACAACTGCACCTCTGTTTTCTGATTGTCCTTCTCTACTTCGTACACGCCACGGTCGATGTGACAGTCTTCGATGACCATGGCATCACCGCACCCTCGTATGTCTATCAGGTACGGCAACTCTTCAGGTGTCCCGAACTCTTTAACGACCTCTTCCCGGAACGTTGTCTCGACGTAACAGCGGTACATGGTCTTTGAATCGTTGTACTCCTCCGTCCACTTTATCGCACGGCAGAAGTTACGCCACATCACGTCTCTGAAAGAAAACGCACCTGCAACAAGGCAGCATATATGCAACGATACTTCCTTGCATTCTTCAGCATTGACAGCTCCAGTCTTAGAATCCGCGTTATAATTGTAGAAGTATATATGCTCTACAGAACCCATCGGAAGTGCATAACCTTTGTCCGCTGCGGGAGCCGAGATGCTGTTAGGCTCATTGTCCTTGATATTGACGGCAACGATAACCGGGCGCGAAACCGTAGAGTTTTCTTCATTGGTCTGCACATTATCCTTCTTAAACTGATATAATGCAAACTTGCTTTCTACGCCATCCAAGAACGGCGTGATGAATGTGGCTCGTCCCCAGCTTTCAACCATGCCAGAGTCTGGTGCAACAAGTTCAATCTCCCCTGTGGTGGGATTCTTCGCATAATACGGCGTGTATGTGGCGCTGTCACCGATCAGGTTGATGCCGTGGCGCAAGCGGATGGTGTGTGACACAAGGTACACGCCGGCTGGCAGGAACACCTCACCTGACATCTTCATCTCAACCGCCTTGTTAATAGCCACGGAGCAGTCGTGCGGGTCGCCGGTGTTATAACTCTGCGTGCCGACTACAGCATCGAACCACTGCGGGTAGGCGCGGTCGATATGCCAGTAACCGCTTGCGGTGACCGTATCTCCGAAAATCTGTGTAATGGGGGCTTCAACTGAGGTAAAATTGCCGACAAGTTTAAGCGCAGCCTCGGGATTATCCGTGTTCCCTGTCAACGCTCCGGCTATCATTCCTCCGTCGAACACCAGCGACACGCCGCTGGCTATAGAAATTTCACTTACTCCAGCTGCTGCCCTAATCGTGTTTTGAATAATAAACGTTGTGTCTGTACACGTTTCCAGCTGACTTAAACTCGTCAGCGCTCGTCTTGATTTAACCTTGGTCATACAATTAATTATTAAGAAGTTATATATTTGAATTGTTCTGGCTTTCCGCTTATCTCGGCATCTATATTAAATCTGGGCGATGTCTCGTAATAGCGAATATCGCAGGACAATTCTTTTACGCCGCAAATATACTGTTTTTTTCGCAACCTCCAAACATTTCAGCCAGAAAATTTGCAACAAAGTCACAATACACTGACCAACACCACATTGCAAAGACAAAAAAGCAGGGACATCTCGCGATAACCGGAGATGTCCCTGTCGTTTACGTGAACTGCGCGTTGTTACGCTATGCGCTTAGGATTCTTCGGGATGGGGAGCTTGACGCGCTTGGAATCCCAGATGAGGTAGGCTATCACAAGTGCGTATGCCACACAGCCGAGTATCTGCTGCATGTCCGCCGGCACAGGGTTGTCGTATTCAAACCCTGCGAAGCGTGTGATTGCGGCAAACACGCCGAACAATGCACCGCCGGCAATAAGACCCGAAGCGATGAGGGTGCCACGGTCACGGCGCATATCGTTGATTTTCTTGTCCTTGGAGCTGTGCGACACGATGTATGCCACTGCACCGCCGACGAGCATCGGGGTGTTGAGCTGCAAGGGGATGAACATGCCGAGGCAGAACGCCAATGCCGGCACGCCGAGCCAGTTGAGGATAAGGGCGAGTATCGCGCCTACCATATAGAGTATCCACGGTGTGTCGCCGCCCATCATGAGGGGCTCGATCACTTTTGCCATGGCATTGGCCTGGGGAGCAACGAGGGCGTTGTCGCCGCTGAAGCCATAGACCTGGTTGAGAACGAGGATAACGCCGCCGACAGTGGCTGCGGAAACGAATGTGCCGAGGAATTTCCAGCTCTCCTGCTTCTTGGGTGTAGAGCCGAGCCAGTAGCCTATCTTGAGGTCGGTGACGAAGCCGCCGGCCATGGAGAGCGCGGTGCAGACCACGCCGCCGATGACCATTGACGCTACGATGCCTGACGTGCCTTTCATGCCGATAGCCACGAATATGGCAGAGGCGATGATGAGCGTCATCAGCGTCATGCCGGAGACGGGGTTAGAGCCGACGATTGCAATGGCGTTGGCGGCCACGGTGGTGAACAGGAACGCGATGACTGTCACCACGAGCCATGCCACTGCAGCCTGGCCGATGTTGTGTATCACGCCGAGCCAGAAGAATATCAGCACGACAATGAGGGCAATGGCGATGTAAAAGACGATGTGCTTCATCGACAGGTCGAGCTGCCAACGAACCTCCTTGACACCAGACGACTTGCCTTTCAGCTCACGGCCGGCAAGCCCGATAGCCTGCATGATGATGGGCCATGACTTGACAATGCCTATGACGCCAGCCATGGCGATACCGCCGATGCCGATCATGCGGGCATAGTCCTTGAATATCGCCCCAGGAGCAAGCGACGCTATCTCCGGTGCACCGTATGTACCCATCAGGGGTATGACAATCCACCAGACGAAAATAGAGCCGGCAAAGATGACGAATGCATATTTCAGGCCAACGATGTAGCCCAGGCCAAGCAGAGCCGCGCCTGTGTTGCAGCTGAACACGAGCTTCGTCTTTTCGGCGACAGCCGTACCCCACGCAGTCGCGTGAGAGGTGACAGTCTCAGCCCACCAGCCGAAAGTGGCGACGAGGTAGTCATAGACACCGCCGATGAGCGACGCGATAATGAGTGTCTTGGCCTGTCCGCCGTTCTCTGACTTGGATGCCTGTGAGGTGATCAGCACCTGTGTGGTAGCCGTAGCCTCCGGGAAGGGGTACTTGCCGTGCATGTCCTTGACGAAATACTTGCGGAAGGGTATGAAGAAAAGGATGCCCAGAATGCCGCCGAGCAGCGAGCTCAGAAATATCTGGTAGAACTCGACCATGATGTCGGGATAGGAGGCCTGCAGTATGTACAAGGCTGGAAGCGTGAATATGGCTCCTGCCACAATCACGCCGGAGCATGCGCCTATCGACTGGATGATAACATTCTGGCCAAGAGCGTTCTTCTTGCCCAATGCGTTGGAAAGTCCCACAGCGATGATCGCGATGGGGATGGCAGCCTCAAACACCTGGCCCACTTTCAGGCCGAGGTAGGCGGCAGCGGCACTGAAGACAATCGCCATGATGAGGCCGGTGATGACAGAATATGGAGTCACCTCCTTCTGCTCATGCGCCGGGTGCATCACAGGAGTGTACTGCTCGTCCGCGCCGAGTTCGCGGAAGGCGTTCTCGGGCAGTCCTGTGCCGGTTGTCATGTTTTCTTCTGTTTCTCTCATTATACTATGGTTGTTGGGTTTATAATGCAACGGAAACCGAGCCACGCGCTTGCGCAGCCGTTTGCGGTAGCAAATTTAATAATTAATTCGGTAACCGCCGCTATCCCGAGCCCGAAAACTACGCCTTGCCGTCGTCAGTCGCCTCGCAGAACGTGCGCGGCAGCGTGACGTTGGGCAACTGCCTGGCAACGGCAAACAGCGGCGCTATCTCCTCGTCGTGGAAACCGGCGATGCCGCAGCCGATGCGCGTGACATAGAATTTCAGCTCCGGGTGAGCCTTGGCAAACGAGATGAACTCATCGACATACGGGGCAATAGTTTCCACGCCGCCCTGCATGGTCGGGATGCCGTATGACTGCCCCTGCAAGCCGACACCCTGTCCGTATACCGCGCCGAACAGCTTGTGCGCAACACGGGCTGCGCCGCCGGCATGCCGGCCGGCAAGGTTGCTGCCGAACACGAACACCTCATCAGGGCGCAATGCGCGGATATTCCCGGGCGTGTACTGTGCATTTTCAGGCACATAGCCCTGCGCATCACCTTTGGACAGGTCCAATGTCCTGCCGCAGCGCTTGCCTTCATAGTACTTGTCGAGGACGTGGGCGAAGACATCATCGGGCGACACGAGGTCGAACAGCGTCATGCTCGACTTGAGTTTCATAGCGTCCGTAGAGCCGAACACTTCCTTCGCATCATTGGTTTCGAGGTCGAGCAACGCCGTCGAAATCTCGCGCAACCTTGCGCCAAGCAGCTCGTCAGCGAGGTATGCACGCGCCTCTTTCAGGCTCTTGATGCTGTAAAACTTCGATGTTTCAGAACGTCCAAGACCTTCGAACTGCGGAAAGATGTACCACATCCAATGGCTGGTCTTGCGGCCAGCTTTCACTTCGGCAAGCGCATCGTCGTATTTGGCCTCTTGCGCCACCTTAAAACGTTTCAAATCGCACATAATCGTATGAGAATTATTCAGTTGTAGTAATGTCAATGCCGGCAGCACGCGCTCCGGTTTGGTTAAGTGTCTTGACAGAAAAATCGGGTATGTTCCAAGCGTTGAGGAAATGCCGGAACCGTTTCTTCAACGCATCGTTGAGCGGGCAACACCATTCCTCTTTGAAACCGTTGATAATCAACATAAACCGGACATTCGTGTTATTAAAGCCTTTACACCTCGAAGGGATGCGCCGTTTGGCTTCAGCTCCATGACAACCGGCACTCAGTGCATAATAGGCTGAAAACGAATCCTCGAATTTTTGACAGATGTCATTTACGAAGATGTCAAAATCCGTCTGCATCGTCCATGAAGCATCTATCGGCTTTCCTCCGTAGCAGATTTTGCTGCGGTCGAAATTCTTTTCTCGCGGAGCTGAACTTTTTGCTTCGATGAATGCATACAAGTCTTTGCCCGGCACTCGTGCCACACACTCACAGACTTTCACATTAGGCTTCTTCGCGACATCATCCTGCTCGATCAAAAAGCAGTCGCCGTCAGGGAAGTTGAAAACCAAGCCCGACTCTTTTATGGTAATCATAGGCTCATCTCCTCTCGGTAAAGCCTTATTGCCTCGTCTATTATAGAGTTGTCAGGCATCCCTTGCTTTAGATTTTCGATTCTGATGTTGTCATCTCCATGGCTTACCCCGAATGAAATCACAGGTATTGAGATGCCTTCAGACTGGGCTATCAGATACAATTTCTTGATTACGAAATACGAATGTGTCGCAATGAAGAATTGCATGCCCTCATTTGCGAGAATGGTGATGATGTCAAGCAGCTCAACTACCATGTTCGGGTGCAGACCTGCCTCCGGCTCGTCTATGAAGACCACAGATTCCTTCGACAGGAAATGGTTGCCTAATAGCGTATCGAGTATTGCAATCTTTTTCGTACCTTCCGAAGTCAGCGAGATGTCAAACTCAATGTTACCCTGTTTGAACACCCATTTATGCTTCTCCTTGGAAAATACGAGCCGTCCGTCTATCGCGGTTTCAAGCCGCTCCCGTATTTTGCTGAACACCTTTACATTCCGACCTTTCAATGTCGGTGTCAAGGCTTTGGCAAGGTCATAGTAAGTGTCGTCAAACCCGAATGACTGGCGCACTTCCCTGTCATAGACAATAGTGTCAAGCAGTGACAGAATCTCTTTGGCAGGGAGAAAAATCGAGTTTGTCTCGCGAGGCTGGCACGTATTGGATACTTTCACAACCTGTTTCTCGGCAGAGGGACTGAATGTATAGCTGAATGTACCCCCTTCAATTTCAGCAAAGTTGAAAGAGAGGTTGTCCTGACCGGGACGGCGCACGATGTTGCCGATTTTTTCTGTCTGGAAAGTCCAATATAGCTTCTTGAAAAGTATCTCCTTGTCGCTCTCGATGTTCTTGCCACGACGGTACAGCTCAATTGTCCTAATAGCAGAATATAAAGCCTTCAGGAAAAAGGTCTTCCCTGAACGGTTAGGCCCGATAAGCAGGTTTATACGCCCTAAGCAGCCTGTGTCAAGCCGCCTTATCGGTCCGTAATTGGTCAAAGATGCTGATTCTATCATTTTGACAAGATTATTTCTTTTGGATTGCAAATATACGAATTTAAACCCACACTGCCAAAACTTGGACGAAAACAGCAAATGCGGATTTGTCTGGTGTTGTTGCTTTGGTTTTGGTGCGCACGGGGGGACTCGAACCCCCACGTCGAAGACACCAGATCCTAAGTCTGGCGCGGCTACCATTACGCCACGTGCGCTTTTGCGGTGTCAAAGTTAGTCATTTTTCCGCACACGGCAAAATCCCGTCACTGCACACACCGTGCGGCAAGCGTGCGCAAGTCGCTGAAAGTATTGCGCACGAGGGTATTTTTTCGTAATTTTGCAGCCTGATTAACACCCGAATGACTATGCAGATACTCGATGGAAAAGAAACCGCAGCCGCGCTCAAGCGCGAGATAGCGGAGGAAGTTGCCCAAATGGTCGCAGCCGGCGAAAGAGCGCCCCACCTCGCGGCGATATTGGTAGGGCACGACGGCGGCAGCGAGACATACGTTGCCAACAAGGTGAAGGCGTGCGAAGCGTGCGGCTTCGGCAGCTCGCTCATCCGCTTTGACAATGACGTGACCGAAGAGCGGCTGCTCGAGGAGATAGACCGCCTGAACCGCGACGAGCAGGTGGACGGCTTCATCATCCAGCTCCCGTTGCCGCGACATATCAACGAGCAGAAAGTGATCGAAGCCATCGATTACCGCAAGGACGTGGACGGCTTCCACCCCATCAACGTCGGCCGCATGTCCATAGGCCTCCCATGTTTCCGCAGCGCAACGCCGGCAGGCATCATGGAGCTGCTGGAGCGTTACAGCATCAAGACCAAGGGCTGCCACGCCGTGGTGCTGGGCCGCAGCAACATCGTGGGCAAGCCGGTAGCAATGATGCTGATGCAGAAGGCGCAGCCCGGCGACTGCACCGTGACTGTATGCCACTCTGCGACGCGCAACATCAAGGAGATATGCCGCGAGGCAGACATCCTCATCGCCGCCATGGGCCGCCCGGGCACTGTCACCGAGGACATGGTCAAGGAGGGCGCTGTGGTAATTGACGTGGGAACAACACTCGTGGACGACCCCACGCGCAAGAGCGGCAAACGCCTCTGCGGCGACGTAGACTTCAACAACGTTGCCCCCAAGTGCAGCTACATCACCCCCGTTCCGGGCGGCGTAGGGCCGATGACCATCGCCATGCTGATGAAAAACACGCTGTTGGCGCGTCACGGCAAGCTGTTTGACTGACTGCGACAACGATGAGCCGTTTCAACCTCATCATAACCAGGGCATTGACGGTGCTGACGCTCATGTCGGCGACCGTCCTGCCCTCGTGTGCCAACGGCGGCAGCCGCAATGCCGGCTCCGACTCTGCAGCAGCCGCCCGCGAGGTGCGCTGCGACACTGTCAACCTGCTGTTTGTGGGCGATGCCATGCAGCATGGGCCGCAGCTGAACCATGCCCTGCGTGCCGGAGGCGGCAAGCGGTATGACTATTCGTCATATTTCACCCTCATTGCCCCCGATGTGAAAGCTGCTGACTATGCCGTGGTCAACCTGGAAGTGCCTCTCGGCGGAGGCCCGAAATACCACGGATACCCCAACTTCTCCTCGCCCGACAGTTACGCCGCCGCCCTGCGCGACGCGGGCTTCGACCTGGTGCTGACAGCCAACAACCACTGCCTCGACAGCGGCATGAAAGCAGCGCGGCGCACGCTCACCGCCCTCGACAGCCTCGGCCTGGACCACATCGGCACATACCGTGACGCGGCACAGCGCGACACCCTCGTGCCATTCATCAAGGTGATAAACGGCTGCAAAATCGGCTTCCTCAACTATACCTACGGCACAAACGGCATCCCGGCTCGCGACGGCATGGAGGTTTCTCTCATAGACCGCGACAAGATAGCCGCCGAGATGAAAGCCACCCGCGACGCAGGAGCAGAAGCCGTCGTGATCACTGTCCACTGGGGACTGGAATACGTGCAGCTCGAAAATGAGAACCAGCGGCAACTCGCCGACTTCATGATAAACAACGGTGCAGACCTGATAATCGGCTCTCACCCGCATGTAGTGCAGCCGATGAAGGTGGTGCGCAACGAGGCGGAGGGCAAGAATGTCCTCGTGGTCTACTCACTCGGCAATTTCATCTCCAACCAAAACGACACGGACTCACGCGGAGGCGCGTTGGTGCGTGTGCGCATGGTGCGCGGCAGGGACGGCAAAGTACGCTTTGACGCTGCCGACTACGACACCTTCTTCACCGCCAAGCCCGAGGGCAAGACGGTCAACTACCAGGTCGTCCCCTCATGGATGCCCGACAAGATACCCACAGGGCAGCAATCCACGTTCCGCCTCTTCGAGCGCGGCGCAGCCAAGATATTCGACAACCATAACGTCAATGTGCCTCGCCGGCACCGTTGACGGCACAAACCCATACTATATATTTCTGACCTATTTAGATGATACAAGTCAACAACTTAGGCATACAGTTCGGCAAACGGACTCTCTTTCAGGACGTGAACCTCACGTTCACCCACGGCAACTGCTACGGCATCATCGGCGCAAACGGTGCTGGCAAGTCTACGCTCATGCGCATACTCTCCGGACAGCTCTCCCCTACCCACGGCTCTGTTACTTTCGGCCCGGGGGAACGCCTCTCCGTGCTGTCGCAGGACCACTTCGAGTTTGACGAGTGTACAGTCATCGAGACCGTGCTGCGCGGACATACCGTCCTGTGGGACATCATGCAGGAAAAGGATGCCATCTACGCCAAGGAGGATTTTTCTGACGCTGACGGCATACGCGCCGCCGAACTCGAAGACAAGTTTGCCGAACTCGAAGGGTGGAACGCCGAGAGCGACGCTGCCGCGCTGCTCAGCGGACTGGGCATCAAGGAAGACCGCCACTATATGCTCATGAAGGACATGAGCGCAAACGAGAAGGTGCGCGTGCTGCTCGCCAAAGCCCTCTACGGCAACCCGGACAACCTGCTGCTCGACGAGCCCACCAACGACTTGGACCTCGACACCGTGGCTTGGCTCGAGAATTACCTCGCCAACTTCGAGAACACCGTCCTCGTCGTCAGCCACGACCGCCACTTCCTCGACGCTGTCAGCACACACACCCTCGACATCGACTACAACAAGATTTCCCTTTTCGCCGGCAACTACAGCTTCTGGTACCAGTCTTCGCAACTCGCCCTGCGACAGCAGCAGGCCGCCAACAAGAAGGCCGAGGAGAAGAAGAAGGAACTGCTCGAGTTCATACGCCGCTTCTCCGCAAATGTGGCCAAGTCAAAGCAGACCACAAGCCGCAAGAAGATGCTCGAAAAGCTCAATGTCGATGAGATACAGCCCTCTACCCGCCGATACCCTGGCATCATCTTCACCCCAGAGCGCGAACCGGGCAACAAGATACTCGAAGTCAAGGGGCTGACTGCATCCGTTGACGGCACGACCCTGTTCCATGACGTGAATTTCCAGATCGAGAAAGGCGACAAAGTGGCATTCCTGAGCCGCGACCCGCGTGCCATGACAGCCCTGTTTGAAATCATCAACGGAAAGCGCAAAGCCGATGCCGGCGACTACGAATGGGGCCAGACAATAACATACTCATACCTGCCACTGGACAACTCCCCCTTCTTCGACACCGACCTCAACCTCGTGGACTGGCTGTGCCAGTACAGCTCCGACTCGTCGGAAATTTACCTGAAAGGCTTCCTCGGCAAGATGCTCTTCAGCGGCGAGGAGGTGCTCAAGAAAGCGTCCGTGCTCTCCGGCGGCGAGAAGATACGCTGCATGATAGCACGCATGATGCTCACCAACGCCAACTGCCTCGTGCTCGACTCGCCGACAAACCACCTCGACCTCGAGTCGATACAGGCATTCAACAACACGCTGCAGAACTACCCCGGCATCGTCCTGATGTCGAGCCACGACCACGAGTTCATACAGACAGTCTGCAACCGAATCATCGAGCTGACGCCCAATGGCATAATCGACAAGATGATGGACTACGACGACTATGTGACCGACGAGAAGGTAGCCGCCGCACGCGAGCGTCTCTACCCCGCAGACTGACATAATCAACGACAACAACACGCATTATATATATGGTAAACCACATAGTGACATTCCGCCTCAAAGGCACACCAGAGCAACGCCTCGACATTGCCCGCCGTTTCCGCGACGCTCTCCTCGCCCTCCCCTCGCAGATAGACGTGCTCAAGTCAATGCAAGTGGGCATCAACGAGAACCCCGCAGAAGACTGGGACATAGTGCTTCACGCCCGCGTGGAGCGGATGGCGGACGTGGCGACATATTCCGTTCATCCAGCCCACGTCGCAGCAGCCAGTATCATCGCGCCGTACCGCGACGCTCGCGCCTGTGTGGATTATTCAGACTGAAATGCCCGATTTCAAACCCAAATATCGCATTACGGCGCAAAATATGCCATTTTTTGCCGTGGAATTTTTCATATATCGAAAAAAATTCCCAACTTTGCAGCATGGTAGGTTGCGCATTATACGCCGCGATGTGCAGTGAGCAAAAAATTGGCACGCCACAGGCGGCTGGTGCAAACCCTGCCGGCATCCGGACTGGATGAACATTCACTCCGAATGTCACGTTAAATATGGAAGTAGAAATTCTCTAAACAACCCAAAGTGTAAGATTATGAAGGCAAACAAACTTCTTTGTTTATCAGCCCTCTGTGCAGGCTCTTTCCTCATGGCAGGACAGGCAAACGCGCAGGAGCTCGTGGAGGAGACCGTAACCTCCACCTCATGTGACAACACGACACACTATTTCGCCAACTGGCGCAACAACTGGTTCCTGCAGCTCGGCGCCGGCATCAACCAGCCGTTTGTAGAGCAGGGAGTGCGTGTCGAGTCTGGCCTCAACTCCGTTGACCGCAAGAAAATGACCGCAACATACAACATCGGTTTCGGACGCTGGATGTCACCCTACCTCGGTTTCCGCATCAACGCAATCGGCGGTGCCATGCACTGGGACAACCCCACACTGGCACAGCCCACAAACGGCTGGACCAAGGGCAAGCACGTCAACGTCAACTTCGAGATTATGTGGGATATGTTCAACTCGATCGGCGGTGTCAACCCCGACCGCGTGTTCTCAATCATACCCTTCGCAGGCCTCGGCGGTGACTACATGTGGCGCATCCACGACCGCGCCGGCAACTTCGCAGCTGCCACAAACATCAACGGCGTGGGCGACAAGGGCCTCAAGGACGAATCTTGGACACTCCCGGTGTCTGCCGGCTTACAGTTCCGTTTCCGCCTCTGCAAATACGTTGACTTCTTCGCCGAGGCTCGCGCTTCATTCTACGGCGACAACTGGAATCTCTGCTCATACGGCGACCCCGTTGACGTGAACGTCGCTGCTATCGGCGGTTTCAACATCAACTTCGGCGGTCGCGGCTGGGGCAAGTTCAACGAGTGCGAATACGTCACCCAGATTGACGCCCTCAACGCACAGGTCAACGACCTGCGCGGCGCACTGGTGGACGCTAACCAGGAAATCAACGCCCTCAAGTCGCAGCTCCCCTGCCCCGAGGCCAAGGTGGTCCAGAAGGACTGCGTCAACGCTCCGCTCATGACAACAGTCCGCTTCACCATCAACTCCGACGTTATCATGCCTACAGAGGAAGTCAACGTCTACAACATGGCAGAGTGGCTCAAAGCCAACCCCAACGAGAAAGTCAACATCGTGGGCTATGCAGACCGCAACACCGGCACAGCTGAATACAACCTCCAGCTCTCAGAACGCCGCGCCAACGCAGTTGCCGACGCTCTGGTCAACAAGTACGGCATCGACCGCAGCCGCCTCAACGTCAAGTACGACGGCTCTGACATCCAGCCCTACCCCTCTGACAACGACTGGAACCGCATCGTCATATTCACGCAGAACTGATCGACGACAGCCACATTATAATATATCGGGGATGCGCCGCACCGGCACATCCCCGATTTTTTGCCCCCTCCCGACGGCAGCGCACACCATAGGCAGCCCTCTGACAACACCCATACAACACTCTGACAATCTGCCCACTACAGACATAAACAGCGATTTTTCAGAACAAGGGAAACACCTCTTTCGGAAGCCGCCGAAAATAATCCGAAAAAATTCCCCTTTTATTTTGGTGGGTTGGAGAAAAGGTTGTATTTTTGCACCAGAAATAGACAACAGAATAACCAAAAATCTAAACTGTTAAACATGAACATTCAAGAGATTTTATCAAACCTCGAGGCTAAACACCCGGGTGAGAAAGAGTTTCTCCAGGCAGTGAAGGAAGTGCTTCTCTGCGTTGAGGACGTCTACAACCAGCATCCCGAATTCGAGAAGGCCCGTATCATCGAGCGTATGGTAGAGCCTGACCGCATCTTCACTTTCCGTGTGACTTGGGTAGATGACAAGGGCGAGGTTCAAAACAATATCGGCTACCGCGTTCAGTTCAACAACGCCATCGGCCCGTACAAGGGCGGTATCCGCTTCCACGCTTCTGTAAACCTCTCGATCCTGAAGTTCCTCGGTTTCGAGCAGACATTCAAAAACGCCCTCACAACCCTCCCCATGGGTGGCGGCAAAGGCGGTTCAGACTTCTCGCCGCGCGGCAAGAGCGACGCTGAAATCATGCGTTTCTGCCAGGCATTCGTGCTCGAATTGTGGCGCAACCTCGGTCCCGACCGCGATGTACCCGCCGGTGACATCGGCGTAGGCGGCCGCGAAGTCGGCTACATGTACGGCATGTACAAGAAACTCGCTCGCG
The DNA here is from genome assembly GCA_002404675.1 of Porphyromonadaceae bacterium UBA4702. GTDB lineage: Bacteria > Bacteroidota > Bacteroidia > Bacteroidales > Muribaculaceae > Lepagella. Next base: position 79 of record DHKE01000087.1, on the reverse strand, counting down.
AGAACACAGGCACATTCACCGGCAAGGGCATGTCATTCGGCGGCAGCCGTATCCGTCCCGAGGCTACCGGTTTCGGCGC
>DHKE01000027.1:56522-58531 GCA_002404675.1 Porphyromonadaceae bacterium UBA4702 | reverse complement strand
AGGGACATCTGACCCTTCGACTCATTACGGCAAGGAGTCAGAAATCTATGAAACCTTCAAGCGTGAGGGACTGCGCATTCCGCAGAATGTAGTTGTCATCGGCACAGTTAATATGGACGAGACCACGCACCAGTTCTCGCGAAAGGTGATAGACCGCGCAATGACAATTGAGATGAACCTGCCGGAGGGCGACCCGTTCATGGACTTTTACAACAATTCGTCGCAGTTAGTCTATCGAGAGAACCCTGCATCGGCATCTCTTTACCTTTCTACGGAGGTAAAGGCCTCGGACGTGATTGACGCGCTCGCTGCTGACAATGCCGAGAAAACCGAACAGCTGAAAAGCGATGTCGCCAAATTCCTCAATGACCTCAACGCCGCGCTTGATGGCACTCCGTTCAAAGTTGCTTACCGTGTCCAAAATGAGTTGTTCCTTTACTTCTACCAGTTGTGGCGCGAGGGCAAGACGACAGATTGGGAGAGTACTCTCACAACGTCATGCGACCAAATCCTGATGATGAAAGTCCTGCCGCGCATAGAGGGGGATGAGGAGCTTTTGGAGAAGCCGTTGGAACGCCTCGCCGATTTCTGCGTCGATTATCCCGATGCGTCCAAGAAAATCGCCGAGATGAAGACCCGTCTCGACCAATCACACTTCGCATCGTTCTGGCCGTAATCCACAAAGTAAGTCTATGGACGTTCTCTCCTTCGTAAGCGAAGACGGCAACATCGCCGTCAATGCCAGCTCAGCTGCCGACATGGCCAACTGCTGGCGGCGTTTCCGCAGCCGCGTGGGAGATGGCGCGACTTCATACTGCGACTACCGCTCCACCCTGCGAGGCTCATTGTCGCTCGCGATGCCACCGGCCAATACGCTCTTGCAGACCGAAGGTCCCAGCTGCAACGAATGGAAAGGATTACCGCCGGTATTCTATGAAACGGCAACCTACAATGTCAGCATCCACCTGAAAGGCATTGCCTCCCAGCCGCAAGTGCTACACAAACTGAAAGAGGTAACCAGGCTGTTCACCGCCCTGCCCATTAACAAGGATAAAACAGAGTGGCTGCTGTCCGCGCCGCTGTCATTCGTCAACGAGCCAGGAATATTCGAGTTGTCGTTCAAGTACAGACCAATCGGGAAAGCAGAACGCACCGACACATTCAATTTCCGCGTTGTCTCGCCCAAACTCGATACAAAAGGCGACTACAACCACATCCTCGTCGAGATAAACGCCCAATACAACGAGATTGTATTCCAATATCTGACACTTACGCTGCAAAACCTGCAACGCGGAGGCCGATCGGACAACGACGTGGTGTGGCTCTCCATCTTCCGCAACATCGTGGCTGATTACGTGAGAGCTGTCATGTACATCGTCAACCGTCCGCACTTGCGGCAGACACGCACCGTGTATCACGACCGCGCCGACCGCATCAAGCGGTGGACATCGGCTATGGAGGAAGATTGCGCCGAGTGCGAGTCGGAACAGACACTCGACCGCGCCTATTTCCGTCACGAAGAAATAATCCATACGCACAACACTCGCGAGAACCGGTTTGTCAAATTCACTCTCGACCGCATAGGCAAACGCCTCGGCTCAATTGTCAACACAATCAAGGCTAAGAACGCCAAGGCCAAGGAAGCCGACAAGGTGGCGGATTCCGAACTTGCCCAACTCGATGGTTATGTGGCATCGCTGCGCCGTCTGTCTCATTCCTCGCTGTTCCGAAACCTGCGCAGCGAGCCGCTGCACTCCGAGAGTATGGTCTTGCAGAAGCGCACAGGCTATGCCCAAGTCTACCGCTACTGGCTACTGCTCCAAAAGGGCATCGAACTTTTCGAGGGTGCCAACGCCATCGGGGTACGCCCGATTTGGGAGCTTTACGAACTATGGTGTTTCCTCAAAATGCGCCAGATGGTCGCTGACATCCTCGGTCTGCATTTTGAGAACCATGAAGAAATAACCGAGAACCCAATGCCGATGGTCAAGCCTTTCGAGGACAACAAT
>DHKE01000027.1:0-56469 GCA_002404675.1 Porphyromonadaceae bacterium UBA4702 | reverse complement strand
AAGCCTTTCGAGGACAACAATCAGGAGCATACGGTTTACTACAACTGCAAGGACGGCTCGAAGGCGCGTCTGCACTACCAGCACACTTACAGCCGCCGCACTGGCGAGGTACACACCGCCACCACCGAAAACCGCCCGGATATAGTTCTCACGATTGTTAAGCAGGACGGTTTCGAACTTACCTACCTGTTTGACGCCAAGTACCGCCTTATTGATGACAACCGACTGAACAAGGAAGACCGCGAGGAATGGAACGAGGCCATTGGTGCTGACACGCCTCCGGCGGATGCCATAAACCAGATGCACCGCTACCGCGATGCTATTTACTACGGTTCAGACCGATACAGCAATACCGCCAAGGAAATCATCGGCGGCTACATCCTTTTCCCTGGGCGCGGCGACAATGAGAGTGTCCGCGAACGTTTCTTCTACAAGAGCATCGAGACTGTCAACATCGGTGCGTTTCCACTGCTGCCGAACACATCTGACCCCTCAAATGAGGGGTCGCTGCTCTATGAGTTTCTGACCAAAGTGCTGACAATGCCTCACGCAATCGACCACATCCGCGATGCTGTGCCGCAGAAAGGGTTGCACTACAATTCGGACTTCAAACCATCGGGAGATGACCTTGTCCTCGTGGGCTACTACAGGACGGAGCAGCTTGAAGTAATCAAACGAAACCAGCTCTACTACGTTCCGGCGGCACTTGGCAAAGGCTCTATAAACCTTGTGTCTGGCTTTGAGAAAACAAAGTACCTTATGCTGCACCACGGCGATGACCGCCTCCTTCTCCGGCTCAAAGGGGAAGGCCCGAAGTTCTTCCCCAAAACCGCTCTCGAAGCCATGGGCTTCACTCCGACAGGCGAATATTACCTCGCCTTCGAGATAGCGAGCTTCACGCCCGTTCCCGGCATCGACCCTTATGCCTACGAACTGGAGCGCAAAGGAAAACAGATCTCCTCTCCATATTTCACCACCATAGAGAAGTTTCAAAAATGAGCAACTCCTTGAATTGCAATGACATTGATTTGCTTATGGGTTCACCGGAGAACTCGCGTTGGAATAACCATATTTTTTCAGACATACGTCAGGTGCAGTGGGGGTGATGGTTGCGTATATGGATAGTTATTGCTAATTTTGCGGTTAAATAGCATTAGATTGAACTATGGACGATGATTTCCTCACCAACAGGGACATCCTCGAGATGCTCGCTGGGCGTGTCAAGGAGTATCGCCTCGCGGCGCGGATGAGCCAGCGCGAAATGGCGGAGAAGTCGGGCGTGAGCTATACCACAATCTGCCATTTCGAGCAGGGGAGGAAGCCTAACCTGACGATGTCCAACTTCCTGGCGCTGCTGCGTGCTGTGGGCATGGAGCGGCGCATGCTGGAGGTGCTGCCGAAGTTGCCGGTGCCGCCGCTGGCGCTGCGCGAGATGAACAAGTACATACCCAAGCGAGTGAGGAGGGCCGGCAAATGACACACTCGCTGTGCCGATAACTCGTCACCTCTTGGCTGCCAGTCAAAATATCAGGCACAGCCTCGGTGCTGGAGAATATACCACTGCATGTTTGCGCAGCCCAGTAGGGACACGGCGTGCCGTGTCCGCAACCAAGTCGCTGCAAATCAAATAAATATCACCTCATTGCCGAGCGGACACGGCACGCCGTGTCCCTACTTGGGCTGCCGCCATGTTTTCACTCGGCGGTTAACATATATTTGGGGGGCTGGGGCGGAAAATGCGGCGGATTATCGTTAATTTCGCAGTCTGAACCAGACACATTTTTTACGACTATGTTTTCAGGTATAGTAGAGGAGGCCGGCCGTGTTGTTGCGGTGGCCCGTGAGGAGGGTAACATACATCTGCGGATAAAGTGTTCATTTGCCGACGAGCTTAGCATAGACCAGAGCGTGGCGCACAACGGCGTGTGCCTCACGGTGGTTAAGTTGCATGGCGACGGCTCTTATACGGTTACGGCTATCCGCGAGACTTTGGATCGAAGCAACCTGGGCGACCTGCGCGAGGGCGACGAGGTCAATCTGGAGCGGAGCATGAAGATGGACGGCCGCCTGGACGGGCATATCGTCCAGGGGCATGTTGACACGACTGCCGTTTGCGAGGAGGTTTGCGAGGCTGACGGCAGCCGCTATTACAAGTTCCGCTACGAGTTCCGCCCGGAGCTTGCCGCCAAGGGGTATGTCACCGTCGAGAAGGGTTCGGTGACTGTCAACGGCGTTTCGCTGACGGTGTGCGATTCGGAGTGCGACTCGTTCCGCGTGGCAATCATCCCTTACACTTACGAGCATACCAATTTCCACAACATCGAGCGCGGCACACGCGTCAACCTCGAGTTTGACATCATAGGCAAGTACATTGCGCGTATAAGCGGCCTTGCCGCCGAGTGACGCGGAGTGACGCGATGCCCGCTGCGGTGGCATCGGCTTGTCGTTTCCGGGGATGCGGGTTATGGTGAACCCTCATTCCCCTGTCGGCGTTGAAACGGCGATGCTTTTTGCGTATACATACATCAATGATTATATAAACAACTCTAACAATGAATTTTACCGAAATGACCAAGGGCGCCAAGTGCGACCTGCGTACGGTGCCGGAGAAGTGCCGTATGAACAGTTTTGTGGTAGTGACCGATGACGGCGAGGAGTTTGAGCTCCAGAAGCTAAAGTTCCAGAAGCACCGCGACATCCCCGAGACGCTGCCGTGTTATGTCAAGGATGTCAGGGACGGCTATGTGACCGTAGGCCAGGACATTGCCAAGATAATACCGCAGTTTTACAGGCAGGGCGGGGAGTACACGTTCCGCATACGCTCGCGTGCTTTCGGCGGCAAGGCTAAGAAGAGTTACGAGGTCGAGGACGAATACGGACTGTTTTTCAAGCTGAACAGCGCGCCGGCGGGCCTGCCGATAGGCAAGAAGATACAGTGCCGCATAGAGCGCCTCGACGGCGTGTACGTGCTGCTGAAGTACATCGGCAGCGCCGACGCTGACCTGCGGCTGCGCTTCGAGCCGCTGGCGTACTGGCTGGATGCCGTCGGCGAGGGGCGCATGGAGCTGGTGGTGCGCGACAACGCGGAGCTTTACCCGGAATACACGGAGACAGTGGGGCAGTACCGGTCGGGCAACGCCAACTGGCTGTTTACGATGCTCGACGTGTTCTCGTCGCAGATCACGCATTACCTGATAAGCTACAAGGGGAACAAGCGGGCTTACCGCCATTTGTTCAGGGCTATGGACATCGCCGGGCGGCTGTGCCTGTATGTCATCGAGGGTTCGGGCTATCTGGGCAAGTGCGACACGGACAGGCGCACCGGCATACAGAAGGCGATGTCGCGCCATATAGAGCTGTTCAAGCAGTTCACCCAGGCGGCGAAGCTGATTGAGGAGAACCGCGACGAGGAGTTCATCTCCGGCATTTTCGCGCGGCTCAAGCAGTCGGGCTACCTGTACCGCCCTGACCGCCAGTTCCGCATCATGATGACCATCCTGCGCTTGCGCCCGGAGTTCATCAACAAGTACATGACCGAGCTGTTCGAGGCTCTGCACCTGTGGCCTTCGGCCAACTGGAAGTGCGAGCCGTTCCGCACCGCCCTTGTGGACCAGCTGGAGATATTCATCACGCAGAACATCGATTACCTCGACACCCTCCCCGACAGCGAGTACAGCACCGGCGACACCGACCAGAAGGACAGCAAGCTGCTCAACAAGGTCATACGCGCCATAGCCATTCAGTCGCTGCTCGCCTCTGCCAAGGACAATGTGGACATACTGCGCAACAAGGCGATGTTCTACCGTTACCTGACATATTACCACGGCAGCAACGCCGACCTGCACGCCCAGGAGGTTGACAACCTGCTCTACAAGGCCGTAGGCTCGGTGCTCGGCAACGAGTATTCGCACGACTTCGGGTGGAACGACACGTCGGCGTTCCAGATACTGCTGACCAAGGCGTCGAACATGCGCGATGCCGTGTCGGCAGCCGCCACCCTGCCCAAGGTCTACAACAACGGCGACATCTCGCTCGAGCTGCGCCCGGCGGAGCTGCTGATACGCGAGCGCCGTGCCGAGGACAACGACTCGGTGCTGCCGGCTTCGCTCATGACATGGTTGAATCCGACGATCCTCATGAAGGGGAACGTGCAGACTCCCAGCGCGTCCAAGAAGAAGAACCTGAAGGCATACAAGCAGATGTGGGCCGACATAGAGCGCGAGCTGACCGCCGAAAACCGGCAGGAGGACGCGGGCGAGGTGCGCAAGCAGGCTCCGGAAGACGGCGACGAGGTGATGGTCACTATCGACTACTACAAGATAGACTATACGCGCCCCGAATGGCGGCGGCTGCGCCTGCACGCCACTATCGTGGACGATGGCTATGAGGGCGAGGGGTGGATAAACGTCGGCTCGGACACCTTTGTCCCCTGGCTCAACGAGTATGACATACCCAACAACTTCGACGGCGACATGAGCATATTCTGCGACGAGAACGGCAACCAGCTGCTCTATCCGGCGGTGGTGCTCAATGCCGGCGCGGAGTGCACGTTCACCCTGAAGCGGCAGATCAACGAGATGCTCCGCGACTCAGCGGAAGCTGGCGACATTTCCCGCGCTTGCATACGCGACGTGGACTACCGCAGCAAAAAGTACATCTGCCTTTCCGACAACGGTTACACGCTCAAAGTGCCGTTCCGGGAGGGTGAGACGCTTTCCAAAGGCACTGTCGTAATGGTGCGCTACCTTGAGGAGGACCGCCAAGACCCGAGTCCCAACCTGTATATGGTGGGCGAGCTGATAGACGTGCTGTCTGGCAGCGGCGCGTCATACGGCAAGAAAGCTCCGCTCGCGGCGATTGCGAAAAACCTCGGCGAGGAGAACCCCAACGCCTCTGACGACAACGGCGAGGAAGAGGAGGTAATCGACGCCCGCGAGGTGATGAGCGACGAGGATGTGGCGGAGCTGGTGCGCATGCTGCAACGCAAGGCGTTCACCGAAAAGGAGTATTTCAACGCATTCAACTACCTCGGCCTTGCCGCCCTGCTGGCGAAAATAATCGGCGACGACAGCCTGTACGGCGTGATGCGCCTGCACCAGGAGCTGCTTATCCACCTCGAGTCATACGCTCGCGAGAAGCGCGTTGACCTCGACGAGCTGAGCAAGCACAGCGAGGCGGTCAAGGGACACCCGATGCTCGCCAAGCTGTACAGCAAGCTGGAGATAGTGGCTTCGCTCGATTCGCCGGAGAACAACACCGACCTGTGGGAGTTTGCAAACCACGGCGACGAGACGGAACGTCGCCTGGCCTCGCTCGCGCTCTCGTTCAACCTCATCGCTGACGATGCCGAGGAGGAGGTGCAGAAGAAGATCAAGAACAACATCGCCTCTATTCTGAATGTCAACAGCAGCGAGACGGTGCTGAAATACTACGGCGAGGAGGACCAGCACCTCGAGTTCAAGTCGTCGCTCGTGTTTACCAACAAGAAGGCCGACCACATGCGCCCGCGCCCCGAAGCGCAGGAGCAGGAAATCATGGAAATCATCTGCGGTTTCCTCAACAGCACCGGCGGCACGCTCTATATCGGCGTCAACGACCTGGGATACGAGGCCGGCCTTGCCGACGACAAGCGGTTCCGCCGCAGCCGCGGCAAGAGGGACACTATCGACGCGATGATCGTAGACCTCGAGTCCGTCATCCACAACCGCCTACCCGGCTTTGCCGCCGACCATATCCAGATTTCCAACGACCAGGAATCTGCCAAGGGGGTAATCCGCGTGGAAATCACCCCGGTAGACCGTCCTGTGGAACTCGACGGCATGATATTCGTGCGCCACAGCTCCTCGACACGTCCCAAGACCGGACGCGACCGCGAGGATTTCATCGCCGCACGCAAGCAGAACTACGATGAGATGATGGCCCGGCTTATGGCGACCGCAGCTGCCGAGAGCGGCGAGGAAGCCGCAGCGGACGATGATGCAGCCGTACAGCCGCAGGAGGCTGCGCCCGCGCCACAGCGCAAGGCCGCGCCGAAAGCGGCCGCCGAGGCTCAGGACGGAGACAAGATACAGACCGGCATGCACCGCCTCAACATACTCCATGACTACGAACCCGGCTTCATACACCCGGCATACTACCTTTACTTCACTGACAAGACGATTTATGCCTCGGCTGAAGACCGCTGGGAGGACGACGGGCCGCTCAGCCTCGCCGTCTCCGAAAATGAGACCAACGGCTGGATGGTGGTGACATTTGACAGCAAGACCGTCTGCCGCGTAGACATGCGCGAGGTTAACGACCTCATAAACGGAGGAAGGATAAACCTGCCGGCTGACGCCAAAATCACACATGTCAACCTGTCCGACCGCAGCAACTACCTCGTGTCGTTCATCCGCAACTCCGCCGGCATACTGATGTACCGCCTCGACAAGGTGGACGACCTGCCGTTGTCTCGCGGATTCTCAAGCAAGGGAAATCCCCTCTGCGAGGGCGACTGCACCATCCTGATGCAAGACATCGTGCCGGCTGACAAGGCCGACGCGCTCTTCCCCAAGGCATTGGAGCAGTCCAGGAACCTGCAAGGCACATTGGTGCACTCCGAGAACCGCAACCAGCCCGACATGAGCGACGTGCTGGAGATGCTCAAACCCCTGAAACCGGTAGACTGACATGACCGAACCCCGGAGAAACCGCGCAGGAGTGTGGATAGAGGCGATGCGGCTGCGCACGTTGCCGGTCAGCGTTGCCGGCGTGGTCGCGGGCTGCGGCTGCGCTGCCCGCTACGGCGGTTTCCGCCTCGCGCCGGCAGTGATATGCCTCCTGTTCGCAGTATTGGCGCAGGTGGCGTCCAACTTCGCCAACGAGTATTATGACTACGTCGGCGGCCTCGACCGCAAGGGGCGCGAGGGTTTCCGCCGGGGTGTCACCGAGGGCGACATCTCGCCGCGCCAGATGCGCAACGCAACGTATGCCACGCTTGGCGTGGCTGCGTTGCTTGGCCTGTCGCTGCTGTTTTTCGGAGGCTGGTGGCTGTTGCCCTGCGGCATCGCTATCGCCCTGTTCGCGATAGGCTACAGCGCCGGGCCGTTCCCGCTGTCGCACCATGGGCTGGGTGATGTGGCGGTGGTTGTGTTCTTCGGGCTTGTCCCGGTGACTCTCACCGCTTACGTTCAGGCCGGCGCTGTCGCGTTCTCGCCAATGGTGTGGTGCATTGCTCTCGCAGTGGGACTGCTTGCCTCCAACGTGCTGATTGTAAATAATTACCGCGATATGGACGATGACGCGGCTGTGGGCAAGAAGACCACCGTCGTGCTGTTCGGGCGGCGTGTGATGTCAGCCGTATACCTGCTGTCCGCACTGGCAGCAGCGGCTCTTGCCGCCGCAGTCACCATGCCCTCGCTCTCCCCATGGTGGTGGCTCATGTATGCTGCTCTCGCGGCTGCCGGCATTGCCATTTTCCTCCAGATACGCTCGCGCACCGGCGCGGCGCTGAACCCCCTGCTTGGCAAGACTGCTGTCACGCTGCTTGCCTTTGCCGTGGCTCTGTGCATTGCACTTGCCTCCAATCCATTGATATAACCCCGGAAACCCTATCCGAATACGCACCTGTCACCATGCCTGAATACAAGAAACAGCCGCAAGATTACCGAAGCCCCAATCCGCGCCAGACAGACTCTGTGGGCAAGCTGCCGCCGCACGACAATGACCTCGAGGAGGCCGTCCTCGGCGCGTTGATGCTCGAAAAGGACGCATACATGAGCGTGTGCGACCTGCTCACCCCCGACGCCTTCTACGACCCTCGCCACAAGATGATATATGCCGCCATCGAATCGCTCGGCTTCAACCAGCGGCCTATCGACATGCTTTCCGTGACCGAGCAGCTGCGTGCCGACAAGAATCTCGACAAGGTGGGCGGCGCGGTCTACATCACCGACCTCACGTCGCGTGTATACTCAGCTGCCCATGTGGAGTTTCATGCCCGCATCGTAGCACAGAAATACCTGGCCCGCCGCCTCATAAACTTCGCCTCCAAGATTGAGTCGCAGGCATTTGACGAGGCAAACGACGTGGACGACCTGCTGCAGGAGGCCGAAGGCGCGCTGTTTGAAATCTCGCAGACGCAGCTGAAGCGCGAAGTCGAGCAGATAGACCCGGTCATCAACCTCGCCCTTGAGCAGATGCAGAATGCACGCAACACCGAGACCGGTCTCTCGGGCTTGCAGACCGGATACACCGAGCTCGACAAGATGACCGGCGGCTGGCAGAACTCCGACCTCATCATCATCGCGGCGCGACCGGCTATGGGCAAGACTGCATTCGTCCTCTCGATGGCGAAGAACATGGCTATCGACTATTCCATACCGACGGCGATATTCACCCTCGAGATGTCAAACGTGCAGCTGGTCAAGCGTCTGCTCTCCAACATCGGCTCTATCGAGGGAGAGAAAATCAAGAGCGGACAGCTCAGCAACGCCGAGCAGGACTACCTCAACTCGCAGCTTGCCGCCGTGTACGGCGCGCCGATGTACCTCGACGAGACCCCGGGCCTCAGCATCACCGAGCTGCGTACAAAGGCACGCCGACTGGTGCGCGAACACGGCGTGAAGATGATAATGATAGACTACCTGCAGCTCATGACCGTTGCCGGCATGCGCCTCGGCAGCCGCGAGCAGGAGGTCAGCACCATTTCACGCTCGCTAAAAGCCCTTGCCAAGGAGCTGAACATACCCATCATTGCCCTGTCGCAGCTCAACCGCTCCACAGAGTCGCGTGAGGACAAACGCCCGATGCTCTCAGACCTGCGTGAGTCGGGCGCGATAGAGCAGGATGCCGACATCGTCTGCTTCATCCACCGCCCCGAATACTACAACCGCGAGGGCGTGGACGCGCAGGGCAAGGACATACGAGGGCTGGCGGAACTCATCGTGGCTAAGCACCGCAGCGGCGCGGTGGGCACGATAGACCTGCGCTTCATCAAGAACTATGCGAAATTCGAGAACTTCCAGGAGTCGTTCTCGTCAATCGACGAAAGCTACAGCGGCCCGCAGATGCAGCAGATACCCAGCCGCATGAACAGCGAGCCGGCAGACGGCGGCGTAAGCCTGACCGACTCGTTTGCACAGTCTGCCCAGTCGTCTGCCATGCCCGACATCATGCCCGGCAAGGACGAAGGCCCGCTCCCCTTCTGACAATTCATAATAAGAGAACCCAAATACACTTGTTTGAAAAATGGGAAACAGTAATGAAGCGGTAACTCAAGCCGTGCGTGAAGTCGTTCAAACCATGATGGACAGAGTCATGGACAAAGTCCTTAGAACAGACCCGTTCATAGTCGAGGAGCATCATGCAAAGAAGCCATTGTATGCGGCTCTTGTTCCCGACGAAATATTCAAGGGATCTCATTTTGAAAGGAGATTTGTAACCCCATTCGGCTCTGTCTGGGAAAAACTCGCTGTTCAGGTCGCCCGATATTATCATGGGCATTGCGAAAAGGGGGCTTCCGTAGAGGGTACAATCGGAGATGAAAGCCTTAGGCGTATACAGGAAGTCCTGAACAATTTGGAGCACAGAGTGCAAGGTCACAAAAGAATCGTGCCCAATTGGGAGGAGGAACTGGCTTATGTAAGGGCTGGAGGCGGACATCCCATACCGGTAAGCATAGTCTGCGACATACTTGTCAATAGCAACCGAACCCACCGGACATACGCTTTCGAGCTGAAAGCCCCGCTGCCGAATAGTGACCAGACTAAGGTGAGCAAAGAAAAGATGTTCAAATTGTTGGCTCTGAATGAGCATCTTGTTACGGATGCGTATTACGCATTGGTCTACAATCCGTTCGGCAAGAATCGGTCTGACTATGCGTGGACTTTTCCTAAAAGGTGGTTTGACATGAAAAGTGATCCATGTGTTTTGATAGGTGAGGAATTGTGGGATTTGCTCGGCGGCAAAGACACATACAGCCATTTCATATACGAAATCAACAAGCTCGGCGTTGCGTACAAGGAGCAGATTTACCGGGAGTTTTTAGGCATTGAGCCGCCGGAAGGCTTTGACAAGGGAATTTTGAAGTAAATGAGGAAGTTCACGTTTATAGATTTGTTCTCTGGAATTGGCGGTTTCCACCAGGCGTTGGAAACAGCGGGTGGAGTATGTCTGGGGTTCAGCGAGATTGCTCGAGATGCAATTGCCGCATATTGTGCCAATTACAATGTCAGTGAAGACCGAAATTTGGGAGACATAACTAAATTGAAGGAACTTCCAAAGCATGATTTCCTGACAGCAGGCGTACCTTGCCAAAGCTGGTCTATTGCCGGAAAAAATCTGGGCTTTGACGATGACAGAGGACAGTTGTGGAACGATACATTGTTTTTGCTGAAGGAGGCTCAGCCCAAGGTCTTCATATTTGAGAATGTCAAAGGCCTTGCAGATCCGAGGAATCACGATGCGTTGACATATATACTCGCGAGAATCAGGCAAGCTGGTTATTTTGCACGTCCGTTGCTGCTCAATGCTTACGATTACGGCGTCCCTCAAACGAGGGTGCGCATATACATAGTCGGATTCAAAGAACAAAAGTACTATAACCGGTTCTCTGTTCCCAAACCCTGTCCCGGCAAAGTGAAATTGGGTGATATTCTGGATAATATCAACAGCATAACCTATGGGGCAGGGGGTACAGCTGGCAGAAGTTTGTCCTGCAATGAAATGGGGCTAAATGATTATTTCCTGTTTAATGACTTGCGCAATGGACACACGACAATACATTCGTGGGACATTATCCCCACTACAGAGAGGCAAAAGAGCATTTGCTCTCTTCTGCTTAGGAATCGCCGCAAGAGCGTTTATGGTGTATTGGACGGGAATGCGTTGGGATTGAATCATTTCCAGCAACTGGACTCTGCCATTTCTTTTGAGGAGTTGGAGGAGTTGGTCGAGTTGGAAATACTCAAGCATTGTCCATATCGTTATGAGGTATGCTTGTCCCCCTTTGATAGCAGCAGCGACGAGACTCTGCTTTTGTCTCATGCACAGTCTGGCATTATCGTCGTTGACGAACTTCGGTCTGACAAGGAACTGAAAAAGCACAGAATCAGCATTGCCGACACATTGCATAAACTCGAGGGAAAGGGGGTGGTCAAGTGTATCGAGACTCGCTACGATTTCAAGAATGCCAAAATCAGCACCGGTCTAAACGGAATAAACCGAATATTTCTGCCGTCTTCGAAAATTTATCCGACATTGGTGGCGAGTGATACAAATGATTTTGTGTCTGATGTCGAACTCGAAGTCAGCACAAAAGACGAATGGAAGAGAGCATTTATGGAAAAGGTATTCCAGCCGGGCAATTTCAGGAAAATATCCAAGTCTGAAGCATGCAAAATACAAGGGTTTCCTCCAGATTTCATACTGCCGGAGGCTCGTTCGCGGTGGATGAAGCTAATCGGGAACAGCGTTGCTGTCCCAGTAGTCAGCATGCTTGTAAACTCCATTGTTAAAACAGGCGTTTTCGGCGAAACAGAGTGGAACGGCAGGACTGCAACAGAGCAGAACTTGTTTTCAAGGGTTGGCATTGACGCATAAATTATCGTATATGTCGGTGAATAGCCGGCATATACGATATTTAGGTGCATGGCAAAAGGCTTCAGAAGTTGTCGGCGCGTATCTCGAAGTATGCCTGCGGATGCTTGCACACGGGGCATGCCTCGGGCGCTTTCTTGCCGATGACGACATGGCCGCAGTTGCCGCATACCCACACGGTGTCGCCCTCGCGTGAGAACACGAGGCCCTGCTCGATGTTGGCTATGAGCCGGCGGTAACGCTCCTCGTGCTCCTTCTCGATTTTCGCCACCATGGCAAACAGGGCGGCTATCTGCGCAAACCCTTCCTCGCGGGCCTCGGTGGCGAAACGCTCGTACATGTCTGTCCACTCATAGTTCTCGCCGTCTGCTGCATCTCGCAGGTTGTCGAGCGTTGAGGCGATTTCGCCGCCGTGCAGCAGCTTGAACCACAGCTTGGCGTGTTCCTTCTCGTTGGCGGCTGTCTCCTCGAATATCTTGGCTATCTGCTCATAGCCGTCCTTGCGCGCCTTGGAGGCATAGTAGGTGTACTTGTTGCGAGCCATCGATTCTCCGGCGAATGCGGCTTGCAGGTTCTGTTCCGTGCGGGAGCCTTTCAGTGTCTTTCCGTCCATTGTGTGTTTCCGTTTTGGGGTTTGACATGGCATTTGCGCTGTTTCTGGCGGCGGTATTTGCCCAATTCGCCGAGAATGTGTAATTTCACGGCATAAACAACGCAAACGGCTATGACATTAAAACGTATACGGAGGATAATAGTTCCCCTGATGCTGTCGGCTTTGGCTGTCGCCTCTGCCGACACAGTGGTGCTGCTGCACACCAATGACACCCACTCTGCCATAGACCCCGACGCAAAGGGCGCAGGCGGTGTGCTGCAACGCAAGGCGATAATCGACAGCGTGCGCAACGTGCAGAAAAACGTGGTGCTGATAGATGCCGGCGACGCGGTGCAAGGCACACTCTATTTCAGTTTCTTCGGCGGCGACGTGGAGTATCCGCTGATGAACATGATGGGCTATGACATACGCATCCTTGGCAACCATGAGCTTGACAACGGCATAGAGAGCCTCGCCCGGCACTACAAGGACGTGAAGGCCGCTCGCCTGTCTGCCAACTATGATTTCTCCGCCACCCCGCTGCGAGGCATGTTCTCGCCATACGTCATCAAGAAAATCGGCGGCAAGAAGATTGGCTTCATCGGCATCAACGTGGACCCGGACAAGTTGATTTCCAAGGCAAACTATCCGGGGCTGGTGTACAAGGACGCTGTCAAGACAGCCAACGAGACGGCGCATTTCCTCAAGACCGACAAGAAATGCGACCTGGTGGTGGTGGTGTCGCACATCGGCATTGTCAAGGAAAACGGCAAGCCGACCGACTATGACATCGCCCGCACGAGCCATGACATCGACATCATCATCGGCGGGCATTCCCACTCGGTCATCCTCCCCGGCAATGCCGGCAAAGACCCGTCAGTCGTCAAGAACGCTGATGGCCGCGACGTGCTGGTGGCGCAGACCGGGCGCGGCGGCAAGTACATCGGCGAAATCACCATTGACACAGACCACATCAAGAGCGGCGCGGATGCTGCCGAGTACAAGCTCATTCCAGTGACTGACCGCTTCCCCGCTGACCGCCTCGACGCCCACATGGCGGAGTTTCTCAAGCCGTTCCGCCACGTGGTGGATTCGGTCAACTCGCGTGTCATCGCCAAGTCGCTCTATGACCTTGACAGCGACAACTACAACGGCGGCTACGCCAACTGGGCGGCCGACTTCGCCCGCTGGTACGGCGTGCAGAAGCTCGACAGCCTCGGTATCGGGCATTGCCGCCCCATGATAGGCATCATGAACGTGGGCGGCATACGCCACGACATGCCCAAGGGCGATGTGACCGAAGGACAGATGCTCAGCACGTTCCCCTTTGCCAACAACATGGTGCTGACCGAGGTGAAGGGCTCTGACCTGATAGATGCCATGAAGAGCGTCGCCGCTTCTCCTGCCGGAGCCGAAGGTGTGAGCGCGAATGTGCGCGTGGTCACCGACGGCAAGGGCGGGTTCGTGCGCATGGTGCTTGACGGCAACGAGATTGACCCGACACAGACATACATCGTCTCGACCATTTCATACATCATAGAGGGCAACGACGGCTTTGACGCCATAGCCCGGGGCAAGGTGATTTGGACAGACAGCGATGTGATGGCTGTGCCTATAATGCGGTACATCAACCACCTGACCAGGCTCGGGCTTCCCATAGCCCCAGACCCGACCGGACGCTTCCAGAAGCAGGTGACAATACCCTGACACAGCAAAAGACATGGGTATGGTGTGGCGGACGATGACACTGTTGCTGCTGCCTCTGCTGGCGGCGACCGTGGCATGCTCTTCGCCGCACCGTCCGTCTTCAGACCCCACGGCGGCTGGCGCAGCGGCGGTTGACAGCGCAGCGGTCGCTGATTCGCTCCTGCGTGTGAAGGCCGACTCCGCCGTCCGCGCATTGACCCCGGAGCAGCGTGCCGGAATGCTCCTCATGCCCGCAATGTTCACGCGCCACGACGCGCCAACCTTGCGCCAGCTGCGCCATTACGCCCTCGACATCCACGCCGGCGGCATCGTGCTTCTGCGCGGCGACACGCTGTCGGCCCGCATCATCGCCGACACCCTTCGCAGCATGGGACGCGCCGACATGATACTCTCAATCGACGCTGAATGGGGGCTCGGGATGCGCCTTGAAGACGCGCCCTCATATCCTGTCAACGGCGAGCTCTCCACATACGCCTCCGAAAAGCTGATGCGGTCATACGGCTCGCGCGTGGCGCAGCAATGCCGCCGCCTCGGCATCACCATGGTGCTCGGCCCGGTGGTGGACGTAGTCCCCGAGGGCGGGCAGTCCATAATGTCGCGCCGCAGCTTCGGCGCAGACCCGGCGCGTGTGGCACGCCTTGCCTCGGCATACGCCCGCGCACTCGAGGAGGGGGGCGTGATTTCCGTGGCGAAACACTTCCCCGGCCACGGCAGCGTCCCCGAGGACAGCCACCGCACACTGCCCGTGCTGCACAAAAGCCTTCACCTGATGATGAGCCAAGACCTGCTCCCCTTCCGCATATACGTCGAGGGCGGCATGTCGGGCATCATGGTCGGGCATATCGCCGTGCCGGCAGTAGACCCCGACATACAGCCAGCCGCTGTGTCTGCGGCAGTGATAACCGACCTGCTGCGCAATGACATGAAATTCCGAGGGCTGATACTGACCGATGCCCTCAACATGGGCGGCGCGGAAGGCGCGCCCGCATGGAAAGCCGTCGCCGCCGGGGCAGACCTGGTGCTTGCCCCCGCCGACACCGACGCGGCACGCCGCGACATCCTCGCCGCCATAGAGCGCGGCGACCTGACGCAAGCCGACGTAGACGGCCACTGCCGCCGCATCTTCTACTACATCTACAAGCTCCGCTCCCCCCGCCGCTGATATTTACTTTTCGCCGCCAAAAAGTAAATTCTTTATTTCCAGTAACTGAAAAGATTGCTTATGGCTCGACGAAATAGTGTCGGAGCTTTTATGCCAAGAATCAATTTGCCTTTTTTCGTTAAGCAAGAAACCGACCTGAATCTCAAGGACCTCATCGTTGTTGCTTCCATACAGGACAACTGTACGGACGATTTTATACGAAGGATAATACTTCTTCAAGTACAGCTCATCGAAAGAGTCGTAATTGCTTAATTCTCTGATGCCTTGCTGCTTATTGCAGAATTTTTTGCCTTCAATTGTTATAGACTCCCGTTCGTCTACATCTATTAGAACCAAATCTGGGATGTAAATTTTTTGGCTCTTATCACCGGCTTTGTATGCGTTACGGTCGGCATATTTGGCAAGTGGTATGTGTTCTCCGTCAGGAGTCACGAAATAACTTTTCTCACAGCCCGCATGATTCTCGAATATTGAAAAACCATTGGTGAAATTTTCAACCACGATATGGATGAAAATCGTGCCTAATTTTTCGCCAGTCTCGTCATAATGCCAATACAAAGGCGGTAATGTGGATTTAGGCACACTAAGTCCTTCAAGCGAAATGGAAAGGGTGTTTGCGATTTGAACGAACTTGTTTGTTTGGCCAACATGCTCTTGAAGGAGGCCGTGTTGAGTAATCTCTATCGGTTTAGGTTTATTCCAGCCGAGTTTTCTGAGAACGGCACAGATTGCGGATAATGCTCCAATGTTAGGGTCATGGCTCAGTCCATTGTCCTTAAACAATCGTCCAGAGACAGTTATTTTATTAGAGAAACGATTAATCAGTATAGGCACATTCCCAGTGGGGGCTTTTCGCATATTTTGTTTTGCCTTGATGACTTCATCGATTGAAGTAAAGGGCTTGAAGATTTCAGGGTCTAATTCTTTCCCTAATATTTCAACGCCGAGAGTTAGTAATAGGCGTGTGCCAAAAACGTAGGTATCTGTAGGCGTTTCCTTTTGACCGACCTCTAACGCATAAAGCATCACCTTTTTTGTCCTCGGATAGTAGTTATCTATATAAACGAACTTCGAGCATCGTTGGTAAACACCGGTGTTTCGGCTTTCCTTGTCATCAGTTTTTGTTTCCTCAATTGCGTAAAGAGGCTCATCCAAAGTCGAGTCGGGGACTGAGTCCTGATAATATATAAGAAAATCTGTGAAACTCGAGTTCCCGGAAATTGTTTTGATGTAAACATGGTTGACTCGAGTGCAGTCAAATCCTTTCACCTCATAGGTGAAGTCAAAACACTTATTAGAATTGAGGATTGGGATAATTCTTAAATCATTGCCGAAGAAACCCACCCCTAATTTCCCTGCAAAGTGGGAGAAAATCATTTGAAGAACCTTTTTCTTGGGTCGTTCTTCGGTCAGAACCCAAAGATTGGAAGTGTTACTTGTCATCTTTCGTTAGAATATAAAGTTGTTCAAAAACAGTTCGTTCGGTTTTTGACAGCCCATTGTTGTTGCTCTTGTAGCGAGCATATTCGAACTGTTCCAACGACACAGAACCGTATTTAGATAACGTAGAGATTATTTGTTCCTGAGGCATGATGCCCTCTGTGTTATAACTAAGAACCAGATATTTATAATTTGCTCTGCTGGCGACAAGGGCTAAGTTGGATAATGCTTTTTGAGCGTTGCAAAAATCTGATTTTTTTGCATCGTCAGACCTCATGCCAGTTGTACCCTTGATTTGAGGATTATCATAAGCGGCAATGGTTTCTACAAGATGGTAGTTGGGCAGGTACTGTCTTGCATTATAGGGAGGATCAAGATATATGATGTCAACGTTGATGGTGTCGAGTAATTCCATGCTGTTACCCCAATATGAATGGTTGTCTTGGGCGTTGTTTAACAACTCAATCCGACGGAGTCTAAATGGTTTTACGGCGCGTGGATCCCATTTCTTATAAAAGGCGGCATATACACCTGCCACGTTCGCATAGAATGATACTGATTCAATAAGGCAAGTCAGAAGAATATAGTATTCTGTTTCTGAAATCAGAGACCGATTTTTCCAGTCTTCAATTTTAGTCCGAACAGCATCAATTTTCGCTCCATTCTCACTGCTGAAATACATTCGTGGTTGGGGTAAATTTTTGGTGCCGTCAGGTGTGTAATTGTTGTAGATGAAGCCATGGATTGGTTTTAGGTGATTCAGGTAGTCAATGATTAGATCAAGCGGATCTGAAAAAAATAAAGTTTGCGAGATTGGCAAACTGTTCAGGAGGTTGTCGAATGTCGGATTGTTATTGTTTTCAATGTAGGCTTTTTGAAGGCAATAGGATAAAAACATAATGTCGCTTGAATAAATCTGGTAGCCTTTTCGCTTGAAGTATTTAGCCACACTTGTAGTTCCGCTGAAAAAATCAAAGAATGAAGTTCCGGACACTCCATTTTTTATAAGGAGGGTATCGATAGTGTCTAAAATATTTTCTTTATTGCCGATATATCTCATCGTTAGTAATTCATTATTAATACTTCATCACTGCCATTTTTGCTCCTGTCCAATGTGTGATACGAGGAGGAGGCGTAGTTCTTTTTCAAATGTTCAACCCGGAGATTGTGTTTCTCAACCCAAGAGATTAGTATTTCATTGAATTTCCCTTTATGGTAGAATACATTTGAGAGCGCAAAGCGTATCCCCTTTTCGTTAAGGGACTCCAAAAGGTTGAGTAGTTGTTTTTCTTCAATTGTAGACCAGCCCTTGAAGCCCCTCTTGCCATCATTGTAGGCCCCAGTCGTTATTAGATATGGGGGGTCGCAATAGACAAAGTCCGATTGTGTCAATGTGGATAGGTCGAGCTCAATGAAGTCGTGCGTAATGAATTGAATGTTAGTCTCTTTTAGTTTGTCTATGAAAAGGCTCAGGTTCTTCTTCATAGCGTTGTTGAACGTACTGTTTGTTTTGCCAAAAGGGTTGTTGTATTTGTGTTTTGAATTAAATCGGATTTGGTAGTTGAATGAATGTGCAACCAGAATATATAGGTCTAGAGGGTTGGGGTCGGAGTTGTAATAGTCTCTGAATTTGGTGTATGCATCTTCATTGTATGCGTCAAGCTTGAATTCTGAAATTCGCGAATTGATTTTATCCAGAATGTCTGCTTTTTGACTTTGTTTGAAAAGATTGAAGATGTCTATAAGATAAGGTATTATGTCATTGCAGATTATGTTATTGGCTGGCGCATTAATCCCAACGTTGCACCCGCCTGCAAACATATCAACAAATGTGTCGATGTCCTGAGGAAAATGTGGGAGAATTTGCGGGAGCAATTTGAACTTGCCACCCGTGTAATTCAACGGCGATTTTACCCAAATTAATGATTTAAACAATGTGTCCATTGGAACACTATTTAATAAGCAGAAACTTAGATGTTGTCATTCAAGGCTGACCCAAACCCCGGAGTTTCACATCGCTGCTTCTGAAAATTCGATTACTGGTTATCTGCATGAAGTCATTGTTCGGTTATATGAACTCCACTTTGTCATGCGAAGTTACAAAAAAATCCCCGGATTATCGACGTTTTTGCCTTGCAAAAATGTGGTATGCGTTTTATTTGGACTTTTCATATTTGGATTCTTCAGGTTTTACTCGGCTTCTGGGTGGAGGAGCTTGAAGTTTTCGCGCGTGATGTCGATTTCGCGGCGCAGTTCCTCCTCGGTGGGTATCGTCAGGTGGCGGCCTCCTCGGCATAATATTCGCGGGTTTTGGGGTTGCTTACACGCATTAGAAGCCTGTAATGCGACCAGCTCAAAAGGTCACACAGTGTGCGACTTTTTTGGAACGCGAGGTGGAATGCCCTCATATTCTTCAGGTTAGTTGCGGTAAACCCCTTGCCGAAGTCGGCGGTCAGCCTTACTGACAGCTCTTTGATAAGAGCCTCGCCGTAGGCGGCGCGTTCTTCGCCGCCCTGAGCTTCCACGATCAGTTTGCCCACGTGCCAGTAGGCTTGCACCATGGCTCAAAGCCATTGCTGCTGGACTCTGCAGGAACAGGTGGACTTTTCGTTCACGAACATTATTTCGGGGACGGTGTTGCAGAATACGGGGGATTTATCTAACTTTGTGCGCTTTATATGAGCCGCCTCCTGAAATGACACGGTCGAGCGGCAATAAAGCGGTGGAAACAGGCTTACGGGCCTTCTACAAATGCAGTTATCATGAGTGACGACACTAAAAAACGATATTCTGATGAGGAACTCGAGGAGTTCCGTGCTATTGTGACCGCTAAGCTGGAAAAGGCGCGTCAGGAATACAATGACCTTGTGGGGTCGGCTGTTGACAACAGTGCCTCTGACGAGGTTATGGCGATAACCAACTCAACGGACGCGGGCGTGGACTATGCCCGCAATGTCGAGATAAAGCGTCTTGCCGACAGGCAGCTGCAGTTCATACGCAAACTCGAAGGCGCGCTCCAGCGCATCGACAACAAGACTTACGGCATCTGCCGCGTGACCGGCAAGTTGATTCCCAAGGAGCGTCTGCGTGCCGTGCCGCACGCTACGCTGTCGATTGAGGCAAAGGGCAAATGACGCTTGCCAGCACAAGACGTTACCAACCATTACGAACAAAGACGTGAACAGATTAGCCGATAAAAGCAGCCGCGCGTTCCACAACCTTGGATGGCTGTGTGCTGTCATGATCCTGATTCTGATAGTGGATCAGGTGATAAAAATATATGTCAAGACCCATTTCTACATGGGCGAGGATGTCGAGGTGTTCCCATGGATGCACATCAAGTTTATCGAGAATTCGGGCATGGCGATGGGCATGAACTTCATCCCTAAAATCGCGCTTACGCTGGGGCGTATAGCGGTCGTTGCGCTGATAATCGTAGCGTTGCGGCGACTGTGCCGTGCCGACGGGCTGCGTGCCGGCTTCCTTGTGACAGTCGCGTTGATATGCGCCGGCGCTGCCGGCAACATATTCGACTGCGTGTTCTACGGTCAGGTGTTCAACAATCCGATGCCGCCGGAGGTGGCGCAGGCGTTCTCTGGCGATGGCTATGCGCCGTGGTTCCACGGTCGTGTGGTCGATATGTTCTATTTTCCCCTGTTTGAATGCTCGCTGCCGGAGTGGCTGCCGTGGGTAGGCGGAAACGACTTCGAGTTTTTCAGCTATATATTCAACTTTGCCGACGCGAGCATCTGCGTGGGCGTCGCCGTGCTGTTAATCTTCTACCGCCGCGATGCCGACAGGGCGTTGTCGCTGCTGTTCGGCAAGAAAGGCAAGGGTGCCAAGGACACCGCTTCTCCCGGCGGAAAGTGAAACGGCTGACGCGACTGGCTGTCCCTGCCTTGCTGGCGGCATTTGCTGTGACCGCATGTTCGGACGAAGACCACCTTTCCGAGGGGAAGATGGCAGACCTGATGGCTGATTTGCAGCTGGCTGATGCGTATGCCGAGAGCAATCTGGAATACCGGTCGGATTCGGCACGCAACGTGCTGCGGCTTGCCGTATTGGAGAAGCATGGCGTGACGCAGGAGGAGCTGGACCAGTCGCTGCAGTGGTATGGGCATAACCTCGAGAACTACTCCAAGTTGTACGAGGAGGTAGGCAAGCGGCTTGACCGGAGGCAGAAGAAGCTGCTGGCCTCGGTGAGCAACAATTCGCAGGACGCTGCCGGGTCGCTGTGGCCGTATTCGCCGATGGCGTACCTCTCGCAGCTGTCGTCGCAGGACGCGCTGACCTTTTCTGTGCCGGTTTCCGACCTGCCGCGAGGGGAGAGGCTGAAATGGATGATGCGCCTGTCGCGTGACCTGCCTGTGCAGATCACCATAGGCGTGGACTACAAGGAGGGCGGCACGTCGTATATGATGCGCCGCAACAGCGGCGGCCGCCGTCTCGAAATCTCGCTTCAGTCCGACTCGGCACGCACTGTCAGCCGCATATACGGCATCATGAGAGTTGACAACCGCGCCATGCTGCCGGTGTGGATGGACAGCATTTCGCTGACACACCAGCCGCTCGCCAAGGAGACGTATAACCTGCATATGCAGCAGACGGACTATCGCGGCCCGCGCAAGTCGGCAGATGCCGAACAGGGCGCAGCGATGGCTGACAATCCGCTTGACGAGCCGCAGCCGGGTGAGCCTCGCCATATCGAGCCAGTCGGAAAACCGATAGGGATCAAGCCTGAGAGCAAGGGCGCGCCCGATAAAACAGAACCGACACGCCGCCCCGGCGGATTGAGGGTTGCGCGATGATGCAAGCCGGCAAGCACACGCAAAAGCACCTTGCCCGCACCATCGTAGTGGTCGATGCAGCGGGCATGGCGCACAAATACACGATGACGATAGCGACTGTCACTATCGCGGACGGTGTGGTGACGGATGTGCAAATCGAGCCGTATGTGTCTGAATGTGAGGGCGTGAAATACCATGATGGCATATACAGAATAGTCATCGGGCAGCCCCTCCCTCCCGACTGGCAATGTTGAGGCGTTTGCGTATTCCGCGAAAAATGACTACATTTGCACCGAGTTACTATTTTACGCGCAGAAATGGTGGAATGGTAGACACGAAGGACTTAAAATCCTTTGGGCAGAAATGTCCGTGCGAGTTCGAGTCTCGCTTCGAGCACATTAAGCAACAGCTGATTTGCATCACGCAAGTCAGCTTTTTTCATACCCTCCTTGCCCGCCAGCTAAGCAAAGCATCTCAACCCGTCATTAGCCCGTCGTTAGTCTATCATTACCTATCATTAGCCTATCATTAGTCTATCGTTAGCCTATCNNGGGCGCATCAAACTGCTGATGCGCCCTCGCTGTGTGCATGGCTCTCAGGGCCGTCAGTCGTTGGCGATGCGGGTGATTGCCTTTTCGTTCCATTTGTCCTTAGGCTCTTTGTATTCCTTGGGAGTGCCTATGACGATGATGTTCAGCGGAATGAGATGCTGCGGCAGTCCGAACAGCTCGCGGGCGTCAGCCACGCGCTCCTCTATCGGGTAAATGCCGCACCATACTGCGCCGAGGCCGATGGCGTGAGCTGCCAGCAGTATGTTTTCCGTGGCTGCGGAACAGTCCTGTACCCAGTACTGGCGAGCCGGTTCTTCCTCGATTGCCTTCTGCATGTCGCCGCATACCACTATCGCCAGTGGTGCGCCGGCTGCCATTGAGGCGTTTTTCATGTTCTCTGCCGCTGCTTTCAGTTTTTCGCGGTCTGTTATCACGATGAAGTGCCATGGGCGTTTGTCCATAGCCGTCGGGGCAGCCATTCCGGCGCGGAGCAGTGTCTCGATTTGCTCCTCACTGACAGCCTTGTCAGTGTATGCACGCACACTGTGGCGTGTCATGATGCTGTCTATCACCGGGTTGCCGTTACCGCCGGCAAACTGCGTATTCTCAGTGTTTGTCATCTGTTTGTCCTCCTTTCCGGTACAGTTGTACATACGTGCAAGCTGCACGCTGACTGCCACCAGTCCGGCGGCGAGCACCAGGTTTATGTAATTTGCTATTTTCATGATTTTCGGGTTGTTATGTGTTGTTATTCAGTGCGGTTCGTAAGGTCTATCAGCTCGCCTACGGGGCAGAGAGTGCGGCAGAAAGGACGGTCAATTACGAATGACAGCACGACGAACACTGCTGCTAAGCATGTTACGACCGTAGAGCAGACGCTCGGCATGAACGCCGTGAAGATTTCATAGTTCATCCAGTCGGTGAATATGCCCGAAAGCACGAGAAGCACCAGCACTCCCCACACTATGCGGCGCACTGTCGCAAGTATTTTCTGCACACGGAGCGAGATGCGCACTTTGCCGGGCAACGGCATCATGCCAGCCAGCTGCTGCAGCGACCCCAATGGGCAGGCCCATGCGCAATAGCGGTTGCCCTTGCCCGCCAGCGGCATAATGAACGCTATCGCCACGAGCAGCCACACCGGCAGCATAGCCAGGCTGAAGCTGTTGGCGACTATAGAGCCGAGTACGGTATATGAGATGAACGTGCCTGTCCAGAAGCCGAGTACAGCCACGTTGGCTGCCAGTTGCACCGGCCTGTACCATTTCCCCCTGATGCAGAACGGCAGGACGGCAGCCGCCAGTGCTACAGCTATCGCTGCCCACCATGCCGGGTCACTGACTGGGTTTGATTTGGCCGTCGTGTCTGCCGCTTCCTGCTTTTCGGCAGCGGCATACTTATCATTGTAATAGCGCAGGCCTCGCTGCACGTTGATGATGACGGCTTCCGACGAGAATGTCGCACCCGAATAGGCATCCACGTTTAGGGCAATAGCGTCAGTGACTGTCTTCCCTTTCCACTGCGGAGCGAGTGCGGCGAAAGCCTCGTTGAAGAACGAGGGGGTCTCCTCATTGGGGAGAGCCTTGACCTCCTCGATGATGCCGTCGCGGACGGTTATCGACAGCGGCACTGCGCCGGCATATCCCTCCACATCCTTGGCGAGGGAGGTGGTGTTGATGACAGCCGTGCCGTCGGGCATTTCAGTTACGACAGTGTCTGTGGGCTGGCTCGCTTCGGAGGCTTGCAGCCGGTTGCCGAGCAGCCGGTGGTTTGTCACCAACGTGACAGACACGATGATGCACAGGACAGTCGCCAGGCTGACGATGCGCACCCAGCGGCGAGAAGGTTTGCGGTTGACGTTATCCATAATAAAGAGGTTTTCCAACGGATTGCGCGGCAAATATACGAAAAGAAACGGATATACGCGCACTGGCAAGCAAAAATGTGCGTGAAGAAAGAGAGCGCATCAGTAGTTGACGCGCTCTCTTTTTAGGTCCAGGTCGTGGAGGCCGGGTTATTTCTTCTTGGCATCCTTGGCGGGCTTGCTGTCGATGAAGCCGCGCAGGCGCAGCAGCGCGTTGGTGTCGGGTTTATGGCCGCGGAATTTCACGAAGAGCACCATCGGGTCCTCGGTGTCGCCGCTCTCGAGAATGTACTTCTTGAAGTTGGCGGCAGTTTTGGGGTCGAAGATGCCTTTCTCCTCGAAAAGCTCCCAAGCGTCGGCCTCGAGCACCTGTGCCCAGAGGTATGTGTAGTAGCCGGCAGCGTAGCCGTCATCGCCGAAGATGTGCTTGAAGTAGGGTGAGCGGTAGCGGAAGGTGATTTCCTCGGGCATGCCGATCTTCTCGCTCACGTTCTTCTCGAAGTCGGTGACGTTGACGTTCTCGCCGTCACACTTGGCCCATTCCATGTCGAGGAGGGCAGCGCCTGCCAGCTCGGTGGTGACAAAGCCCTGGTTGAACTTGGAGGACTCGGCGATTTTCTGGATGAGGTCGTCCGGCATTACCTCGCCTGTCTGGTAGTGCTTTGCATAGTATTTCAGCACTTCTGGGGCAGTAGCCCAATGCTCGTTGATCTGTGAGCACATCTCCACATAGTCGCGGTCAACGTTAGTGCCGGAAAGTCCCTTGTACGGTACGCGGGTGAGCATGCCCTGCAGGGCGTGCCCGAACTCGTGGAATGTAGTCTGGACTTCGTCAAGTGTGAGAAGGGCTGGGGTGTCGCCTGTGGGGCGGGTGAAGTTGCCGACGTTGTATACGATCGGACGCTTGTAGACGCCGTTCTCGAAAGTGCCGTCGGGCTGGAGCTGCTCCATCCATGCGCCCTGTCGCTTGGTAGCGCGTGGGAAGTAGTCGGTCATGAATACAGCCACATGTTCGCCGGTCTTGGCGTCCTGCACGTCATATACAGTCACCTCGTCCATGTATTTGGGAGCGTCGGGCATCTCGACCATCTTGATGCCGTATAGTTTCTCGGCGGCGTAGAAGAGGCCTTTCAGCACGTTGTCAACTGAGAAGTAGGGACGCAACTGGCTCTCTTCGAGGTCAAACTTCTGCTTCTTGACCTTCTCGGCATAATAGTAGTAGTCCCAGGGTGCAATCTTGAAGTTGCCGCCCTCTGCGTCCACGTATGCCTGCATGTCCTTGACTTCCTCGTGCGAGCGTTTCACGGCGGGCTCAAACACCTTCATGAGCAGGTCTTCTGCTGCTTCAGGGGTTTTCGCCATTACGCGCGAGGTCATCATCTGCGCGAAGTTGTCGAAGCCCATGATGGTAGCTTTCTGCTTGCGGAGCTTGACAATCTGCGGGATAACGTTGAGGTTTGAGTTCGCGCCTGTCGAAGCGAGCGAGGTGTAACCCTTGTACATTGTTTCGCGCAGCCCGCGGTTGTCAGCATACTGGAGCACCGGTAGG
Source organism: Porphyromonadaceae bacterium UBA4702 (assembly GCA_002404675.1). GTDB lineage: Bacteria > Bacteroidota > Bacteroidia > Bacteroidales > Muribaculaceae > Lepagella. Next base: position 31,240 of record DHKE01000027.1, on the reverse strand, counting down.
CGGCTGGGCGCATGGAGTGTGAAGACCCATAGGCCATCGAGGCCGCGAGCCTTGGCCTCCTCAGCAGCCATGGCCACCGAGCTTTCGGGCAGGCCCGCGAGGTCAGCCTTGTCGTATACGGTGATGAAGAAGGAGTTGGTCGCGTTGAGGAGGTTGCGGTTGTACTGTATGAAGAGCTTTGAGAGCTCGTCGTTCACCTTGATGAGTTCGGCCTTCTTGTCTGCAGGGAGAGCGGCGCCCTTCTCTGCAAACTGGCGGTAGTATTTTTCGACGAGGCGTTTCTGCACCTTGTCGAGCTTGAGCTTGTCGCGGTTTTCGTACACGGCCTTGATGCGCTGGAAAAGCAGGTCGTTGAGAGCCACGTCGTTGCTTGCCTGGTTGAGCAGGGGGATTGCCTCCTCCGCCATAGCCGCGAAAGCGTCGTCTGCCATTGCTCCGTCATACATATAGAATATGGTGGAGACGCGCTCGAGTATAGGGGAGAGGTTCTCGAGGGGGAGGATGGTGTTGTCAAAGTCGGCGCGTGCGCGGTTTGTGACAATTGTGTTGATGTTCTGTTTCTGCTCCTCGATGCCGGCCTTGATAGCCGGGATGAAGTCCGACACCTTGATGTCGCCGAAAGGCGGGATCTCATACTTGGTGGTGTAGGGCTTGAGGAACGGGTTCTCGTGTTCCTGTGCCATAGCCGGGAGTGTTGGGGCGGCGAGCATTGCTGCCAACGCCGCTGCGGTCAATAGATTTTTTTTCATATACGGATTTTTGTTGGTATATAATTCATTTCTTCTTCTGTGTCTTGTTTGGGGTCAGCGCGAAACCCGCGATGAGTGGAAAGTGGTCGGAATAGTCCACGTTCCCTTTCTGCACGGACAGTGGGCGCACCGCGCCACGGTACAGCACATGGTCAATGTGAAACCAGAAGCCGTGCATATTGTATGTGTTCATCAGCCCGAAGCCAGTGTCGGCGTAAGCGTCGCTCATGTCGTCGCCGCGCACCTTGCGGTAAGCCCACGATGCCGGCACGTCGTTGAAGTCGCCGCATACGATCACTGTCCCCTTTATGGAGTCGAGCAGCTCGCGCACCGCCTCTGCGTCAGCAGCGCGGTCACGGTATGACTTCTTCATCTTGGCGAGGATTGACCCCTTGAAGCGGGATATGCTGTTGCGTGCCGACCGCACGCCGTGGATGTCTGTCATCACTTCGCGCTCCTTGTCGGATAGGTTGTACGAGGCGAGGTGGAGGTTGAGCAGATGCACCGTATGCCCGGCTATCGACACGCGGTATAGCGCATATATGTCAAGCCACGAGGACACGCGGCCTGACTTGATGAATGTCACCGGGTATTTCGACAGCAGCGTCATCGGCGTTGTCTTTCCCTCGATGCGGTACGGATAAGCCTTCTCTATGGCATCAAGCTGCGAGTGTGTGAGCGACGGCACTTCCTCCGGAGTGAGGCGGTACAGCTCCTGAAGGCAGACGATGTCCGCTTTTGAGGCCAGTACATAGTCTACGGAACGGTTGGTGTTGCACGTGCGTCCGCGAGCGTCCACGCCGTGGAGGATGTTGTACGTCATCAGCGAGAACTGCTTCTCGCCTGGCTTGGCCGACTTGTGCATCGAGACCGGTATGTTGACAAGCAGCGTGCCGCAGCCGGCAGCGAGGGCAGCGCCGCAGATTATCGCCAGGGTGTAGCGTCGGCAGCACAGCCAAATAATGCCTGCGGCGAGTGTCAGCATGGCAATGTAGGGGTAGGCGAGTGTCAGCAGCGACGGCGTGGCCCACAGGTGCGGGTCGATGTGTCCGCCGTATGCCGCCGCGACGGCGGCGAGCGCAAGCAGGCAGGTCAGCACCTTGGCTGTTATGCGCAGCATCGTCGTCATTTGCCTATTGTTTTTGAGAGCCGTTGCAGCTCCTCGCGCTCTTCCTTGGAGAGCGAGGCATAGCCTGACACCCGTATCTTGTCGAGGAGGGCGTCGAGACGGTCAGTGTCTGACATTTCAGGCTGTGCAGCCTTGCCGCTGTGCAGCTTTGCCCTGACATGCCTGCGGGCGCGTCGTGCGCTGGCGCGGAAACGCAGCCGCTGTGCCAGGCGTGAGAAGAAGCCACGGTCATTCAGCCCCATTATCAGTCCGGTTGCCGCTCCGCCTATGTGCGCCACCACGCCGCCGGTGTTGCCGCCGCCTCCGAGGAATGCCAGCAATATGCACACGAGGGCGAACCATTTCAGCTTGACACGCCCTATCAGCAGCAGGTTCAGCTCCATGTCGGGCGTGCGTACTGCCGCCATTGCCATGATGCACAGCACGCTTGCCGATGCGCCCACGAGCTGCGAGACAGCAAGCAGCCCCGATGCCCCGGCGGCTATGTAGAGCAGCCCGCCGCAGATGCCGCCGGCAACGTATGCCGCCAGTATGTGCCGCCGCGACGAGAGGTTTTCGGCCATTCTGCCAAACCAGAAGAGCCACAGCACGTTGCAGAGCAGGTGCAGCAGCGAGAAGTGCGTCACCATGTATGTCACCAGCGTCCACGGGTGTGTCAACGCTTGCATCGCCGAGCCGGACAGCGGCAGGTATGTTTCCGCCGGATTGCCGGGCAACAGCGCGTCAGCCGCCCACGCCAGGCAGAACACAGCCACGTTTACGGCCACGAGCCACAGCGTCATGTCGCCGTGGCGCATACGGTATCTTATTTCACCTGAAAATGTTGCCACCGAAGCTGCCGTGTTTCTTTTTCCAGTACAACAACAATATCAGTCCGAAGAGCATGCCGCCGAGGTGTGCGAAGTGCGCCACGGAGCTGTTGGCAGCCGAAACGCCGAGCAGCAGCTCGATGACGCCATAGCCTATCACCATGTATTTCGCCTTTATGGGGACGGGGATGAAGAACAGGTAGAGCGGTATGTTAGGGAACACGAAGGCGAAGCCCAGCAGTATGCCGAACACCGCGCCAGATGCGCCGATAGTGAGAATCTGTGCCTTGTAGCCGGATATCGCGCTTAGCACATTGGCGTCAGATGCTGCCAGCCCCTGATTGATATACTGCGATATGGTCTCGTATGACGTATGGTTAAGCTGCGCAAGGGCGCTGATGTAGTCATGCATCCACACGAGCTGCCATACCACCTCCTGCACCAGAGCCGCGCCGATGCCGCACACGAAATAGAAGAGCGCAAACCGTTTCGCCCCCCAAACGTGTTCCATCATGCGCCCGAACATCCACAGCGTGAACATATTGAACAGCAAGTGTATGGGGCTGCCGGGGTCATGGACGAACATATATGTGACCAGCTGCAGCGGCTGGAACTCGCTCGAACCCCAGAAGTGCAGCCCGAGGTTTTCGGTGAGGAACGAGCTGAACGACTGCATGGAGTCGTTTCCGAACATGCACAACTCTATAACTCCCCAAACCAAGACATTGAGGATTAGGATATTGCGTGTTACAGGCGGTATCGAGGACAGGAAGTTGCCCTTGGAGTAGTTATTCATATCGCAAAGTTAAACAAAAAAACGGCCTTTCACAATATAACGCGGCTAAATCGCCTTTCGGTATATGCATGGGAGGCGGTGCGCGAAACTGGCGCAAATGGGCGGTTTTTGCCGCGAGTTTGAGGCTATTACAGTTAAAAAGAACTAAAAATGGGCTATTTGCCCCCTGTTGGCGGTGTTTCGCGGCTGGAAAATTCATTAATACACAATTAATTCGTATATTTGCACCATTGATATAAAGGACAAAACAATCAAAAACATGAACAAGACAGATCTCGTCAACGGCATCGCTGCCAAGGCTCAATTGAACAAGCTGACAGCCAAGGCTGCTCTTGAAGCTTGCCTCGAAACTATCCAGGAAGGTCTTGCTGGTGGGGACAAGGTGCAGATAATCGGCTTCGGCACTTTCTCAGTGGTTGAAAAGGAAGCTCGTGAGGGCGTTAACCCCCGTACCGGTGAGAAAATTCCTATCGCAGCCCGCAAGGTGGTGAAATTCAAACCCTCTACCGAAATACTCAAATAATTCGGGCGAGACAGGACAACCTGAAATCATCCATCGACAGTCCTCACCTGCCAACAAGCATGGTGGAGGCGGTCGGTGTGTATGTACATATATGAAAACCCTGGGGTCTCCTGGCTGCCGCTTGTGCCAGATGCCCCCTGACACACTCCCTCTCCGCCTAACATAATACCTTAACTCAACATTTCGTTATCATAGAATGAACATAGACTCTATAATAGCACAAGGGGTTGCCGACGCCGTCAAGGCTCTGTACGGCCAAGACGTGACCCCGGAATCTGTTGCCGTCCAGGCAACGAAGAAAGAATTTGAGGGCAACCTGACGGTTGTCGTCTTCCCATACGTCAAGGCGGCGAGGAAGGCCCCGGAGGCCGTCGCTTCCGAAATAGGGCAGTGGATGACGGGAAACCTCGACGCGGTGAGTGCATACAACGCCGTCAAGGGCTTCCTCAACCTCACTGTCGCCCCGCAGTACTGGACGCGGCTGCTTGCTGCCATTGACGGTGACGAGAATTACGGCATCACCGCGCCGACTGACAAGTCGCCGCTCGTGATGGTGGAGTATTCTTCGCCCAACACCAACAAGCCGCTGCACCTCGGCCATGTGCGCAACAACCTGCTCGGCTATTCGCTGGCATCGATACTCGAAGCCAACGGCAACCGCGTGGTCAAGACCAACATCGTCAACGACCGTGGCATCCACATCTGCAAGTCGATGCTCGCTTGGCAGAAGTGGGGTGATGGCATCACTCCCGAAGCTGCCGGCAAGAAGGGCGACCACCTCATCGGCGATTTCTATGTCACCTTCGACAAGCATTTCCGCGAGGAGGTCAAGCAGCTCATGGAGCAGGGCATGAGCGAGGACGAGGCCAAGGAGGCTTCGCCGCTGATGCAGGAGGCCCGCGAGATGCTCCGCCGCTGGGAGGCCGGCGACGAGGAGGTGCGCAAGCTCTGGGCGATGATGAACCAGTGGGTATACAAGGGCTTTGACGAGACTTACCGCCGCATGGGCGTGTCGTTTGACAAGATATACTACGAGTCAGACACCTACCTCGAGGGAAAGGAGCTGGTGCTGAAAGGCCTCGAAAAGGGCATCATGTACCGCCGCGAGGACGGCTCGGTTTGGGCTGACCTCACTGCCGACGGCCTTGACCACAAGCTGCTGCTCCGCGCCGACGGCACCTCTGTCTACATGACTCAGGACATAGGCACTGCCAAGCTGCGTTACCGCGACTATCCCATCGACAAGATGATATATGTGGTCGGCAACGAGCAGAACTACCATTTCCAGGTGCTCTCGCTGCTGCTCGACAAGCTTGACTTCAAGTGGGGCAAGGACTTGACACATTTTTCATACGGCATGGTCGAACTCCCGGACGGCAAGATGAAGAGCCGCGAGGGCAAGGTGGTGGACGCTGACGACCTCATGGACGAGATGGAGGCGCAGGCCGCCGAGGCTTCTGCCGACCGCTTTGCTGACATGACTCCAGAGGAACGCCGCGAAATCTCGCGCATCGTAGGCCTCGGAGCCCTGAAATACTTCCTCCTCAAAGTTGACCCGCGCAAGAACATGATGTTCAACCCCAAGGAGTCCATTGACTTCAACGGCAACACCGGGCCGTTCCTGCAATACACCTACGCCCGAATACGGTCAGTGCTCCGCCGCGCCGGCGACTATGACGCTGCAGCCGCCGCACGTGCCCTTCCGGGCGAGAAGGAGACGGCCCTGATACAGCGTCTTGCCGACTTCCCATCGGTGGTCAGCGAGGCAGGCCGCACGTATTCACCGGCTCTCGTAGCCAATTACTGCTACGACCTGGCGAAACTGTACAACCAGTTCTACCACGACTGCCCGATACTCAAGGAGGTGGACGGCGAGCTGCGAAATATGCGCCTGATGCTGTCGCGCGCTGTGGCACGAACTTTGCGCACGGCGACAGGACTGCTCGGCATCGAGATGCCGGAACGCATGTGACAAATGCCGCATACGGCAGTAAACCAACAGCAACCAATATAATCCAAATGTAAAACCAACCAAAACAGTATAAAATGGAATACAACAATCAACAGTTCTATCCAGCCCAGCCGTCAGAGCAGGCTGTCGAACAACAGACCAATGCCGTCCTGAAACGTGTCTATCTGCGCATGTTCCTCGGGCTGCTCATCTCCGCGTTCTGCGCCATTGGCGTGGCCTCGTCAGAGACTGCCATGATGCTGCTTTTCGGCAACCCTCTGGTCTACATCCTGATGTTCATCGCCATGATCGCCATGGCGTGGATCATCCCGTCTCGTCTTCACAAGATGTCAACCGGCACTTGCATCACGCTCTATGCAGTGTTCTGTGCGCTCATGGGCAGCTCGCTCGCATCCGTGTTCTTCATTTATGACCTCGGCTCGATAGCCTACACGTTCTTCATCACCGCCGGAGTGTTCGGCGCGATGTCCGTCTACGGATATTTCACCAAGTCTGACCTCTCGAAATACGGCACATACATGATAATGGCGCTGATAGGCCTCATCATCGCTTCTGTGGTCAATCTCTTCTTGCACAGCAGCGGACTGGAATGGGCTATCTCCATAGGCGGTGTGCTGATATTCGTAGGCCTTACGGCGTATGACACGCAGAACGTCAAGAAGTTGGCTGCTGCCAACCTTGACCCGGCGCTTGCCGACAAACTTGCCACAATGGGCGCGTTCAACCTTTACCTCGACTTCATCAACCTCTTCCTCTACCTGCTCCGCTTCGTAGGGAATCGCAACTGATCCGATTGCAAGCCGCCGCTGCGGCATCACCTCATACGAGGGCGTGCCTGTTTTTCAGGTACGCCCTCTTTTTTTGCTGTGCAGTTGCTGCCGGGGCTTTGGCAGTGCGCGGATTTTTTGCTAACTTCGCAGATATGAAGGTGAACATTGAACCAGGGTGGGGCAAGGTGCTTGCCCGGGAGTTTGAGCAGGACTATTTCCGTGCGCTGGCTGATGTGGTGCGTGCGGATTACCGCAATCCGGCAATACATGTCTATCCGCCGGCGGGCAAGATTTTCGCGGCTTTCGATGCGTGTCCCTTTGACGAGGTGCGTGTGGTGATAATGGGGCAGGACCCGTATCACGGGCCGGGACAGGCCAACGGCCTGTGCTTCTCCGTGTCGCCGCAAGCGCAGATGCCCCCCTCGCTGGTCAACATCTTCAAGGAGGTGTCTGATGACACCGGGGCGCCGATGCCGGAGAACGGCGACCTGACGCGCTGGGCGCGGCAGGGTGTGCTGCTGCTCAACGCCTCGCTCACTGTGCGCGAACACTCGCCGAAGTCGCACAGCGGCATCGGCTGGGAGCGCCTCACGGATGCTGCCGTCCGCGCATTGGCGCAGCAGCGCAACAACATCGTGTTCATGCTGTGGGGGTCTGATGCCATACGCAAGGGCAGTTTCATCGACCGCTCGCGCCATCTGGTGCTGACCTCGCCGCACCCCTCGCCGCTGTCGGCATACCGGGGATTTTTCGGCAATCGCCATTTCTCACAGGCCAACGCCTACCTCATCGCCCATGGCAAGGAGCCGGTACAGTGGTAGGGCGCATCTTACAGCAACAACTCACCATATATCAACTCAATAGCAATGACTACACAGGAAAGAATAGACAAGGGACTGGAGTTTCACAGCTCGGGCTACAACTGTGCCCAGTCGGTGTTGATGTCGCTCGCTGACAGGCTCGGCATCGATGCCGGTTTGGCAGCCACCATTTCTACGGGTCTTGGAGGCGGCGTGGGCGGACAGGGTGAAATCTGCGGCGTTGCCACGGCAATGGCTGTCGCCGAGAGCATCGTTTCCGGCAATGACCCGGCGCAGAAGGCGGCGGTCTACGGGCGTGTGCGCGGCCTGTGCTCGCAGTTCCGTGACCGCAACAGCGGCATGCTGCTGTGCCGCGACCTGAAACGCCAGCCGCAGGCGCGTTCATGCGATATGCTCATAGCTGACGGCATCGAGATACTGTGCGGCATGCTCGACAGCCGCCAACAGACCGAGGCGCGATGAGGCTGTTCACAAGAGCGGCAGCTGCAACAGTTGCGGCATTAGCGGCAGCTGGCACAGGTGCGTATGCCCTCGACACGCTGCCGGGGATATTTGACACGTCTTTCCGCTCGCTGAAGGTGCAGCGTGCCGACAATTTCTTTGCCGCGCCGGTGCTTTCGCTCGGTGAGCAAGGCACGTTGACTGTCACCTTCGACCGCTTGGTCGAAGACCGCGATTTCCTGCGCTACCGTCTGGTGCATTGCAACAGCGACTGGCAGCCATCGCAGCTCATGGAGTCTGAATACCTCGACACGTTCAACGACATCAGCATCGACGACTACGCCTTTTCGCAGAACACATTCGTCCATTATGTCAACTACCGCATCGAGTTCCCGACGGAGGATGCACACCCCCTCGTGTCGGGCAACTACCTGCTGCAGGTGTATGACGAGGATGACCCCGATGCCGTATTGCTGCAGACGCGCTTCAGCATCGAGGAGCCGGCGGTGGAAATCACTGCCACGGCAGACGCGCATACCGACCGCGGCATAAACGGCGAGTACCAGCAGGTGTCAATGACCGTTGACACGCAACGGCAGCGCGTGCGTGATCCGTACAATGACGTCATCACCGTCCTCGAGCAGAACTGGTCTCCTTCAATGCCCGTTACCCTCACGCATCCGCAGCGGGTGGAGAGCGGTCGGTTGGTGTACGAACACTTGCAGCCGCTCATCTTCCGTGCCGGCAACGAGTACCGCCGTTTCGAGACTGTCCGTGCCGACTACCCCGGCATGAGCGTGGACTCGGTGAAATACATGGGGCGCAACTACCATGCGTGGCTGCGCACGGATATCCCGGCTCGCGACCATTCGTACACCTACGACCGTACGCAGAACGGCCGGTACATGGTGCGCGAATACAACGCCACGGATTCTGACCTCGGCGCGGATTATGTCACTGTGCATTTCACGCTGCAGATGCCCGAACTCACCAACGCGGCAGTCTATCTGGACGGCGAGGTGTGGCAGGGACGTTTCACCGATGCCAACCGGCTGCGCTATGACCGTGACCGACAGGCATACACTGCCGCGGTCCCATTGAAGCAAGGCTCGTACAATTACCGCTACGTCATCGTGGGCAGCAACGGTGCAGACCCGTATTTCGTGGACGGCGACAAGTATGAGACCCACAACGAATATACTGTCAAAACGTTCATCCGCGAGGTCGGCTCGCGCTATGACCGCCTCGTAGGCACGAAAACCGTCTACGCCTTTGAGTGACCTCGGCGCAGACACCGCAAACACAAAAGCATGATACAGATACAGGACACACTCGTTTCGCTCGACCTGATAGAGCGGTTTTTCTGCTGCGACCTGGCGCAATGCCACGGTCAGTGCTGCATAGACGGTGACGCCGGCGCGCCCCTCGATATGGACGAGGTGGAACGCATTGAGGAGGCGTTGCCGCAGATATATGATGAGATGGCTGCTGACGCGCAGAAGGTGGTGGAACGTCAGGGCATGTGCTATGTAGACAGCGACGGCGACCTGGTGACTTCGATTGTTGACGGCAAGGACTGCGTGTTCACAACATATACTGATGACGGCATCTGCCTGTGCCTGCTCGAGAAGGCCTACCGCGAGGGGCGCATACCGCAATGCAAACCCTCGTCGTGCCACCTGTACCCCGTGCGCCTCGCGCCCTGCGGGCTGATGACGGCAGTCAACCTGCACCGCTGGTCCGTTTGCCGCACGGCAGAGCTGAACGGTCTGAAGCGCGGCATCCGCGCATACCAGTTCCTGCGCGAGCCGCTGATACGGCAATTTGGCGAAGATTGGTATGCTGAACTCGAGATGACAGCCGAAGAATGGGTCAGACAGCACGCCAAATAGGCAGTTTGTCCCCTGTTGTTAGAATGTTTAGTATCATTTAACGCGGCGGATAATTCTCGGTCGCGAAATAATATCTACTTTTGTGCGGAAGTTTCTACGAACGTGACATGTAAGAATTTATTTAGTCAAGTAGTATTATGCGGAAGTCAATTGGGAAATTGGCTTCCGTAATTTTTTAGCCGGTATATTTGCCTATTCCGGCGATAGTTCGTATCTTTGAAAATGTTTTTGACGCATAGCGTTAATACAACCAGCCAATGACTGAGTACAGCAACTACATAGACGACCTTTTGCGCCCCAGCATTGACGAGTCCGCTGTGGTCTTGGATTTGTTTGCCGGGTGCGGAGGCCTTTCATTGGGGTTTGAAGCTGCTGGGTTCAAGACAATCGGCTTTGAAATGGTCAGTGAGGCGGCGGATACTTATAACCATAACCTGACAGGAGATTGTCTTAACCAGTTTCTTGAAGTTGGGTTTGAATATCCAGATATAGAGAATATCGGCATTGTCATAGGCGGTCCGCCCTGCCAGCCGTTCAGCCGTTTCGGCAATCAGAAAGGGATAGAAGATGCACGTGACGGCTTCCCGGTGTTCATCGACGCAGTAAGGCGCGTACAGCCGCGCTTGTTCATGTTTGAGAATGTTGCAAACATTTTGGGCCGCCATAAATGGTATCTCGATTTGATCGTTGAAGAGTTGCGGAAATTGGGGTATTATGTTGAGTATAAGGTGTTGAATGCAGTAGATTATGGCGTGCCCCAAAAGCGTGAGCGTCTGGTATGTGTCGGTCATCGCTCCTCATTCCGTTTCCCTCGCAAGGAGATCCGTAAGGTTTCGGTGGCAGAGGCAATTGGCGACACCATGAACTGTCCCGAGCCGGCAGACAAGATTTTGACACCGCGCCAAGACGAGTACATAGCTGTATATGAAAAGAAGTCACACTGTGTTAACCCTCGTGATTTGTACCCAGATCGTCCGGCGAGGACTATTACCTGCAGAAATCTCGCGGGAGCTACGAGTGATATGCAGCGAGTGCGGTTGTCTGACGGCCGAAGAAGGCGTATAACTGATCGGGAAGCTGCTCGCCTACAGTCTTTCCCTGACTGGTTTGAGTTTTCTGGCACAGAGACAAAACGCTTCTATCAAATAGGTAATGCAGTCCCGCCCCTCTTGGCCTATAAGATAGCCTTGAGAATGAAAGACGCATACCATTGCGAGCATAAATCCTCCCAATACGTTTTAGACAACCTTGTCCCCAATGACTTATTTGCTGTATGAAAATTGAAGTAAGAAGAGGAACTCCGCCAAAAGTAAAAAGGCTGATATTCGATTTGTTGGATGTGCTCGAGTTGGCAGGAGTGCCGATAAGTGGCACAGAGCGCAGATTGGAGCGTATGGCAAAAGCCTGTCTTGCGGTTGGCGGAGTAAAGGCAGACTTCTCAGAAGCTCAGTCTGTTGGTGACGGCACGTTCTCAAGGACGAGGGATATAATTGCCTATGAGAACAAGTACTATGGAGAAGCGATTTCTTCTGGTTCGTATGACGATATAAGAAGACAAGACCTCAAGTTGTTGCTTGAGGCTGGCATAGTTGTAAACTCATCTTCTGTAGAAGCTCAGGCAACCAACAATCCTTCACGAGGTTATGGGTTGAGCGTGCCGTTTGTGAAACTGCTTCATAAGCACGATACCCCTGATTTCAATGAAGAATTATCCGCTTTTAAGGCTTCTGTAAAGTCGCTGAAGGATGAACTGGATAGACGGCGTGAGCTTCTGAAAGTTCCGGTTAAGTTGCCGGGGGGCAAGCAATTCGAGCTGTCATTCGGCAGTCACAACAGATTGCAAAAGGCTATAGTTGAGGAGTTTTTGCCGCTGTTCGGATTTGGTGCTGAAGTTTTGTATATCGGTGACACGGACAATAAGTATCTTCATTTGGAAAAGGAGGAGCTGGAGAAAATCAAATTCTTTCCTTTGGAACACGAGGAGTTGCCAGATGTTATTGCATACAGTGCCGAGAAGAATTTGCTGTATCTGATAGAAGCGTTCTACTCGACAGGTGAATGGAATGAAATCCGAGTCCGTAAAATCAGAAGAAAATTGGAAGAGACTGGATGTTCTGCAGAATTAGTATTCTTTACTGCATTTGAGGATAGGAACTCATTCAGACAAAAGGCGAAAGACATAGCATGGGAAACAGAGGTTTGGATTGCGGACAATCCTGAACATCTGGTGCATTTCAATGGGTTCAAATATCTTGAAGCGTACAAGTGACAAGTGCAGATTATTATGCATTTATGGTTCAGAGGATAGGGGAGAGGAGGCGGACCGTTGACTCGAGAAAACGCTGGCCGAGCGGGCGGCGGTGCCACTGCGACAGCGACAGCTTGACGCACTGCTCCTGATCCTCGAAAAATATGCGCTGCATCGCCTGGTTGGCTTCACGCGAGTATATCAGCAGGTTGGACTCGAAGTTGTTCTCCAGGCTGCGGAAATCGAAGTTGGTCGAGCCTGAGGTGCAGAAATCGTCGTCGATTATCATGGTCTTGGCGTGCAGCATTCCGGGCTTGTACAGGTATACCTTGATGCCGGCCTGCAGGCACTGCGTGATGTATGAGAACGAGGCGTAGCGTATCAGGCGCGAGTCGCTCACGCCGGGTATCATTATGCGCACATCAACCTTGGCGAGCGCGGCGGCTTGCAACGCTTGCAGCAGCGCCTCGGTGGGGAGGAAGTATGGCGTCTGTATGTAAATGTGCTTTTGGGCGGCGGTAATCGCGGAGAGGAAGCACAGCGACAGGTTGGCCCAGCGTTCCGTAGGGCCGGAGCAGATGAGCTGCATGCCGATGCGCGATTGCTTCTGCGGCTGCGCGTCAGCGGGCTGGCGCGGATGCTCGAAGGGCTTGTTGGTGAAGCTCCAGTCGATGGCAAACGACGCGATGAGCGACTTGACTATTTCGCCTCGCACGCGGAAATGCGTGTCGCGCCATACGCGGCCGTCGCCTGTGCCGAACACATACCGCTGGGCGATGTTCATGCCGCCGATGTAGCCGACTTTGCCGTCGATGACGACTATCTTGCGGTGGTTGCGCCAGTTGATGCGGCTGGCCAGGTGGTGGAACGTCACCTTGAAGAACGGGTGCGCGTCAATGCCGGCTGCCCGCAGACGCTTGAAGAAGCGGTTTCGCGCCGAGAATGACCCGACATGGTCATATATTACCTTAACGATTACGCCGGCGCGGGCTCGTTCCGTGAGTATGTCGGCAATCTCCTGCCCGAGGGCATCGTCGGAAAAAATGTAGTACTGCAGGTAAATCGATGACTTTGCCGCCCGCAAATCCTCTTCCAGAGCCTCGAATTTCGACGCGCCGTCGGAGAAGATCTCGAGCTCGTTGTTCATCGTGAGCGGGGAGATGGAGATGTTTGCCGCCAGGCGGGCGAGCTGCTCAAACTCCTTGGACAGCCCCAACGCCGAGGTGTCCGGGTTTTCGGGACGTGTCGCGTTGGCGATGCGCCGTTTGTAGTGGCGGCTGATGATGTGCTGCATTTTGGGGTTGCGCCCCAGGAACAGGTAGAAGACTATTCCCACGAATGGTAGGAAGATGAGCGCAATGACCCATGCCAGCGACCGTATCGGATTGCGGTTCTCTGACAGGATGACGATGATGCAGCTTATTACAAAGAAGAAATAAACCGCCACCAGCAGGTATGACAGCAAAGAGCTGATAGCCATATATTATCCTTGCAGTAGAATGTATAACAAACTGCACGGCTAAATTAGTCAAAAAAAACGGACTGTGCCACTATTCGCCCGAAAAATCGCAGGAAAGTTTTGTCAGTGAGCTGCACGCCGGGGCTTCGCTGCTCTGAAATGCGGAATGAAACATCAGCCATTCGGTTGCGTGCCGTGAGGACGCGCCCAAAGGCTGATGCTGTGTCTTTAACGGTGCTCTACGCATGTTGGCTGTGTGCCAGCCTCTGCGAGATGCCGTGTCAGGCCTGTCCGCTTGTGTTGCTCTTGTCCTTCAGGCAGAGGGCGACGATCAGGCCGATCAGCGGGAACAGGACAGCGAGGACGTAGTATCCCCATCCTCTGTTTTTCTTGCTTATGATCACGCATGCCCAGATGATCAGTCCAAGCGAGATGATTAAGCCAATCAGTGAAGCTCCATTCATGGTTTTTTGGTTTTACGGGTTTATAAATCTGTTTGGCGGTGTGCAATGCTGCAGGGCAAGACCTGGTGTGTTGCATACCTCATATATTACAAAGTTAGTGCGTAAATATATCAGTTGCGGAAGAATTGATAATGTTTATTGATTTTTACGGGGGGCAACACTGGTTAATGCCGATTTGCCGTCCTTCCCCCCGCCTCGTCCCAGGCAGGGTGGGTATACGGCGGAATTTTTGCGGCAGCGCGGATAATTCTTCCGGCGAAAAGCGTTAACTTTGCAGGGGGACGGCGTGCGCATGGTGCAGTGCCGCGCCGAGTCCGCGCTATCGTAAATCAAAACAGATATGACTGACCTGCAACTGTTGCCCAAGTTGGATGGCGGCGAGCCGGATGTGCTGCGCAATGCCAGGCAGATTACACTCGTCGGAGCAAACGGCGCCGGCAAGACCCGTTTCATGAAGGAACTCATGCACCGCATGGGCGACCGTGCATATTACCTCTCCGCGCTGTCTGCCTCCTTCCCGGAGCGCAGCCCCTCGCAGATGCCCGGTTCAATCGATGTGATGTACCAGCAGCTTGCCGCCAAGCGGCCGTATATGCGCAGCGATGCTGTAAGTGAGATTGACAAGCTGGCGTACATGCTTGTCACTGACGAGTTTGACATCCTGCTCGACCTGAAGACACGCGCCCTCGCGGGCGAGAAGATAGCCCCGCCCAAGCCGTCGCGACTTGACCGCGTGATGCGGGTGTGGGAAACGGTGTTCCCGGGGTCGGAGATATTGCGCAATGCCGGGCGGTTGATGTTCGAGACCGGCAGCGGCGACGACCCGGTGGCGGCGGTGACGCTGAGCCAGGGCGAGAAGGCCGTGTTCTATTATACTACGGCTGTGCTGTATGCCATGCCCGGGGCGGTCATATTTATCGACTCGCCGACGTTGTTCCTGCATACGGCAATCCTTAATACCGTCTGGAACACCATCGAGTCGCTGCGTCCTGACTGCACGTTTGTATACAATACGGTTGACCCGGACTTCGTCAATTCGCGCACTCAGAACACTTGCGTGTGGATACGCAGCTACGATGCCGACAAGCATGCCTGGGACTACCGAGTGCTTGACTATGCCAGCATCACAGACGATCTTTTCGTTGACATCATAGGGTCGCGCCGCCCGGTTCTGTTCATCGAGGGGGACAGAGTGCACAGCATAGACGCCAAGCTGTACACGCTCGTGTTCACAGACTATACGGTGCGCCCGCTCGGCTCGTGCGACAAGGTGATAGAGACTACGCGCACATTCAATGACCTGCGGCGCATGCACCACCTCGACAGCCGTGGCATCGTGGACCGCGACAGGCGCACTGACGCCGAGGTGGACTACCTGCGGCGCAAGAACGTACTCGTCCCGAATGTGGCGGAGGTGGAGAACATTTTCCTGTGGGAGGAGGTGGTGCGCGTCATGGCGGAGGCGCGGGGCAAGAACCCAGACCGCGTATTCCAGCAGGTAAAGGACAGTGTGATTGAGCTGTTTTCGCATCAGTATGACAAACAGGCGCTCGAACACGTCCGCCATCAGGTGAAACGTGCTGTGGAGTGCAAGATTGACGGCCGGTTCACCTGTATAACGGCTCTTGAGGCACACCTGCGCCAGCTGCCTGACAAGCTGCGTCCGCGTGATACGTACAACCATTTGCTGAATGAGTTCTCGCAAATGATAAAGGACGGCGACTATGCCGGCATACTGCGTGTGTTCAACTATAAGCCGATGCTTTCGGAGTGCCCTGTGGCGCGTCTGCTGGGCTTCAGCTCAAAGGACGACTATATTTCCGGTGTCTTGTGGCGGCTTAAGGGGCATGATGATGTGGCAAACCGTCTGCGTGATGCTGTCAAGCACTGCTTCGGCATTTATGGCGAGGGGATGCCGCCGCTCGTAGAGAGCAAGCCGGCGCAGCCGCAGGGCGCTGCGACCCAGAAGGACAAGCCTTCTTCGGCGCATCAGCCGCAAGAGCCTCGTCAGCAACCGCGCCAGCGGCTCAAGCCCGGACGAGGGGCGGAACGGCGCAAGTGGAAAAAGAAACACAGCAAGAACAATTCCGGCGACGACCGCCGATAAATCTCTTATTATAACGACTATGTCACAGACAGCTTCCAACTCGACAAACGACGCCAAGAAGGATAAACTCGCCATATTGCGCGACGACCCGTGGCTCGAGCCATACGCCGCTGCCATAGAGGGGAGGCACGGCGATGTGTTGCGCCGCCTTGCGCAGATCACTTCCGGCACGGGCGGCTCGCTGTCCGATTTCGCCAATGCCCACCGCTATTACGGGCTGAACCGCCAGGCGGACGGCTCGTGGGTGTTCCGTGAACTCGCTCCCAACGCTTCGTGCATCCACCTCGTAGGCACGTTCAACGGTTGGCGCGAGGAGGAGCAATACCGCTTGTCGCCCATTGGCGGGGGCGTGTGGGAGCTGCATCTGCCTGCAGACGCCATTCATCACGGCGACCTCTACAAGATGCGCGTGCAGTGGGACGGCGGCTCGGGCGAGCGTATACCGGCATACGCCACTTGTGTGGTGCAGGATGCCGGCACTGCCATTTTCAGCGCACAGGTCTACGAGCCGGAAGAGCCGTACCGTTTCCGCGTCGACAACTTTCTCCCCGACGTGTCGCCGCTGCTGATATACGAGTGCCATGTCGGCATGGCGCAGGACAAGGAGGGGATTGGCACCTACGACGAGTTCCGTGAGAACGTGCTGCCGCGCATCGCTGCCGACGGCTACAACGCCATACAGATAATGGCCATACAGGAGCACCCGTATTACGGCTCTTTCGGCTACCACGTTTCCAGCTTTTTCGCCCCCTCGTCTCGTTTCGGCACGCCTGACGAGCTGCGCCGCCTCATAGACCGCGCCCATGAGCTGGGCATCGCCGTCATCATGGACTTGGTGCACTCCCATGCCGTCAAGAACGAGGTCGAGGGACTGGGACGCATCGACGGCTCTGAAGACCTCTATTTCCATGGCGGCAGCCGCCGCGAGCATCCGGCTTGGGACTCGCTGCTCTTTGACTACGGCAAGGACAATGTGCTGCATTTCCTGCTCTCCAACTGCAAGTACTGGCTCGAGGAGTACCGCTTTGACGGCTTCCGCTTTGACGGCGTGACCTCGATGCTCTATTACGACCACGGCCTTGGCAAGGCGTTCAGCGGCTACGGCGACTATTTCGACGGCAACGAGGACACTGATGCCATAACGTACCTTACGCTTGCCAACTTATTGGTACATACGGTCAACCCCCACGCTGTCACAATAGCCGAGGAAATGAGCGGCATGCCGGGCATCGCGCTGCCGTTTGAGAGCGGCGGCATCGGGTTTGACTACCGCATGGCGATGGGGATACCCGACTACTGGATAAAGACCGTCAAGGAGAAGAAGGACGAAGACTGGCATCCGTCGTCGATATTCTGGGAACTCACCAACCGCCGCGCCGACGAGAAGACCATCTCGTATTGCGAGAGTCACGACCAGGCTCTCGTGGGCGACAAAACTCTCATTTTCCGCCTCATAGACGCTGACATGTATTGGCACATGGCCGTCGGCGACAGCACTTACAGCGTGGAGCGCGGCATGGCATTGCACAAGATGATACGCCTCGTCACGCTGGCGACCATCAACGGCGGATACCTCAACTTCATGGGCAACGAGTTCGGGCATCCCGAATGGATTGACTTTCCTCGCGAAGGGAACGGGTGGAGCTATCGCTATGCACGCCGGCAGTGGAGCCTCGTGGACCGCGAGGATTTGAAATACAAGTTCCTGAACCGCTTCGACAACAGCATCATACATGCTGTTGCGTCGGTAAGCGGCTTCCAGTCGCTGCCGATAGAAAAGCTGTGGGACAAGGACGACGACCAGGTGCTGGCGTTCCGGCGAGGCGACTTGCTGTTTGTGTTCAACTGGAATCCGGTCAAATCCTTCTCTGACTACGGACTGCTCGCGCCGCAGGGAGAGTATGCGACGGTCATAGACAGCGACGCGGCCGTGTTCGGCGGCTTCGGCAACAATGACGGCAGCGTCCGCCACTTCACGTCGCCTGACCCGCTGTACGCGCCTTACGGCAAGGGGTGGCTGCGCCTGTATCTGCCGGCGCGCTCGGCTCAGGTGTTGCGCCTTGTGCACGGCAGGGCTGCCGGCTGTCATGCTCCGTCACAGCAGATGCACCGGTGCGCTGATTTTACTTTTTGCCCTTTTGATAGTCATAGTATAAAAGGAAATTACTAATTTTGCATACCCGAATAGCCCAAAGCACTGGGCTGTAAGGTGTAAAAGCAGGGACGGAAGTTCCAGGGAGGCAAGATGAAATTCAAGTGGTTGGCATACATGGCATTAGCAGCGGCGTTTGCAATCGGAGGTACAGCCCCGGCAGATGCGGCCGGTCGTCCGTGGGAAGCGTTGCGCTCCGAACGCAGCGACTCTCGCGTGGTAGCGCGTGACGGAGACGTGGAAATACGCACGGCGCGCTCAACTATCATCGTCACAGTCACCAAGACCACGGCAATCAAGGTATATACCATCCTCGGACAGCTTATCTCCTCCGAAACACTCTCTGCCGGCACATACCAGCTGCACATACCGGCACATGGTGTCTTCATTGTCAAGACCGGCGCTCTCACCTGCAAGGTCGCCCTCTGACATATCCTCGAGCGGATATTGGGGGCGGCGATTTTTTTCGGGCAAATCGTGCAGGTGTCGGGATTAATGACTAAATTTGCGGCATAGAAAGCAAATCCTAAAATCTAAAATACGTCATGAAAGAAACAAACATCGATTGGGCTAACTTATCGTTCAGCTACATGCCCACCGACTACAATGTGCGCTGCACATTCAAGGACGGCAAATGGGGCGAAATCGAAGTGTCAGATTCTGAATATGTCCCCCTGCACATAGCAGCTTCGTGCCTCCACTATGGCCAGGAGTCATTCGAGGGCCTCAAGGCTTTCCGTGGCAAGGACGGCAAGGTGCGTGTGTTCCGAATGGACGAGAACGCCAAGCGTTTCATCCGCAGTGCAGAGGGCATTGCCATGCAGCCCATGCCCGTGGAGCTCTTCTGCGAAATGGTGCGCAAGGTGGTCAAGCTCAATGAGCGTTTCGTGCCCCCATACGGCTCGGGCGCGTCACTCTACATACGTCCGCTTCAGATCGGCATCTCTGCCCGCGTGGGCGTGAAGCCCGCTTCCGAGTATATGGTTATCATGCTCGTGACACCCGTAGGCCCGTACTTCAAGGACGGCTTCAAGCCGACAAAGGTTTGCCTCTCCCGCGAATATGACCGTGTCGCCCCCAAGGGCACCGGTTCTATCAAGGTCGGCGGCAACTATGCCGCCAGCCTCGTGGCCGGCGAGAAGGCCCACGAACTCGGATACTCCGTGATGCTCTACCTCGACCCGAAAGAGAAGAAGTATCTCGACGAGTGCGGCGCAGCCAACTTCTTCGGCATCAAGGACAACACCTACATCACCCCGGCAAGCCCCTCCATCCTCCCCTCAATCACCAATATGTCGCTGCGCGAAATCGCCAAGGATCTTGGCCTGAAGGTTGAGCAGCGTCACATTGCCCTCGAGGAGCTGCCCACATTTGAAGAGGCATCCGCTTGCGGAACAGCTGCCGTATGCTCGCCGATTGCTGAAATCGACGACATCGACACCGGTGACAAGTACGTATTCTCCACCAACGGCGAGGCTGGCCCCGTCGTTACTGCTCTCTACGACCGTCTGCGCGGCATCCAGTGCGGTGACTGCGAGGACACTCACGGCTGGGTGGAATTCATCGATTGATATTGCAAAAACTTTTTAGTAATACTAACTGTTGGTGCGGAGGAGGCCGGGAGGCATCCTCCGCATTTTTCCATTTGACGTGATGAATGTAAACGAGAAGTTTGCCCGTGCGGTCATTGACTCGCAGATACATGGGCAGAAGAAGCTGAAAGAGATACTCTGGACACATTCGCGAGCAGTAGCCGACATGGCTCTGGAGTGCGCCGGGCGGCGCGGACTTGCCGTCGATGCGGACTTCGTGGAGCAGGCGGCTATGCTGCATGACATAGGCATTGTAGATGTCTATGCCCCTGACATAGAGTGCTATGGCGAGTTGCCGTATATATGCCACGGCATCGCCGGCGGCGACCGTCTGCGCGAGTGCGGACTGCCGCGCCATGCCCTGGTGTGCGAGCGGCATACCGGTGCCGGACTTACCGAGGAGGACATACGCCGTCAGGGGCTTCCGCTCCCGCTGCGTGATATGCTCCCGCTGACCGTGGAGGAGAGGCTGATATGCTATGCTGACAAGTTCTACTCCAAGTCGGGCGACCTGAGGCGGCGCAAGCCGCTGGAGCGTGTTCGCGAGCAGATGCTTGCCCACGGGGCGGACACGCTTGCCCGGTTTGACGCCATGCAGCGCGAGTTTGGGCTGTAACAAGAGCCTGAAAGTGTGTTAATTGTGCGTTTGTGCGATTTGTCGCCGGAATTATTCTGGATTAAGTATGCGCGGTGTGATGAAATATTGCTAAATTTGCAGTTTGTAATGGCATACCGTGCTGGCTGCTGACGCGGCTTTGCGCTTATACACAACGATTTGAGGCGACCGCTGATATATCTGATATTGCTTGTTGCGGTTGGGGTGGCTTTTGCCGGCTATTCCAACAGCAAGGCTCATCGTGCCTCGGACGGCGGCATCGGTGACGAGCCTTCAGACACTGTCGCCGTCGCCTTGCCCGGGGGGGAGGGTGAAACGTCCGCTGACAGCGTAGCGCAGACCGCCGGCCAGCCCGATGAGTACATCGACGAGGACTCGCTGCTCAAACGCGAGACAGTGACCGCTATTGACCGCCGGAAGGTTGACATTGAGGACGTTGTGAAGTTTCATGCCACGGACTCGCTCGTGATGTCGGGGCGTAACAACACTTTCATGTACGGCGGCGCGACGGTGGAATACACCGACCTGAAACTCAATTCCGACAACATCAAGATGGACATGGACAGCTCCACGGTCTTCGCCGAGGGGCGTATTGACAGCCTTGGGTCGGGGAGCGGCTACCCCGTTTTCTCCGACAAGGGCGGCACATACGAGTCCAAGACCATGAAGTACAACTTCAAGTCGCAGCGCGGCTTCATAACCGATGTTGTCACGGAGCAGGGCGAGGGCTACCTTCAGGGTGGCGCGACCAAGAAAATGGAGGATGGCACATTCTTTGTCGAGGACGGCAAATACACCACCTGCGACGACCATGAGCATCCCCACTTCTATTTCCAGCTCACCAAGGCAAAGGTCACGCCCAAGAAGAACATCGTCACAGGCCCGGCATACTTGGTGCTTTCAGACGTGCCGCTGCCGCTGGCCGTGCCCTTCGGCTTCTTCCCGTTCTCCAAGGACTATTCCAGCGGCGTGCTTTTCCCCTCATTCGGCGACGACTACAACCGGGGCTTCTACCTGCGTGACGGCGGATATTACTTCGCCATCAACGACTATGTAGACCTCGCCCTGCGCGGCGAGATATACACCAAAGGCTCGTGGGGACTCTCTGCACGAAGCACTTACAACAAGCGTTACCGCTTCAACGGCTCGTTTGACATCAGCTATATCACCACCGTCACCGGCGACAAGGGCGCGCCTGACTATGCAAAGCAGAACAACTTCCGTGTGATATGGAACCACACAATGGATGCGAAGGCAAACCCGAACATGTCGTTCTCCGCTTCGGTCAACTTTGCCACCTCAGGGTATACGCGAAACGACCTCAACTCATACTACAACAACTCGTTTACCGAGAACACCAAGTCCTCGACGGTCAACATGACCTACCGCTTCCCCGGCACGAAGTGGAGCATCTCCACGACTGCCAACATATCGCAGCGCACGCAGGACTCGACGCTCTCCGTGTCGTTCCCCAACCTGACGGTCACCATGTCGCAGACCGCGCCGTTCAAGCGCAAGCGTTCCGTGGGCGGCGAGCGGTGGTATGAGAAAATCAAGCTGTCATACAACGGACAGTTCCAGAACTCGCTGACCGCACAGCAGGACGTGTTCTTCAAGAAAAGCCTGATCAAGGACTGGCGAAACGGCATGAAGCACTCCGTCCCTGTCACGGCGACATTCTCGCTGTTCAAGTACATCAACATCTCGCCGCAGATTTCGATCAACGACCGTATGTACACCAGCAAGATACGCCGCCAGTGGGACACGCAGGCCTCGCGCGAGGTGGCTGACACCACATACGGCTTCTACAACATATTCGATTTCAACGCCTCGATTTCGCTCGACACCAAGGTTTACGGCTTCTGGAAGCCGCTGAAGATATTCGGCGACAAGGTGCAGATGATACGACACGTCCTCACGCCGACGCTCTCGTTCAATGCCTCTCCTGACTTCTCCGCTCCCGGGTGGGGATATTACGGCAAGTATTCGTATACTGACGCACAGGGCGTGGAGCAGTCGCGCAAATACAATTATTTCCAGCACGGCGTGTACGGCTCGCCCTCATCAGGCCGGACCGGAAGCCTGTCGCTCTCGCTGGCCAACAACCTGGAAATGAAGGTGCGCGACGACAGCGACTCAACTGGCGTGCGCAAGGTTTCCCTCATCGAGAATTTGACTATCTCGCAGTCATACAACTTTGCCGCCGACTCGATGCGCTGGAGCCCGATACAGACAAGCCTCCTGCTGCGCCTGATGAAGAATTTCAACCTCTCGCTGGCTGCCACTTGGGACCCCTACATGTACGGCCTCACGCCCTCAGGCTCGCCTGTGCAGCTCAACAAGCTGCGCATAGCCCACGGCAAGTTCCCGAAGTTGTCAAGCACAGGCACATCGTTCTCATACACGTTCAACAACGACACGTTCCGCAAGAAGAGCGACTCGTCGTCACGGAAGAAGGAGTCTGATGAGGAGGACGACTGGGACGGCGAGGATGGCGGCAGTGCGGCCGACGAGGATTTCGCGGCGACCGCTGCTCGACGGAGGCAGCGCGGCAGTGACGACGGCTCTGCCGCAACGGCTGACGTGGACGGTTACGAGAAATGGGAATGTCCCTGGAGCCTGACGTTCAACTATTCGGTCAACTACGGTTACGGCGACTTCAACTACGACAAGCTGGACTACAACGGCAAGTGGACGCAAAACCTTTCGCTCTCTGGCAACATACGCCCGACCAAGAACTGGAACTTCTCGTTCTCCGCGTCATACGATTTCGACCAGCACAAACTGGCGTACATGAACTGCAGCATCTCCCGCGACCTGCACTGCTTCACCATGACCGCCTCGTTTGTCCCAGTAGGCCCTTACAAGAGCTACAACTTCCACATAGCCGTGAAATCGTCGCTGCTCAAGGATGTGAAATACGACAAGCGCAGCTCGCGCAGCAACGGCCTCCGCTGGTACTGATTTCCCCCTCTTCCTGTTACGCCTCACTGCTTATCCGTCGCTTCGGGGCTGGTTACTTGGCGACGTGCTTCTCGCCGTTCAGGTCATATGTTTCGCAATCAGCGAATGCTTGGTTTTGAACTCTCCTGCCGTGAATGTAGCAACAATGACAAACTTTTGTCCCTGCATGGACATCAGCTCTTCAACAGCCTCACGTGGGTTGTTGCTCAGCACAAGCATCTGGTTGTCAGCAAAAGCGAAAACGGTTTTGCCGTCTTTAACCTCTGCTGACACCCCATAGTCGGCGGCGTTGCTGGCGACTTCGACGTCCTTGACGCCGCTCTTCCAGACCTTGAGCTTGCTGTAGTGTCCTTGGAGACGAGATAGGGATATTCCCAACTCGCTGCCGTCGGCGGTCAGCACCGGGAATTTCACACAGTACTTGCGGTCAGCCTCAGGGGCTGTTGGATTGATGCACAGCTTTTCAGGAACGCCCTTGAGAGTGAAAACCACTCCCAATTCCGGCGCAGCGTTGCTGCAACGAGCCGGCTGGCTGGCGGTGAACTCGCAGACGGCCTTGAATTGCTCCTTGGCCTTCTCGTCAGTGATTGAATAGTTGTTACAACTCTCTTCAAATGTAGTACTCATAGTTATATAGTATTAGTTTGTCTTAGGAGTGCAGGGCGAGGCAGCTGACTTGGCGTTCACCTTGGCAAATATGGGCGACACGGCTTGGATTTCATGATGATTAGATATAGGGTTGTATGGTTGTTGTCCGCAGACAATGTTCCTTCTGGTATTGGATTGAAGATCTGAGGTTGACGCAAATAGAGATAGAGTAGTGCCGCGTCGCCCAATTTGCCAATTCCGGGGCTTCGCCCGGTGGTCGTTTATGTTAAGTCAGTTGTTTCAATGTCCCTAAACGGATGTGTCGTCTCCGTTTTACGTTGCAAAGATACTGGTTAACCGGTGTTTCTGCAAATTTTTTGCCCCTAAAATGCTTCGTGTCCAGCAGTTGATGGCATATTGATGTGTCACTAAAATCTGCGTATTGCGGTGTTTGGGGATATTTGGACTTGAAAATGTGGAAATATGTCGTGTAATGACAGGTTAAGGTGTCGTGCCGTGGTGTTGTAAAACATATACGCAAAAGTCTTGTGTCCGTTGTTATCATGGATTGTCAGGGCGTTGGCAGTTCTTTCAGTTGCAATTTGCCGTGCAAATCATGCGGTGCTGCTGTTTGTGGGCGAGTGAAGGTGTGAAAAAGAAACCGGAGATGCGGTGAGCATCCCCGGTCGCGTATGTCTGCTGTGAGGTCGTTTATGCCAGGCGGCGGAGTATCTCCTTGACCAGCTCCCAGTATTTCTGCACGTCGGCGATGTTGACCTTCTCGCTGGGCGAGTGGATGTCCTTCAGTGTCGGGCCGAAGGAAATCATGTCGAGGTCGGGCATCTTCTCGAGGAACAGGCCGCACTCCAGTCCGGCGTGGAGAGCCTCGACGCGCGGGCTTGTGCCGAACAGGTCGCGGAAGCTCTCTTCTGCCACTTTCAGCACATTGGAGTTGGGATTGGGCGCCCAGCCTACGTATGCGTCATCGTATGCCACCGTTGCGCCGATCATGCTGAACAGTGCTTTGGCGCGGTCTGCGGTCTCGTCACGGCGTGAGTCAACGGACGAGCGGATGTGCACGGTGATTATGATGTTGCTGCCTTCCATCTTGACGGAGGCGAGGTTGCACGATGTCTCTATGAGGCCCGGGACTGCGTTTGACATGCCCTGAACGCCGTTGGGGCATGAGAACACGGCTGCGATGAGGCTTGAGGCGACTGCCGGGTCGATGACCTTGTCGCGAGCCTCGACGGCTTTGGCTTCAAACACGAAGCCGGGGTTCTCAGCCAGGCGGAACTCGGAGTGTATCATGTCGGAGAACTCGCGTGCGTAGGCGCGGAACTCCTCTGCCTTGCCGGCGGGCACGGCTACGACGGCGCGTGCGCGGCGCGGAATGGCGTTGGCGAGGCCGCCGCCTTCGATTTCGGCTATCCAGAGGTCATGGCGTTGTGCCGATTCCCACAGGAAACGGGCGAGCTGCTGGTTGGCGTTGCCTCGTCCCAGACCGATCTCCATGCCGGAGTGGCCGCCGTTGAGGTGGTCGATGAGCACCTCTTGAAACTCTACGCCTGCGGGTGCAGCGACGGTAGTGTAGGGGAGCGTGGCGATGGCGACCTTGCCGCCGGCGCAGCCTATGACGAGCTGTCCGTGCTCCTCGGAGTCAAGGTTGAGCAGTGTCTTGCCGGTGATGAAGCCGGGCTGAAGCCCATTTGCGCCGATGAGGCCCTGCTCCTCGTCAACGGTGAAGAGAGCCTCTATAGGACCGTGGACGAGGGTGTCATCGAGCAGCACTGCCATTGCCGTGGCGCAGCCCATGCCGTTGTCTGCGCCAAGGGTAGTGCCGTCGGCCTTGACCCATTCGCCGTCAACAATGGTGGTGATAGGGTCGTTGAGGAAGTCATGCACCTTGTCGGCACGCTTCTCTGCTACCATGTCCTGGTGTCCCTGAAGTACGACTGTGGGGGCGTTCTCGTGTCCAGGTGTAGCCGGTTTTGTCATCACCACATTGCCCACCTCGTCGGTGCGCACCGGTATGTTGTGGCGTTCTGCCCAGCCCACGAGGAAAGCCTTCATCTTGTCGAGGTGGTGTGTGGGACGGGGCACTTTGGTTATCTCGTCGAAACATTGCCATATCAGTTTCGGCTCGAGGTCTGTCATTTTCATGGTTGAAAATCGGGTGTTTGTCAGTGAAACTATTGTTTTTTGTATTTGGCGTATTCGGCTGCCATGCGGCGGTGGTAGCCGCGCTTGGCGTATGACGGGCCGTTGTAGCGGCGGGCAAAGCCAGCCCAGTCCTTGCGGCGTATGTACTCTACATAGCCTGTGTTGACCACAAAGGCCGCGAACAGTTCGAGCTGGTCAAACTCGGAGCGGGACATCAGCCGGACGAACTCTTGTATGGTCTCGCAGCCGCAGGCCTTGTAGGAGAAGCCTCCTATCTGGAACATGCCCCAGAATGTGCCCATGTCCGCGCCCTCGGCGTTGATGCGGCGCATCTTGGTGAGGGTGGTCCATTTGCGCAAAGGATAGCCGGTGAGGCCGGCAGGCACTTTGGCGTTCTTGTCCCCGCGTTTGTTGACTGCCTTGCTGCCGTACTTGCGGTACATCGAGCGGTCAAAGTTGACTATAGGCACACCGGGCGCCCAGAAGCCTTCCATAGCTGCGCCGGCCTCTATGCGGACGACTGCTTTTATGGCCGCCACTTCCACGCCGAGTTCGCGGGCCACTATCTCGAAGTCCGCGTCGGTGAGGGTTTTGTACTTCACCTGCTCGTCGCTGTCGGGCATCGCCATTTTGCCGCCTTCCCAGTCCTGCGGGTTTATTGCCGCAGCAATGGTGTCAGCTGCAGTGTCTTTGGCAGTGTCGGCTGCGCCATGCCGTGCCGCAGTCCCGCCATACCCCATACACGCCAAGGCGACAGCCGCGAGGGCTGTCACCGTAGCGCATATAGTCATTCTCCGGAGGTTCATAAACCAGCGACTTTCTCAAGTACGCGGGTCACGTGCTTCCAGAATTTCTCTGTGGTGGGGATGTTCAGTTTCTCGTCTGGAGAGTGGACGCCGGTCATCGTTGGGCCGAATGAAACCATGTCGAGGTTGGGGTACTTGGAGAGGAACAGTCCGCACTCCAGTCCGGCATGGATAGCCTTGATGGCCGGGCGCACGCCGAAGAGTTCCTCGTAAGCGTCTGCACTCAGCTTCATGATGGGCGATTCCATGTTGGGCGCCCAGCCGGGATAGCCGTCAGAGTGTGAAACCTCAGCTCCGGCAATCTGGAAGTGGGCTTCAACCTGTCCAGCGATATCGTTCTTGCGTGACTCAACGGATGAACGCTGTGAGGTGGTGATGCGCACCTTGTTGTCCTCTATCATCTTGACAGCGGCGAGGTTGGTCGATGTTTCCACCAGGCCGGGGATGTCGCGGCTCATGGAGTATACGCCGTGGGGTGCGCTGTAGATGGCGCGTATCAGAGCGAGCGAAGTTTTGGAGTCGATGCAGTACTCGGGACGCTCCACGTCGCAAATCTCAAACTTCATCGACGGCTCTACGCCCTTGTATTCGTTCTTGATTTCCTCTGCGTACTTGTTGAGGGCTTCTTCCATGGCGCGGGCATGGTCTGTGTGGATGCCGAATACGGAGTTGGCCTCACGCGGGATGGCGTTGCGCAGGTTGCCGCCCTCGAATGTGCTGACTGCGATGTCCCATTTCTGCGAGCATTCCCAGATGAAGCGGGCGATGAGCTTGTTGGCGTTGGCGCGGCCGGCGTCGATGTCAGAGCCGGAGTGGCCGCCGAGCAGTCCGCTCACGGATATGCGCTTGTAGATGAAGTTCTCGGGCGAGAGGCTGCGGGTGTATGTGAAGTCGGCAGTTGTGTCGATGCCGCCGGCGCAACCTACGAAAATCTCGCCGTCATCCTCTGAGTCGAGGTTGATGAGCATAGTGCCGGTTATCATGTCCTTGCCGAGGTTCTGTGCGCCCTCGAGGCCGATTTCCTCATTGACGGTGAAGAGCGCTTCCACCGGGCCGTGCTTGAGCGTCGGGTCGATCATGACAGCGAGAGCGGCTGCCATGCCGATGCCGTTGTCTGCGCCGAGCGTCGTGCCGCGAGCCTTTACCCAGTCGCCGTCGATGTACGTCTCGATCGGGTCTTTCAGGAAGTCGTGCTGCACGTCATTGTTCTTCTCAGCCACCATGTCCATGTGGGCCTGGAGTATCACTGTGGGGGCTTTCTCGCAGCCCTGGGTGGCGGCTTTGCGCATCACGACGTTGCCGCAGTCGTCGGTTTTCACTTCGATGTTATGCTTCTTGGCAAAATCCAGCAGGTATGCACGGATCTGCTCTTCGTGGCAAGAGGGGCGAGGCACTTTCGTGATCTCGTCGAAACAACGCCAGATAAGTTCCGGCTTCAAGTCTTTAACTTCCATATTATGGTTGATTTTAAGTGTTTTACGTCTTTGAGGCGGACTGAACACGCCAGTCCATGCCCATTTCACGAGCCAAAGATAGTAAAAATCCACGGGTTAGGCAAGTCTTAACCATAATTAAACATTAATACAGCGCGTAGAGGGGGAGGGTCGGAAAGAAATGACTAATTTTGCATTCCCAAGCGAGTATTCTGTGATGACCGTATTGCTCACCGTTGCTCTTGTAGCTTTGGCGTGCGTGCTGATGTGCGTGCGTCTGCTGGCGGGGCGCGAAAAGTCCGCCATGAACCGGCACGGGTGCCATACGCTGCGCAAGGAGGCTCGCCGCAGGCAAACCAGACATTGATAACAACAGGAACTCATTACATAGTATGAAAAAAAACTTACTTCCCCTCGTTGCCCTTTGCGCAATCGCCCTCTCGGCGGTGTGCGGCTCTTGCGGCGATGCCGCCAAGCAGGGCGAGGCCAAGAAGACGGAGCAGAAATCTTCCAAGGGCACTGACCCCTCGAAACTTCCCAATTACCGCTATGTCGATGTTGACACGGTAATCTCGCAATACAACCTCTCGAAGGACTTCAACGAGCAGATGCTGTCCCTGCAGAATAACCTTGAAAGCCAGCTGCGCCAGAAGCAGAACGGCCTCCAGTCCATGGCAAGCAAGATGCAGCAGAAATACCAGAACAACGGCTATTCGTCGCAGTCCGAGTTTGAGCAGGACCAGCGCAAGCTCGCCAACGCGCAGGCTGCTGCCGAGAAATCGGCTGCTGACCTGCAGACAGACTATGCCAAGAAGGTGGAGGATATGCAGAAGAGCGTCAGGGATTCTGTTACCTCATATATCAAGGTGTACAATGAGAAGTACGGCTATGACGCCATCTTCATGAAGGATGCAGCCCTCTACATCGACCCGGCACTCGACATCACCGCCGACATCGTCAAGGGGCTGAACGAACGATACAACAAGGTGAAGAAATAAGGCTGTCCGAAGCAGCAAGACATACAGCGAGGGGTGCGCCGTTCATTCGGCGCACCCCTCGCGTGGTAGGGACACGGCGAGCCGTGTCCGAAATGGTCGGCTGGTATGTATGTTGTTGAATTGCACTGACTTGGAGTGAACACGGCACGCCGTGTCCCTACACTGACAACGCAATCATACGCGGTCTGCGCATTTTGACACACCCTCCTGCGCTGACAGCACAATCACCCGAAGCACGATGGTCACAGCTTGCGGTACTCGGCTGTCGCGTCGAAGCTCGGGCAAGCCTTGGCTGCAAAGTCACGGTGCCCGTGTATCTTCGCGCCGGGATAGCGGCGGCGCAGGTCGTGCAGCAATGCCGTGAGCGCCGCTTTCTGCTGCGGCGTGCGGGTGTCCTTCGGCGTGCGGCCGTCGGCAGCGCAACCGCCGATGTAGCATACCCCTATGGAATGGGCGTTGTGTCCCAGGCAATGCGCCCCGGTTTCCGCCTCGCTGCGCCCGGCATGGACCGAGCCGTCAAGGTATATCACATAGTGGTAGCCGATTTTGCGGAAGCCGCGCTCCAGGTGCCAGCGGTCGATGTCGGCGACTGTAAATGACCGCCCCTCAGCGGTGGCAGAGCAATGCACGATGATTTCAGCTATCGTTCTCATTGTCAGTGGTTGTTATTTGTGGTGAAACGGCGGACGATGCGTGCTGCGGTGATGATGCCGATTGCGATAGCCGCAAACAAGATGATGTCGGCGACAGCCTTGCCGATGCGTTGCAGCAACGAGGGCTTGTGCTCTGCTGCGGTGACGCTCCCGCGTTCCGCCACAACAGGCTTCTGTATGACCACAGTGTCATGGGTGATGCGGCTGCGGTCTCCCGCCACGATGCGCTGGCGGTCGCGCACGCGCCAAACCTCCTTGTAGACAGTGTCGCCGCGCATGTCGAGGATGATGCTGTCATGGACTACGGACGCCTCCGCAGCCCGTTCCGTGATTTTCACGGTGTCAGTACGTGTCACCGTGTTCTCGACCGGCACATATATGCGCCGGGAGCAGCCGGTGGCGAGGGTCAACGCCGTCGCCACGGCGGTAAAGGTTCTTATGTTCATATTGCCGAAAAGTTTATGCCGCCACCAAACGCCGGGGGCAGCTGTTTTGCGCTGCAAAATTACAACCGCCCTCCGATACGAAAACCCTGCTTTAACATTCGCCCGGCAGAGGAGGAACGAACAGCTGCGAAAAAAAACGGTGCGCGGATTTTCCCGGGAATGACGCGGAAACCAAAGAAGTTTTGTATCTTTGTGCTATGAAATTTGAAAAGCCTCCATTGACATACCACGAGCAGGTGGAACTGCTTAAAAGCCGAGGTCTCGTTTTTGCGGACGAAGCCAAAGCTGAATATCAGCTGGCTAATGTCAGTTATTTCAGACTGAGTGCCTACATGTTCCCTTTCAAGAAGAACGTAGGCGGTCAGATTGTGAATGAGTTCCGCTATGGCACGACATGGAAACAAGTTTACGACATGTATGTGTTCGACCGAAAGCTGAGGCTGCTGGTCTTCGATGCCATAGAGAAAATCGAGGTGGCGATCCGTTCCCAGATGGTGTATATCCTTTCCCACAAGTACGGTTCTCACTGGCAAGACGATAAAACGATTTATGAAAAGCCCAAGAGCATCACGCTGCGGGACGGCTCAATAAAGGAGGTGGATGTTTTCTCGGAAATTCAAAAGCATACTCGTTGGATGAATTAAATTAG
>DHKE01000044.1:32538-45409 GCA_002404675.1 Porphyromonadaceae bacterium UBA4702 | reverse complement strand
TACGTGTGGTTTGACGCGCCTATCGGCTATATATCAAACACCATAGACCTCTGTCCTGACGACTGGGAGAAGTGGTGGAAAGACCCCGAAACGCGGATGCTCCACTTCATCGGCAAGGACAACATCGTCTTCCACTGCATCATCTTCCCCGCCATGCTCATGGCTGACGGCTCGTTCAACCTCCCGGACAACGTCCCCGCCAACGAGTTCCTCAACCTCGAGGACGACAAGATTTCCACCTCGCGCAACTGGGCGGTATGGCTGCACGAGTACCTGCGCGAACTCCCTGGCAAGCAGGACGTGCTGCGCTATGTGCTGACTGCCAACGCCCCGGAAACGAAGGACAACAACTTCACCTGGGCAGACTTCCAGACGCGCAACAATTCGGAGCTGGTTGCCATACTCGGCAACTTCGTCAACCGCGCCATGGTGCTGATACACAAATACTACGGCGGTGCAGTGCCTCCTCGCGGAGAGTACGGACAGATGGAGCGTGACCTGTTTGACACCATCCGCGCTGCCGTGAGCCGCGAGAGCGACAACGTTGACCACTTCAAGTTCCGCGAGGCTCTCAAGGACGCTATGGAGATAGCGCGTGCCGGCAACAAGTACCTTGCCGACGCAGAGCCGTGGAAACTCATCAAGGCTGACCCGGAGCGCACTGCGACGATACTCAACGCCGCTGTGCAGGTATGCGCCAACATTGCAGTCGCCTTCGAGCCGTTCCTCCCCTTCATGGCGGAGAAGCTCACCGCGCAGCTGCGCATGGGCAAGCCCTCTTGGGATATGACCGGGCGCGACGACCTCATTGCCGAGGGCACGATGCTCGACAAGCCCGAGCTGCTCTTCGAGAAGATCGGTGACGAAGTGGTTGAGGCGCAGCTCGCCAAGCTCGCCGAGGCAAAGCGTCAGAACCTCCTGCGCTCATGGAAGCCTGAGCCGGTCAAACAGAACGTGCCTTTCGAGACATTCGAGCAGGTAGACATCCGCGTAGGCACTGTCCTCGAGTGCGAGAAGGTCAAGAAGGCCGACAAGCTGCTGCGTTTCCTCATAGACGACGGCATGCAGCGCCGCACCATCGTCAGCGGCATTGCCAAGCATTACCAGCCCGAAGACCTGATAGGCAAGCAGGTATGCTTCATCGCCAACTTCGAGCCGCGCAAGCTGAAAGGCATCCTCTCCGAGGGCATGATCCTCTCCGCCGCCGCGCCAGATGGCCGTCTCATCGTCATCGGTCCGACAGGCCCGGTTGCCCCAGGCAGCTGCGTAGGTTGACCTGTTGCAACGCCGCGTCGGCTGCGGTTGCGCATTTTTAACGCATATAATTGTCCCATTAGTCGTATTTGTTTGTATATTTGTCGCCGATAAATATGCAAGCAAATATGGCTGTTCCCCTAATCGAACTACTGAACCACGCCGACGGCGAGGCGATGCTGTTTCTCAACTCTTTCAACCACACCTCCCTCGATCAGCTGATGTACACCCTCTCCGGACGGTTCACGTGGGCGCCGTTCTACATATTCCTCTTCGTGCTGATAGTGCGCCGCTTCGGCTGGCGCAAGGCATTGTTCAGCCTGTTGCTTATAGCGCTGACCATACTGCTTGCCGACAAGCTGTGCAACAACTTGTTGCGTCCTATGATAGGGCGGCTGCGCCCGGCGTGCCTCGACAACCCGCTCAGCCGCTGGATTCACATTGTCAACGAATACCGGGGCGGACGCAACGGCTTCCCCTCGTGCCACGCTGCAAACAGCTTCGCGCTTGCTGTCTACCTGATACGCACCATGCGCTGGCGCGGCTACGCCATGGCGGCGATACTCGTATGGGCTGCGCTCATCGCATACACGCGCATATACCTCGGCGTGCATTACCCCGGCGACGTGATAGTGGGCGGGCTGATAGGCAGCGCGATAGCCTACGGCACCTCGACGCTGTTCCTCCGCCGGGACGCTCTCCGCGCCTTTGCCGTCAAAACGTGGGCGGCATTGCCGCTCCCATGGCGGCACACCCGCGCCTGATGACAGTGGTCTCGGTTTTGTCGCTTTTCGGGCTGAAATGCCATGTTGAATGAGATATTTTATGTAAATTCGCGCTGACAAACCCCTGCCGGCTCGCCGGCAAGGCAAACATACACCAAACATCAACACCAAACAAGCATGTTCAACCGACTATTCTCCAAAGGCAACAACCAGCCTGGGCAGTCACAAAGCAGTTCTGCTCCAGATCCGCTGTGGAAGTCTTTCCTGATGAACGAGGCCAAGTTCCGTCACCAGCAGCCCGCAGTGAAACGCGCCTCGCAGTACGACCAAGTCAACCTCGGGTATATACTCAAGGAAATCCTCAACATAAACCCTGCCGACATCGGGGCTATGACCATTGTCAGCCGTGGCGGCTTTGATACGGAGTGCAAAACCGAGACTGTCGTGAACCCGTCAGATGTGCTGGCGTACAAGCTGTTTGACACGATACTGACATACGCGCCAGAGGGTGAACGCCAAGTTCGATTTGGTCAGAATACTGTCCTAATCATAGCTTTCCGCCCTTCATACGCTGCCTGCGGACAAAACAATGACCGCAATGACAAGTCGGCACTGGGTACTGACAACTCTATCATCATGTACCTGCGAGGCCTCGGCCCGTTTGCTGGTGAGAGTGTGTATATGCGGGTGTCGGTGATGATTCCCAACTTCAACAGCCCCGATGACTTCCGCACCTCGCGCTCCCGCAATGCACCGTTCACCACCAGCTTCATCCTCGCATACGACCGTATTCCGCCAGAGAAACGCCTCGAGGGGTATGACCGCGTGATGCAGTCGCTTGACAACGGCATTAATGCTGGCAGAAGCCTTACGAATGAGGAACAGGCAGTGCTCGAAGGGGTGACCGGCTCGAAAGGGCTTGGTTATGAGGTGGGCTACGGACGCTGGCTCGTAAGCCAGAAACGCTTTGCCGACGCGCTCCTTAGCCTGACGAAGGCCTACGACAAGCTCAAGACTGCGGTTGTCAAGGATAACAACCCGCAGCTGCATGAGGCGTTTGTGGAGACCTGCTACAACATCGGCTACTGCTGCAACGAATTGGAGCAGTTTGACCGTGCCGCCTACTACCTTGGGCTGATACAGGAATATTCTGCAGATGTACACCACGCCATGGAGTATATCAACGCGCTGGTCAACAGCAACGACCCTCGCGCCGTGAGCATTGTCTCGCAGTACATACGCCATTGGAATGAGAGCAAATGGAAGGACATGCCC
This sequence comes from Porphyromonadaceae bacterium UBA4702, assembly GCA_002404675.1. GTDB lineage: Bacteria > Bacteroidota > Bacteroidia > Bacteroidales > Muribaculaceae > Lepagella. The sequence continues at coordinate 42,155 of DHKE01000044.1, read as the reverse complement.
GAAGGCGAGCTTTTCAGTCATTTCCTGTACCGCCGTCTGGCATACTTGTACATCGAGTATGAAATGTGGGACAAGGCACGTGAACTGCTCGAGCAGATGAAAGACTCATCTGAAGACCGCGATTTCGCCCTCGGCGAGTTGGAATACCTACGCCGCCTCGGCAAGGTGTGACGCTATTGTCTCTCAATCCACGGAGTTCTCTGAGTACTCGGAGTGCTCTGAGAACTCCCGGGGTCTCGGATACTGTCAGTGGGAGGGGCGGAAGCGCAGGGCGAGCCAGTAGCCGGCGGCGCAAGCCAGCAGACAACCGACGACCGTGGCAATGCCTATCAGCACCCATGCGTTGAAGCGTCCCTGCTCGAAATAACGCACCGCGTCGAGGGTGAAGGTGGAGAATGTGGAGAAGCCGCCGCAGAAGCCGGTCATCGAGGCGAGTGCGAAGGCGTTGCGTGTGTCGTCGCTCCATGGCGAGGAGTTGAGCCAGCCGGCTATGACGCCTATCGCGAAGCAGGCAACGAGGTTGGTAGCGAGCGTTGGCATGGCGGCGAATGCGCCTGTAGACCAGCCGTGAGCGTCAAACAGGCGGACTATGCCGTAGCGGCATATCGCGCCGAGACCTCCGAAGAGCCATACTGTGAGGTATTTCATCAGTGTTGACATATCTATTGTTGAGTTGAGCCAGTGTTCGCTCCCGTGCACCTTCCCAGGGGTGAAACGATGCATTACAGTGGGACTGCAAGGAACGGCGGTAAAAGAAAAAGGCGGTCAGCTCGAGAGCCAGCCGCCTTTTTAATAAATACGCAAAAAGTGTTTTATTATTTTTGTGAGTCTATTATTCGGTGTTGATGTTGTGCCAGAGGGGTTTATTTGCCGAGGCGGGCTTTCTCGCGCTCGATGTATGCCTCCATTGTCATGCCGTTGAACGCGTATTTCGGGTTGCGCTGGTAGAGCTGCTCGTATATCTCGAGAGCCTTGTCGTATTTCTTCTGCGCGTCGTACACTGTTGCGCATTTGATGAGCGCGAGCGGCACTATCTGGTCGTTGTCGGCAGCGTCTGCGGCTGCTTTCTGGAACTGGCTGATTGCCTCGTCATATTTCTTGAGGTTGACATAGCAGTCGCCTTTCATTATTGTGGTGGTGGCGCTTAGGACCTCGTTGCTGGTGCTGAACTTGTTGAGGTAGTTGAGCGCTTCCTGGTATTTGCCGATTTCGTAGAAGTGTTCTGCGGCTTCGACTGCTGCGAGGTTCGCTGCGTCAGTGCCGTCGTACTGGTCGGCAACCTTCTTGTATTCGTTGGCGAGTATCGTGTCGCTGGCGGCTGGGTTGTTTACCTCCACCTTGCCGTAAGCGTCAAAGGCCTTTTCATTCTGCGGGTTGCGGAGCAAATAGAAATATCCGGCAACGGCGAGTGCTGCTATCACTATGATGCCCAGAACTATTGCGAGGGGCTTCTTGTTGGCGACAATCTTCTCGCTCGCGCCTTTGAGGTCCGCGTCGAGGTGGTCTATGGCGTTGCCTTCTTCGTGATGTTTCTTATCTGACATTTCTGTGTATGGTTTTGTGTGGTACACGTTTTATGACGTGCAAAAGTACAATTTTTTTCTGACGCGGAAAAATTTCGGGGCATATTTTTGCACTGCGTGGCAAATTTGTTGTATCTTCGCACCCAAAACAGCGTAATATGGCGGCAAAGACGGCACGGTCTGGCCTTGAGCAGACCCTTGGACAGAGGATGGCGCAGGTGCAGATGCAGATGCGCCTGGCGCGTATGATTGAGCTTACCGCCCCGGAGCTGGACGATGCCGTGCAGCGCGAGCTTATCGAGAATCCCGCGCTTGAGGCGCGTGACGACGCGAGCCATGAGCAGACGGCGACGGACGACGGGGGAAAGTTCAGCGAGTCGGACGAGGAAATGCAGCGCAAGGACTATGCCGACCCGGACGATGTGCCCCTGTACCTGCGCCATGCCCGCAACCGCTCGCGTGACGACTATCGCGAGATGCCGCTCCCGGCGGACACTTCGGAGTCGCTCTATGACATTCTGCTCACCGCGCTGGGACAGCGCAAGCTGCCGCAGGAGGTGGCGCAGACGGCGCGTTACATAATAGGCAATCTGGACAGCAACGGTTATCTGCAGCGGTCGCAAGCTGGCATCGCCGACGACATGGCTATCAACTATGGGGTGCAGGTGTCGCCGCAGACTGTGGCGGAGGCTGTGCGTCAGGTGCAGGAACTCGAGCCTTACGGCATCGGGGCGAGCGACTTGCGTGAGTGCCTGCTCATCCAGCTTCGCCACCTGCCGGCAACGGAAGTGCGCGACGACGCTGTCCGTATACTTGACCGGGCATACGACGCTTTCACCAAGAAACGGCCGAACCGCATAGTGACGCAGCTGCACCTGCCGCTGGAGCGTGTGACGGCTGCGCTGGAGCTGATACAGACGCTCAACCCGCGCCCTGGCGCGGGACTGGGTGGCGAGGTCGGCTCGACGGCCGCGCCGGTAATACCTGATTTTGACATCGATGTTGAAGATGGCGAGATAACGGTGTCGCTCAACAACAGCATCCCTGACCTTCAGATTTCGGAGAGCTTCGTCAGCGCGGTGCGCATGATGAACGAGAACGCCCGCAAGCGCAAGGAGGCTTCCGACTCCAAATTCATCGCTGACCGCTACCGCAGCGCGAAGGAGTTCATCGAGCTGCTGAAGCTGCGCCAGACCACCCTGTTCTCGGTTATGACTGCGATAGTCAAGGTGCAGCGCGAGTATTTCCTGACGGAGGATGTGCACAAGCTGCGCCCCATGGGCATCAAGGACCTGGAGGAGATGACGGGCTATGACAAGTCGGTCATCTCACGCGTGACGGCCGAGAAGTACGCGTCGCTGCCGTGGGGTGTCTACCCGCTGCGGTTCTTTTTCGGGGGCTCGCTGGGCGACGGGGGCGAGGAGTACACCGCCAAGGCTGTCGAGGACATCATGCGCCAGCTCGTTGACGCGGAGGACAAGCGGCATCCGTTGAGCGACGACGCGCTGCGTGCGGAGATTGGGAAGAAGGGGTATGAGATTTCGCGGCGCACGGTGGCGAAATACCGTGACCGCATGAAGATACCCGTGGCGCGTCTGCGCCGTGAGGTGTAGGGGTGGTGTCATTTGTCCGCAGCTTATCCCCGACATGGTGGGGACACGGCGTGCCGTGTTCGAAGGGGTGTAAATGCAATTAGTTGATTAGTAGTGACTTGACTGCGGACACGGCACGCCGTGTCCCTACTGTGCTTTCTCGTGTTCAGGCGAATACCTGCCGCAGTATCTCTGTGGAGTTGAGGCGGTCAGCTCCGGGGATGTGTATGGCCCAGTACCGTATCAGCCCGGCGAGCAGCCGCCGGCGTGTGTCGGCGCTTATGCGCAGCCGCCGGCAGTTCATATAGTTTATTTTGGATAGCAGCAGAGGCATACGCGCCTCTTCGCCGGCAAGCACGTCGGCATGAGGCGGCGCATAGTCGGTGTACCGCCCTTCGCGCATGTCGAAGCGTGCGTGCGGCGTGTAGTCCCCGGTATCGGGGGTGATGCCGGCATACGCGGTCATGCGCGACAGGAAGGCTATGTGGAAGTTGGCTGCCGCCGGAGTGGCGTCGAGCTCGCGTACCGATGTGTCGAGAAAATGCCACAGCAGCGGGTCGGGGAGAGCCTCGCGCAGGGTGTTGGAGAGGAACTCGGCGATGAAAAGCGCGACTGCGCTTTTCGCCGGGTTGCCGTAGATGCCGTTGTTAGGCCGTGCGAGGGCATAGCGTCCGAGTGTCTGCAGCTCGCGGTCAGGACGGAAGTTGATTTCTCCCTCGATGACGGACAGCGGCATGGCGGCGGCACGCCGCATGCGCGATGAGCGCGAGCTGCCGCCGGCGGGTATGACGGCGGCCATGCGTCCGTGGGTGTCGGTGTAGAGGTGTATGATGCTGACACGGTCGGAGTGCCGCACCGTGCCGAGCACTATGGCGTTTAACCGCTGGTGCATGGGCGGCTTACTCCTCGGGTGCGAACATCGGGTCCCAGGCCGGCAGGAGCTGCGGCTTCTGCTTGAGTATCTCCAGCACGCGGGCGGGGACGTACTTCTTCTCTACCACAAGGCGGAACATGTACTCGTCAAACCAGCGGTCAGAGATGATGACGTGGCCGTCATTCGCGCCCGGGCCGTAGCTGTTCTCGACCATCCATTTCACGGGCTTGCCCTCCTTGTCGAGGTCAACGGCCATGAGGGTCATGGCGTGTGAGGACGCGCTGGCGTGGGTGCGTATGCGGTCGGCCTTGCTCATGGGGAAGTCAGTGCCCAGCAGGTCGCCGTAGTCGTAGGTCTCCGTGTCGAGGTATCCGCGCTCGCGGTCGAAGAACTTGCCCACGTCGCAAGAGAAGTACATCATCGTGGAGTCCTTGATGGACTTGATGGCCATCTGCTTGATGTCCTCGATCGGCAGGTTGACGTAAGTCCAGTTCTCGCCGTCGTATGAGTGGCGGTCGAAGTCGATTTCATACAGCCGGTAGTACTCGCGATAGGGGTCGTTCATGAGCATGACGTAGTCGTGCTTGAGGTCGCCTCCGGCAAACTTGCGGTAGAACTGCTGCGGCGTGTACGTGTCAGTGCTGACGGCGTTGCCCTCCTTGTCGCGGAGCGTCCAGGTGAACTGAGCGGGCGGCTCGCCGAGCGTCTGCGCGAGTATGCGGTATACGGTCTTGAGCATCTCCTCCTTGCGTGCTGTGATGTCGGCTGCGCTCTTGCCCTGCTGCTTCATGTCGCGCAGCTCCAGCCCGTACTGGCGCAGCTTGAGAGACAGCAGGCGGTTGAGACGCGTGGTGTTCTCGCTCGAATAGGTCTCTGCCATGGCCGACTGCGGCACCACGCCGTATTTCATGATGTTGTCTGCGATGCCGGTGAACTGGCCTCCGTCGCTGAGAGGGTTGGCAAACAGCCAGTCCACCATCTTGTCGTCCATTGGGCAGCCGGCGGTGTCGATGATGCCTTGCAGGAAGAGGTTGGACTTCTCGAGCTGGTCGTAGAAGAAGTTGTAGCACTGCGAGAGCATCAGCTCGCCCATGTTGTTTTTCGCCATCATCTGCGCCCGGAGCATGTTCAGCCCGGTAAACAGCCAGCACCGCCCGGAGCGTTTCTGGTCGGTGATGCCGCTGCTTTTGACGCGGTCGGAGAAGTGTGTGTCATATCCGTTGCGGCTGTCGGCGCTGAAGGCGAGCTTGTCGATGTCCTGCGTGGCGAGGGCGTTGCGCAGTGCGCGGTCGGCGGCAGTGGGAGCGTATGACTGCTGGAGGCGCGAGAGCATCCCGGTGTCGATGCCTCCCCAGCCGCCGGCGTATGATGTGGCGGCCATGGATGCGGCCGCGAGGAGCGAAAGAAGATATTTCTTGTTCATTGTCGTATAGTCGAGTTTTCTTGTTGTTGCTGTTCTTGTGTGTCGTCGTCCTCCTTGGGGACAGTGTAGACGTATGCGCCGAGGTCCGGCGCGCCGGCGGCGAGGCGGTCCATGCCGTACCAGTCGAAGCGGCACAGGTCGGTGACGAAGCAGCTGTCGCCACGGCCGATAGCCGGCGATTCGGGACGCAGCCGGTAGTCGAAGATGTAGTCCTCGCGCACGGTGTAGTATAGCGGGTCCTCGCCCCATACGCAGTTGAGGAAATGCGAGTCGTCCTCGCCCGAAGACTTGAACAGGACGTTGTGCATATATACGTTGGAGTCGTCGAGCGTCCCCTCGTTGATGTCGCCGCCCAGGCCGTAGATGATGCAGTTCTCGAATGATGCGTTCATCAGCGGCAGGTCCGCCATGCCGTCTTCGGGGAGGCAGTGGTAGAGGCTGAGTGCCGCGCTCGAAATGGCGGAGAACAGGTAGTAGTTGGCAATGGTGCAATGCACGAAGCGGTGGCTGCCGCCGGTGAGCGAGACGGCGGCGTTGGCTGCTTCGGAGAACACGCACCCGTAAGCGTCGACACGGGCATGGCGCGAGGTCATCGCGTTGTATTGCGAATTGTGCAGCCACGAGTTGACCAGCAGCAGCTTCTGCCGCGACAGGTCGGCGCATGAGTCGATGTCGAGGCCCACGCGGGTGGAGCGCATGTTGACGTATTCGAGGCGGTTGTCAAACGACTGCCGCGCTATGCGTACGCCGTGCCATTGCCCTGCCATGATGTCGTAGCTCACGTCTTTCAGCACGTTGTCGAGGCGGTCGCCGCGCATGTCTATTTTCTTGTCACGTGTGCCTACGGCCTCGAGCGTGCCGTATACCACCAGCTTGGCGTTGTCGTGGAACAGCAGCCGCGCTCCCGGGTCGATGCGCAGCCGCGTGCCGGGGGCGACGACCAGCGAGTCGTAGATGACGTATGGCTGCTCGTCGGTCATGGTCATGTCCTCCTCAAGGGTCACCGCTTCCAGCCGCGTCACGTTCTGCCCGTAAGCCTCGACGGGGACTTCCTGAAGCACGCCGTTGGTGACGAACTGCAGACGGTCCTCGATGAGCTGCGGCTCGGAGGTGGGCGACTTGGGAGGGTCGCACTCGATGAAGACGTAGATGCTGTCGCCGCCGCGTATCTCCACGTCGTGGAAGTTTGAGCCGGACTGCCCGTCCACGTTGAGGCGGAAGCGCGTGTCGGGGTCTTTGAACCCGATTGCGGAGATGCTCACGCCCTTCTTGGCGCGGTTGTAGACCAGCAGACGCGCCGTGGGCGTGCCGGTCTCGGTTATGACCGTGTCGAAGCTCACCTTCTCCACAGAGAACGACAGCACGTCGTCCGGAGAGGTGGTTATGTCGTCGCTGATGCACCCCGCAAGGATTAAACCAAACACCGGGAGCAACATCAAAATCAAGTATCGCGTCTTAGTCATATACGAAAAACGCGGATGCCAACGTACTTATTATATATAGCAAGGCGAGAGACAGATGAAATACATGATAATAGCCGGCGAAGCGTCGGGCGACCTCCATGCCTCTGGCGTGATAGAGGCGATACGCCAGCGCGACCCGGAGGCCAAGTTCCGCTTCTTCGGCGGCGACCTGATGGCGCGGGCTGCGCGATGCAACCCGGTGCTGCACTATGAGGAGATGAACGTCATGGGCTTCAGCGAGGTGCTGCGGTCGCTGCCGCGCATCTTGCGCCACCTGCGCCTCGCCAAAGCAACGCTGCGCGAGTTCCGCCCCGACACCCTCATACTGGTGGACTACCCCGGTTTCAACCTCAAGATGGCCCGGTATGCCCACCGCCTCGGCATACGCACTGACTATTTTATCTCGCCCAAAGTGTGGGCGTGGAAGGAGTGGCGCGTCCGCGACATACGCCGGTACGTCGATGCCATGTACAGCATCCTCCCCTTCGAGGTCGAGTTCTACGCCAAGCACGGTATCAAGGTGGAGTATGTGGGCAACCCCACGGTGCGTGAAATGGAGAACGTGCTGGGGCATATCCCCCCCTTCAAGCACTTCTGTGAGCGTCAGGGGCTGACGGACACGCACCCGATAATCGCGCTGCTGCCCGGCTCCCGCCGTGGCGAGATACGCAACAACCTGCCGCTGATGATACAAGCCGCCAAGCGTTTCCCGGACTACCAGTATGTCGTGGCCGCCGCGCCGGCGATAGGGGAGAGGTTCTACCGCGAGACGGCGCAAGACCCGGGGCTGCCGATGGTCTTCGGCTCGTCGCAGGTGCTTGCCAAGTATTCAAAGGCCGCCCTCGTCACCTCCGGCACCGCCACCCTCGAGACCGCCCTTATGGGCACTCCGCAGGTGGTGTGCTACCGCGCCAACGGCAAGAAGCTCTCATACCGCATCATGGAGAAACTGCTGAAAGTGAAATACGTGTCGCTTCCCAACCTGATAGTCGGCACGCGCGTAGTCCCCGAGCTGCTGGTGCATGAGTGCACAGTTGCATCCATAGCCCGCGAGCTGTCGCCGCTGCTGCACCACTCGCCCCAGCGCGAATGGCAGATGAATGGCTACCGCTCCATGCGCCGCAAGCTCGGCACGTCCGTCGCCACCGACTACACCGCCGAGCTGATAGTCTCAGCGCTCCGCTCCCGCACTGCCGCCCCCGATTCGTGCGCCCGATAAGGCATCATGGCTGCCCCCGAATTGAGGGTCGGGTGTTCCGATATTCGGAATTTTATATTAACTTTGTTTTTTGGAATGTTGCCCTTCCGGGCGCAGATATCCGCAATTAATCTGTAATGCAATGACAATCAATAGTATACAGGATGAAATAATCGAAGAGTTCGAGGATATAGAGGATTGGATGGACCGCTATGCGTACATCATCGAGCTCGGAACGTCGCTCCCGGCACTGCCCGAGGAGGAGAAAACGCCGCAGAACCTCATCGAGGGCTGCCAGAGCCGCGTGTGGATAACGGCAGACCTGGACGGCGAGGGCAACATCATCTTCCGCGCCGACAGCGACGCCCTGATCGTCAAGGGCATCGTCGCGCTGCTGCTGCGTGTGGTCAGCGGCCACAAGCCTCGCGAGATACTCGATGCAGACCTGTATTTCATCAACCGCATAGGGCTGAGCGAGCATCTCTCGCCTACACGCTCCAACGGCCTGGTGGCTATGGTGCGACAGATGCGCAACTACGCCACCGCCTTCGACATGCTGCAGCACCGCGACAGCGGAACTGCCTGAAAACCGCAATATTAACTAACCTATAACCTGACACTTTATGTTCAAAAACCAACCCAAAGGACTGATTCCCGCTGCCCTCAGCAACATGGGCGAGCGTTTCGGTTACTACATCATGAACGCCGTGCTGGTGCTGTTCCTGTGCTCCAAGTTCGGCCTTTCGGAGGAGAAAAGTGCCTTGGTGTATTCTTTCTTTTACGCCGGCATATACATCCTCAGCCTTGTCGGAGGTGTGATTGCCGACAAGCTGCAGAACTACAAGGGGACTATCATCTGGGGTCTCGTAATCATGACCCTCGGCTACGTCGTCCTCTCGATACCTATCCTCGCGACTTCCGAGAACACCACATGGCTGCTGTCGCTGACCTGTGCCGCCCTGTTCTTCATCGCTTTCGGCAACGGCCTGTTCAAAGGCAACCTCCAGGCTATCGTAGGCCAGCTCTACGACAACCCCAAGTATGCCTCACAGCGTGATGCCGGTTTCCAGATATTCTATGTGTTCATCAACATCGGCGGCGTCCTCGCGCCGTTCATAGCCCCGCTGCTGCGCGGCTGGTGGCTCGGAGAGCATGGCCTCGCGTACAACGCGCAGCTCCCGGAGCTTTGCCATAAGTTCCTCGGCGGCGAAACCGGCGCGGATGTGGTCAAGGGCATCACAGACATCGCCAACGGCATGGGCGCGACCATTACTGACATGGGCGCGTTCTGCAGCCAGTACCTCGAAGTGTTCAACACCGGCATCCATTACTCGTTCATAGCATCAGTGGCTGCCATGCTGATTTCGCTCTGCATATTCCTCGCAACCAAGAAGGGCCTTCCCTCCCCGGGAAAGAAGGAGCAGGCAGCAGCCGTCACATATTCCGCCGAAGAGAAGAAGGCTATGGCCAACGAGATCAAGCAGCGTATGTACGCCCTCTTTGCAGTGCTCGCTATAGCCATCTTCTTCTGGTTCTCATTCCAC
>DHKE01000044.1:30348-32502 GCA_002404675.1 Porphyromonadaceae bacterium UBA4702 | reverse complement strand
GGTTCTCATTCCACCAGAACGGCACCTCGCTGTCGCTGTTCGCCCGTGACTTCGTCAAGACAGACTCGATACAGCCCGAGATATGGCAGGCACTGAACCCCTTCTATGTGATTATCCTCACTCCGGTTGTCATGCTCGTGTTCGGCGCGTTGCGCCGCAGCGGCAAGGAGATTTCGACACCTAAGAAAATCGCTATCGGCATGGGGCTCGCCGGTTTGGCATACATATTCCTTGCCGTGTTCTCATGGATGCAGGACTACCCCTCGGCAGATGCGTTCAAGGCGCTTGACCCCGAGACTGCTGCCGCATGGAAGACCGGCCCGTGGGTGCTCTTCGTGCTGTACTTCTTCCTGACAGTGGCAGAGCTGTTCATCTCTCCGCTCGGATTGTCATTCGTTTCCAAGGTCGCTCCCAAGAACCTCCAGGGCCTTTGCCAAGGCCTCTGGCTCGGCGCTACGGCTGTCGGCAACCTGCTGCTCTGGATCGGCCCGCTGATCTATAACGCCTGCCCGATATGGGTGGCATGGACGGTGTTCCTCGCTGTCTGCCTCATCTCGATGGGCGTGATGCTCGCCATGGTGAAATGGCTCGAGCGCGTCACCGCATAATCATGAATGCATGATTTGAAGGATTCTTCATAATAAATTGTTGTTGCTGGGCCTGCCCGTGAGGGTGGGCTCGGTTTTTTTGTTCACAGCCGCTGGTGCACAGATTTCGCTTCCTGTCATATTGTCGCATCGGGACGTGGGCGGCTGAAAAAACGTGGCTGTTTTGCTATTCAAATGTCGTTAATAAGTTGAAAGTGGAAATTTTCTTGAAAAAAGTTCGGATTTTATTTGGAGGACTTGGCAAATGGCAGTAACTTTGCACGTGTTTTTCATGGTATTAGATTTAAGGTTAGAGGATTAATTGTCGGGAGACAATTAATCTTTTTGTTTATAGGTGCATCTAAGTAGTGATGCCGGGCGGCCTTCGTGCCGTTGCTGCGGCATCATTTATAGGACTGCGAACTGAAAGGAACATGGCAAATATGGATCGTGACAAGACGGGGATATTGTTTGTGTGTCTGGGCAACATCTGCCGCTCGCCGGCGGCGCAAGCCATAATGCAGTCGGCGGTGGACGCTGCCGGCGTTTCCGGGTTGTACGAGCTGGACTCGGCGGGGCTGTACAGCGGCCATGCCGGCGACCTGCCCGACAAGCGCATGCGTGTTCACGCCACGCGGCGCGGATATACACTCGACCACCGTGCGCGCCCGGTGCGCAGCTCCGATTTCGACCGCTTCGACCTCATCGTCGCCATGGACGACAGCAACTACAGCCGGCTGCGGGCATTCGCCCCCACGCCGGAGACGGAAGCCAAAGTGGTGCGGATGATGGACTATTGCACCCTTGCCACGCGCTACGACCATGTCCCCGACCCGTACTATGAGGGAGCTGAAGGGTTTGAACTGGTGCTCGACCTGCTCGAAGATGCGTGCATGGGGCTGCTGAGCGCCCTCTCGCAGAAACAAGATTAGATTAACCGGCAAAAGAATATATTGTATACAATGAAGAGATTTATATTGTCATTAGCGGCGGTTCTGACTCTCGCCGTGGCTGCAGTGGCAGCAGACACAGCCGCGCAGTTCCCTGGCGGCAAGGATGCAATGACGCAGTACGTCAACGAGACGCTCAAGTATCCCGATGCTGCACGCGAAAACGGCATCGAGGGCGTTGTCAACGTCTCCTTTGTGGTCAAGGCCGACGGCAGCATAGGCACTATCAAGATAGCGCGGCTGATAGACCCCGACCTGGAGCAGGAGGCTATCCGCATAGTCAAGAACATGCCCCGGTGGACGCCGGCGACACGCGACGGTAAGGCCGTAGACTCGACCGTCGAGACGGGCATAGTGTTCGAGCTGCGCGCCGAGTGAGCGCGTTTTTGCCCTGCCAGAGTGTCAAACTGATGCTTCGGGCGCGTTTCTGACACATTTGCCGAAATTTGGTTTCTGGATTTTGACATGGTTAATTACGTTGATATTCAGGGTGTTGGCATGGTGTGAGAAAAAAAGCGCGAAAAAGTTTGGTCAATCTAAAAAGACTTGCTAACTTTGCAGTCGCAAATTTGCGCAGAAGCAGTTGCATATTTGTGGCCCATTCGTCTATCGGTTAG
>DHKE01000044.1:877-30212 GCA_002404675.1 Porphyromonadaceae bacterium UBA4702 | reverse complement strand
ATGGCAAACCATAAATCATCATTGAAGAGAATACGCCAGACCGAGAAGCGGAGAATTGAGAACCGTTACTGGGCGAAGACTGCGCGTACAGCCGTGCGCAACATTCGCAAAATGGATAACAAGGAGGAGGCAACAGCCGCCTACAACAAGTGCAGCGCGCTTCTGCAGCGCCTCGGCCGCAAGAATGTTATCTCCAAGAACAAGGCTTCCAACCTCTGCAGCAGCTTGATGCGTCACATCAACAAGCTCTGACCTCGCTGGCATATAGATATAGCGACTTACGCCATCCGGACAACTGGTCCGTGAGGATAGGGGCGAAGGTGAAAAGGTAGTAGTCAAGAACACACTACAGGATATGCTGCAATTCTTTTTGGTTGACAATGCAGCAGTCCGATATAGGCAGGCCCATTCGTCTATCGGTTAGGACGAGAGATTTTCATTCTCTAAAGAGCAGTTCGACTCTGCTATGGGCTACGTAATCCCGCTTGGGGTGTCCGATCATTTCGGACACCCCATTGTCATTTTTGAGAGGCATCCCATGAGTCCGCTTTCGGCGACTTGTAGTGTCCTGAACATGCGGCATGCGAGAGGCAGACGGCATTTGCCTGTAAACTGCATACTGATGTATGGCAAAATGATGTGACGTTGTATTGCTTCTGTGCGCAGAATGTGCCTTTTGCTTGCTTTATGCAATGAGGTGGTTGTGTATATGGCTTGTAGTGACGTTGGTGTATGGCAAAGTGGATTGTTCAGGCATTGACTGTGGTTTTGAATATTTAACGCGGTGGCTTTATCTCAATTCGTGAATTTTGCATAACTTTACCGCCGTAAGTCAAGAAATTGCTCTTCCTGTGTGATTGGAAACTTCCAAGCCTCTGGATTTCAGTCGTTTCAGTGAGTTTATGCTCTAATCGCATCTGTAGTATAAGTTCGTGACATGAAAAATGTATGCTCGCCATACACTAACAAACATAACTCTTAATAATTTATTATCCGTATCATGGAAAAGTTTACCTATTATTCGGGTGCTTTGCTGCTGGCGGCGGCCATATCGGCTTCGCCCGGGGCAAACGCTCAGGATTTGCTAAATGAGAACTTTGAGGGGATAACAGTTCCGAGCAGCTCGCACTATGGGGCTCTGGAACTCGAGGGATGGGAGATCGTAGACCGCGACCCATCTCTTGAATATCCCATGAAATGGTGTGTCTATGACAGCAAGGACAAAGACGGCAGCCACGTCAACAACAAGGCGTGGATTGATGCCATGGGCATCAGCGATGCCTCTGTCAAAGGTTCTGACTACCTGATGACCCCTTGGGTGCAGGTTGACGGGCCGATGTCAGTCCGCTTCACGTGGGCTGCTTCGGCGTGGGCTCGCGAAGACAAGAAGTTCGACCTGCGCGTGCGCATCGTCGAGGAGGGGCAGCAGCCCGGCGACCAGGACTTCATCTTCTCTATCCAGGACCCCAAGATGGTCCTCGAGAGCGGCGTACAGCCAGTTGACTACGGCTGGTACACAGTCGCTTGGGAAGGCTGGGCAAAGAACGTGTCTACCCTTGACCTCTCTGACTATCAGGGCAAGAAGGTGCGCGTAGCCTTCGAATACTACATCGACGGCAACCAGAAGATCAACAGCATCGAGGTTGACGACGTGTCGATATTCCGCACACAGGCTGTCACCGGCCCGATTGCCACTCCGAGCATCGACGAGTGGGACTTCGGCAAGGTGTACGTCGGCTCGAAGTCGCTGTCAGAGGTGTTCACTCTCATCAACACCGGCAAGGACGTGCTGAAGGTGACAGGCGTTGAGGCTCCCGAGGGCTTCAGCGTGATTGCAGCCACCCCTATGGACGAGATTGCCCTGGGCCGCAACGAGGCTGTCAAGATGCAGATCATGTATGACGCATCCAACACCTCCGCCGCGTCCGGCACACTGACTATCAACACCAACGGCGAGGATGCAAGCATCTCCGTACGCGCCTCCAAGCAGATGCTCCCCGAGGGCTGCACATACGAGGGCTTTGAGGGCTGCGGCGAGGTGTTCCCGCCTGCCGGCTGGTATGTCTCCAACGGCAAGGATTGGCGCTGCACCAGCTCTCCCATTGAGGGCTACTATGCAGCGTATGCTTCAGCCACAATGAACAACACCGCCCAGGAGCTGCGCACTCCGCGCATCGACGGCTCTGCCGGCGAGGTGACTTTCGAGTTCAACTACTACGACTATTTCGAGGATGAGGAAGGCTCGGGCGCGGACAACACCGTGACCGTTGAGTTCTCAAAGGACGGCGGCAACAGCTGGACTACCCTCGAGACATTCGACTACAACGACACGTATAACGAGAACACGCACAAGAAATACACTGTGCAGACCGGCGGTTCTGACAACTGCTACTTCCGTTTCGCATACCAGCCCCTCGAAGATTACGACACCGAGACCGGCCCGCTGGTATCTACATTCTATGTTGACGCAGTCATCCTGCCGCCGCTCTACGGCGCAAGCGGCGCTCCCTCAGCAACGGCGCTGACTGCACCCGCCAACGGCGCAACCGGCATCTTCCCGCGTGACATCGTCCTGACTTGGGACCCCGCGCAGTTTGCCAAGGGGTACAAGCTCTATGTCGGCACTGACGCTGCTGCCACAAGCGTGGTCAACGGCGTTGACATGGGCGAGGCTCTGACATACACTATTCCCGCTGCCGAGTATGAGACTACATACTACTGGCGCGTGGACGCTTACAACGACAAGGGCACTACGGCCTCTTCGACATACACATTCACTACACAGCCCGACGCTTCCGTTACGGCTTACCCATACCGTGAGAGCTTCGACGGCGACGTGTTCCCCCCGACAGGCTGGGTGGCTGACAACGCCAAGTATACAAAATGGTACAGAAGCGATACAAAGCCCTACGAGGGCAAGTATGCAGCCAATGTACAGGCAGGCCTCGCCGGCGAGGTGGCTACATTCACCACTCCCGACTTCAACCTTCCGGCTGACAATCCCATGTACCTGACATTCTACTGGGGCGACTGCGCTCCCGTCACCCTGAAGGTGGACGAGACCGGCACACGCACCAACCCGACCAAGGGCAGCAACGGCATAGCTGACCTCGACCTCGAAATCTTCGTTGACGGCGAGTGGAAGGCTGTTGCCAAGCTGTCTGACCCCAATGACAAAGAGAACCGCTACTGGTACCGCGAGCGCATCGACCTGACTCCGTATGCAGGCAAGACCGTGGCTTTCCGCTGGAAACGCTCTATCTTCGACTACAACAATGCAACAAGCGCGCTTGTTGACAAGGTGGCCGTCGAGCCTATCGTCGCCGAGAAGCTGACTACCAACTTCAGCGAGTGGGATGCAATGAAGGTCAACTGGAACAAGGAAGTTGCTTCTGGCACCAAGTTCACTCTGCTCAATGACGGCAACTCTGAGGCTACTGTCGCTGACGTGACATTCTCCGGCACTCACTTCACCACGACTCTGAACAAGGGTGACAAGATCGCTTCCGGCTCTGGCATACCCTTCTCCATCAGCTTCGCTCCCGGACAGGTCGCTTCTGCTGTAGAAGAGACTATGACCATCACTTCAGAGGGCGGCTCAACAGTGACAATGACCCTGCGTGGCGAGGGCATGCCCGAGGACACCCAGTTCTTCGGCTTCGAGCAGGACGAGTACGGCTCGCTGCAGCCCAACGGCTTCATCACCATCGACGGTGACGGCGCAAGCTGCATCAAGCTCGCCATGGTAGACTACGCCAACTACGGCAAGCCTCAGGCTTTCGTAGTCATGAACTACACCAAGGCTGACTGGCCCAACCCGTACCCGGCAACCGGCATGCAGAACCTTGTAACTTTCGCTACCTACAACTCGACAACTGACGACTGGATCATCATGCCGAACATCAAGGCTACTGCGGATTCTGAGTTCGAGTTCTGGGCACGCAACTATGAGAAGAAGGACAACCTCGGCGGCGGCGAAGTGTTCACTGCCGGCTGCTCCGAAGTCCTTGTCAGCACAGCTGAGGACCCCAACGACACCAAGGCCTACACCAAGGTGGCTTCCTACACACTGAACTATCCTGAAAAGGAGGAATACACGCAGTACATCACCAACCTGGGCGAGTATGCCGGCCATAAGATACATGTGGCAATGCGCCACACAGTCAACACTGACGGCCTTGCATACCTGTTCGACGACTTCACATACCGTCATTTCGACTTCTCGACCAGCGGCGTGGAGAATGTACTCGATGACAGCAACGTGACACTGCGCATCAGCGACGAGAGCATCATGCTCGAGGGTGTTGAGGATGCCATGATGAGCATCTACTCCACCTCCGGCGTCATGTACGGCAGCGTACGCGGCAACGTCATCAGCACCTCCGGCCTGACGGCTGGCATCTACTTGCTCCGTGTAGACACCGCCGACGGCAGCAAGACAATGCGCTTCGTCAAGAAGTAACCCCACGGCCCGGCCGTGCTTCCCTGCTGACAGGGCGGCGCGGCCGGGTTCCTTTATACCAACTCGGCATAGAGTTTTCTTGTTAACCTAAATAATATTAGTTTATGAAGAAGTTTTTCTTACTTGCCATGCTTGCCGCCGGGCTGCTGACAGCCTCCGCGGAGCAAGTGACGGTGACCTTTGAGGGCACCAACGGTAGCACCTTCACCCCGCCCGAGGGGTGGAGCATCCAGGGAGAATCTTCGGACTTCCGCTTCATATACATGAGCGACGGTTCGGTGAGAGGCTCTTCCACGAGTTCTTCCACATACGTCACCAACCCGATCCTGGTAACTCCCCAGGTGATGGGCGACGTCATCATCAACTACAAGGTTGATGAAGGCTACGACAGCTGGGACGACGATGACTACGGCTATGGTTCGTATGACGAGGGCGGCACAATCGAGTTCTGGGACTACATGAAGAGCGGCGACACCTACACCAAGGGTTCTTCACTCGGCTACGGCTACGCCACTTCATACGCCAACAAGACTGTCACTGTAGAACCCGGCCACTGCGTAGGCATCGAGTTGGACTCTTCACAGGTAATGAGCGTGACATACACGCTGTACGACCCGAGCCAGGACACAGAGGAACGCCGTGCGCTCACTCTCACCAGCCCGAAGTATGTCTCTACTCCCCTCTATGCCGATGAGAACAACAATGTAGAGATTGGCATCAACCTCACAGTCACCAACAGCGGCAACGTCACCCTCAACCCCGGTGACGAGGGCTACAGCCTGACTGTGTTCACCACTACTCACGGCGACCTGGTGACTATACCTATGACAGAGACACTTGCTGCGGGCGAGCAGAAGACCATTACTGTCACAGGCACATTCCCCATTTCACTGCTGGCTGCCAAGTCAAGCCCCTCGTCAAACGGCGCATACTATGTTGGCTTCCGTGTACGCGAGGATCTGAAGCAGACTTATCAGACCATGTCCTGGTCAGACGTTTATCCATACGAGCTGAAGTGCCAGTTCCAGAACGGCAATATCTCAACGGCTGTGACCGCACTCGACTTCGGTTTTCTGACAGGCACTGCCTCCAAGACCATCACCCTGATGAACCAGGGCAGCCGCGTAGTCAACGTGACTGCAATGGACGTTCCCACCGGCTTCACTGTTGACGCTGCTGCTCCGTTCACCGTAGCTTCTGCCCGAGAGACTGAGCACAGCCGCGAACTGACCATTTCTGTCAATGAAGATGCGAGCGGCATCATCAACGGCACATTGTCGCTCACTATCGAGGGCGCAGACGAGCCTCTTACACTCGACCTCTCTGGCGTAGTCGCAAGCGGCGACAACTTCTTCGAGAACTTCGAGGGTGCAGAGATGCCCGCAGGCTGGATCATTGACAGCGATCTGGCTCTGGCAACACCTGATGCCAAAGCATGGGGCGAAGGCAATACCCACGTTCTGGCCAACAGCAAATCAACAGTCACCGCACGTGCTATCACTCCGCGCCTTACCGCAACAGAGGGCGAGACATTGGTATTCCAGGCTGCGCCGGCAAACACATACGGCAGCTATCCCAAGGTGTCTGTATACTACTCTACAAACCGTCTCGACTGGTCGCTCCTGAAGAACATCGTCAACCCGAGCGCAGCGGAGGGTGACGACGAGAAGTTCGCTTCATCCAAGCCCTCCGGCAGCAGCGACGTTGCTCCTCTTATTTACACTGTAGACATGCCCGCCGGTGAAGGCTACCTCGCTTTCGACATCTGCTACGCACGCATCGACAATGTATACGGCTGCCACGCTGCTGTAGTTGACCACGACCTGATGTACACTGCTTCAAATGTTCCCTCTGCCGGCGTTGTAAACCACGCTATCAACACTTCTGCTACTGTCAAGAACCTCAACACTGCAGTCGAGGCTGCCGGTTCTTACACCATGGAGCTGCTCGTAAACGGCGAGGTTGCTGCGACAATAGCAGAGACTCCCGAACTCGCTGCCGCTGAAGTTCCCTTCGAGGCATCATTCACACCGCACGAGGCAGGTACATACACTGTACGCTACCGCCTGTCTATCGGCGAGAACTACACGCTCGAAACTTCTGACTACACAATCGAAGTTGCTGCCGAGTCTGCAAACGCTGACATCACAGTTGGCACTGGCACACTGATCAGCACTCCCTCTTCGTCTTACACAACCCCGCTGTGCAACTACTACAAGAATACTCACAGCGAACTCGTGTTCACACAGGATTACCTGGCACAGTATGGCATCACTCCTGGAACCAAGCTGACAGGCATCGCCTTCAATGGTTATTATGACAAGGTCCTCACAGGTACATACAAAGTTTACCTGACTTCCACCGAGCTGTCTGCAATCGCACCTGCTGACGCTGTCGAGCTGACTGACGACATGCTCGTTTACTCCAACACTTCATTCTCGCAGCTCGCAGCTGGAGCTACGGACGCTGCTGCTCCCGTGCTGAAAGTGACATTCGACACTCCGTATACCTACAACGGCGGCAACATACTGCTTGGCATCGTGGGTGAGTTCAGCGGATGGTCTTCCAACTGCAAGTATATAGGCGATGCAAGTGAGGAGATGGTAGCTCGCGCAATCCTGCAAGCAACTGACTCCAGCATTTCAGCTACTACCGAATGGAAGCAGTCCAAGATGTTCGCTCAGACCATCTTCACTATCGAGCAGACACCTGCCAGCGTTGCCGGTGTAGTCTATGGCGACACTGACAAGACTGTCACTGTAGCTGACGCTGAAATCGTCCTCACATCAGGCGACGTGATGTACAAGGGTACATCTGACGAGAACGGCGCTTACTCCATCAACGTATTCCAGTCTGACAAGGAGTACAATCTGAAAGTTACCGCAA
This sequence comes from Porphyromonadaceae bacterium UBA4702, assembly GCA_002404675.1. Classification (GTDB taxonomy): domain Bacteria; phylum Bacteroidota; class Bacteroidia; order Bacteroidales; family Muribaculaceae; genus Lepagella. Next base: position 22,864 of record DHKE01000044.1, on the reverse strand, counting down.
CTGGTTACAACGACTACACTTCTGAGAGCCCGGTATCATTCGCCGACGGCGACGTTACCATTGAAATCATCCTTACCGCAGAAGAAAACAGTGTTGACGGCATCGCAGCCGAGGGTTGCAACGTCCGCATCGCAGGTGACATGATCACTGTAGAGGGCGCAACAGACGTGCGTCTCGCTATCTACTCTGTCAACGGTATGCTCTGCGGCTCTGCTGCACAGAACACTATCAGCACTGCTGACCTCGCTGCCGGCATCTACGTGCTCCGCGTAGAGGCTGCCGAAGGCACAAACACTGTTCGCTTCGTCAAGAAGTGATGACCCGAAAAATCGGAGTTCTCCGAGTTCTCGGAACGCTCTGAATACCTCATGGCGCGGCCGGAAGCTGGGGTACAGGCCCCGGCTTCCGGTTGACCGCCAAACAGCCGCGAGCGTTGCGGCACTTCTGGCAGCCGGCGTTTTTTGACCCCCGTTGCCCTCCAAATGCGAAACTTGCAGACAGCCTTCCCGCCCCGGTGCGGAGGCAGCTGATAACATACAAACACCGTATAACTCTAAATAATTAGCTCATGAAAAAACTTCTGACAACGGCATTGTTTGCCCTTGGCCTTATGACGGCCTCGGCAACACCGGTGACCGTCACCTTCGAAGGGACGGTTTCAGGAGGACAGTTCAATCCTCCGACAGGATGGGGCCTATACGGCACCAATTCTGGTTACAAATTCGTGCAGCAGTCCGATGGGGCTGTCTACGGCTATTCCAACAATTCAGCGTGGGATGCTGAAAACCTCATCATCGTGACACCGCCTGTCCAAGGTGAGGTTTCGGTGGTCTACAAGGTCATGGACGATGACTCATACGCCACCTTCTATGACATGCAAGCCAGCGGCAGCACCTATGCCAAGGGCTCGAGCAAAGGGTCTGGCATGGAGACTGAATATACAACCCAGACATTGTCAGTGGCTGCGGGCCACTGTCTGGGCATCGAGCTGGAATATGCCTATCTCAAGAGCGTGACTTACGAGCCATACGACCCAACGGCTGCAGTGAAGTCGCTCACCATCTCTGGCATCAAGTACTCTTCAAGCGCACTTGCTGCCGATGCTGACGGCAATGTACTCATAAGCACTGTGGCTACCTATACCAACGCTGGCACAGTTGCCCTGAACGAGGGTGATGCCGGCTATACCCTCACACTGCTCGACGCCAACGGAGCTGACCTCGCGACTGCCAACCTGCCGTCGCTTGCCGCCGGCGAGAGCCGAGAGATCACTATAGCATTCTCTGTTCCTATCGCTACGATAGCCGAGGGCAAGACGCTGAGCGGCAGAGGCTCGTACTGGACCAAGTTCAAGCTGCGCGACGGCATCAGCAATGCCACTACCGACATCTCTTGGGTAGACGTGTATCCCTATACATTCAACTATACGGTGCAGGACGGCACATCTGACATAACAAGCTATGACTTCGGCTTCGTCACAGAGGCTGTATCCAAGACGCTTCGCCTCAGCAACTTCGGCGGCCGTCCCGTGAATGTCACTTCTATTGAAGTGCCGGCTGGCTTCTCTATTGACGTGGCTGCTCCGTTTACCGTTGACCCAATCAACGTAGACCCGCACTACAAGGAGTTTACCGTGACTGTCAATGAGGCTGCAGTCGGTACAATTTCCGGCGACCTGAAATTCAACATCGAGGGCGCAGACGAGCCTCTCTCCTTTACGCTTATGGTAGCCAAGGCCGGCGGCGACTTCTTCTTTGAGGACTTCGAGGGCGGCGCAATGCCCGCAGGGTGGATCATCGACCCGGAACTCGAGCTGAAAGAGGCTAACGCCGACTCTTGGGGTGCAGGCAACCATGTGCTGAACAGCAACAACGCAAGTACGGTGATGCGTGCCATCACCCCGCGTCTGACTGCACAGGCTGGCGAGACTGTTGTCTTCCAGGCTGGCTCCAACAGCTCAACAGCATCTTCCGTAATCACAGTGTACTATTCCACAAACCGCCTCGACTGGACCAAGGTCAAGAGCATCCGAAACAGCGGACGTACGGAGGAGGGTGACGAAGCGTTCAATTCGGACAAACCTTACGGCTCATACGAGGTTTACCCGAAGCTCTTCACAGTTCAGATGCCCGAGGGTGAGGGCTACCTCGCATTCGACCTGAGCTACGCACGCATCGACGACGTGTTCGGCTGCCATGCGGCTACTGTTGCCCATGACCTGATGTTCACTTCTTCCAGCGTTGCCAAGACCGGTGTAGTCAACTACCCGATCGAGTTGAACGTGGGTGTCAAGAACCTCAACACCGTAGTTGAGGCTGCCGGTTCATACGTCATGTCGCTGCTTGTCAACGATGAGGTGGTGAAGACCAATACCGAAACTTCCGAAATCGCAGCAGGCGGAGAGGTGTCCTATATGATGGGTTACACTCCCCACGAGCCGGGAACATACAATGTCAAGATGCGCCTGACCCTCGGCGAGGACTTCGTAATGGAAACTGCCGACTATCCCGTAGAGGTCGTCGCTGAAACAGCAGAGGTGGCAACTGTCGTAGGAGAGGGCACTCTCTCAAGCGCAGGCAGCGGCTCATGGACAGCTCCTCTATACCTCTACTTCAAGAAGAGCCAGAGCGAGATGATCTTCACACAGGAATACCTGGCACAGTACGGCATCACTCCGGGAACCCTGCTGAACGGTATCGGCTTCAACGGCTATATTGACACTAACAAGACCTTCACCGGCGCATACCGTGTATACATGACCCCGACTGAACTTTCGGAAATCACTCAGGAGACTGCAGTTGAGATGACCGATGATATGCTCGTGTACTCCAACGCGGAGTACACCGAACCCAAGGAGGGCGTCAAGGACACCGCTGCTCCCGTATTCGTGACCAAGTTTACAGCTCCGTACACTTACACTGGCGGCAACCTTCTCGTCGGCGTAATCGGCGAGTTCGACACCTACTCTACAAACAGCCAGTTCGTTGGCAGCATGGACGCAGAACTATGCAAGCGTGCTATCGTACGCGGCAATGACAACGCGCTCCCCACGACAGTGACCGGCTCATACAGCCAGTGCAAGCTGTTCCCGCAGGCCATATTCTACGTCAATAACGAGCCTTGCACCTTCAGTGGCACTGTTTACAGCAGCAAGCCTGATGCCGACAATGCTCCTCTGGCCGGTGCTGAAGTGGTCCTCACTTCTGACGACGTGATGTACAAGGGCGTTTCCGGCGAGGACGGCACATTCTCAATCAACGTTTACCAGTCTGACCTCACATACTCCGTTGATGCTTCAGCCGAGAACCACAACGGCTTCCACAGCACTGAAAGCGTATCGTTTGCAGAAGGCAGCGTAGGGGATTACGTGATTGAGCTCATCAGCACAGAGTCTGGCGTTGACAACGTCGCTGCCGACAGTATTAATGTCCGCGTCGCTGCCGACATGATTGTCGCAGAGGGCGCAACAGACGCTCGTCTCGCTGTATACTCTGTCAACGGCATGCTTTGCGGCAGCGCCGAGGGCAACGGCATCAGCACCGCAGACCTCGCCAAGGGCATCTACGTCCTCCGCATAGAGGCAGCTGAAGGCAGCATGACTGTACGCTTCATCAAGAAGTGATGACCCCAAGCATCAGAGAACTTGGAGTTCTCTGAGACCCCGATACCAGCAACCGGAAGCCGGCAAACGGCCGGTTTCCGATTGCTGCGAAAGACAACCGGGCTCGCGCCAGCTGCGCGTCCCCGGTACAAATGAGACGACCTCCGGCATCTCTGGTTGCCGCGCCCGTGCCTTTCGCCGGGCTGCGATGCTGAAATGAAGGCCGGGACCTCGATTTTGTTATAACAATAAGAACGACTATGAAAAAGGTTTTACTGATGACCATGCTCGCGTCGGGGCTGCTTACGGCTGCGGCAGAGCCGGTGACCGTCACGTTTGACGGCACCGTGGTCGGGACGACATTCGCGCCACCCGAAGGGTGGGGTTTGTATGGCGACGCTTCCGACTACAAGTTTACGCTCTATTCCGGCGCGCTGCGAGGCTATGATTCGAGCGTGTCTGAGGGTTCGGCCAACCCGATTGTTGTCACCCCCCCCGTCCAAGGCACTGTGACTGTGCGTTACCGTGTCGATGAGGAATACTACGACGAGGATTACATGACATGGGTGGATGGCGGGTCCATTACTTTCTACGACATGACCAAGGCTGGTGACACTTACGTCAAGGGCAATTCCATAGGCACTGGCACTGCTACCGAATATGCAGACAAGGTGCTTACCGTCGATGCCGGCCAGTGTGTGGGCATACAGATGCAGTACGCCGACGTGATGAGCGTGACATACGAGCCGTATGACGACGGCGGCGGCACTGTTGAACGTCGCGCTATGTCCATAGGCGACGTGGCTTTCGTCTCCAAACCGCTGTTCGCTGACGCTGACGGAAATGTCTCGGCCCCGTTCACGGTGACTGTCATCAACAGTGGCAACGTCGCCCTCAACCCCGGTGACGAGAACTATGCTTTGACCCTGTACACCGAAACGCACGGCGACCTGGTGACGATACCTCTGACTGAGGCTGTCGCTGCCGGCGAAAGCAAGACCATGAGCCTCTCTGCCACATTCCCGATTTCGCTGATTTCGGCTAAATCGAACCTGAGTTCCGGCACCGGCGCATACTATGTGGACATGCGCATACGTGAAAATCTCAAGCAGGGCAACAAGTCAATCGCGTATACCAACATTTATCCGTATGCGTTCAACTATAAGCTGATGCAGGGCAACACGGCCGTCACCAATATCGATTTCGGCTTTGTGAGCGAGCCTGTCACCCGCACCCTTACCCTTTCCAATGAGGGCGGCCGCGACATGACGGTGACTGCCATCACGCTGCCGCAGGGCTTCTCGACAGATGCCACAGTTCCTTTCACCGTGTCTTCCCTCAAGGAGGCCGTTCACTCGAAGGACATAAACATCACTCTGGGCAACGATGACACAGTGGGCATACTCTCCGGCGACCTGGTTATGACCGTCGAGGGTATGGACGACCCTGTCACACTTCCCCTCTCTGGCGCAAAAGCCGGAGGCGGCCTTTTCTTCGAGAACTTCGAGGGCGAGGGCATGCCCGCAGGCTGGATTATCGGCGACGGTCTGGAGATAGTTGCGGGCAATGCCGAAGCCTGGGGCGAGAACAACCATGTGCTCAGCAACGAGAAGTCTGTTTCCACCATGCGTGCCATATCTCCGCGCCTTGCTGCCGCCGAGGGCGACAAACTGTTGTTCCAGGCCGGCGCGACAAGCACATACGGCCGTGATGCCGCCGTGACTGTCTATTATTCGACAGACCGCACGAATTGGAGAAAGGTCAAGAGCATCCGCAATGCCTCCTACGCAGTGGAGGGTGACGAGTGTTTCTCCTCTGAAAAGCCCATCGGCGAATATGAGTCATACCCGCTGCTTTATACCGTGGATATGCCCGCAGGTGAGGGCTACCTCGCTTTCGACATCTGCTATGCCCGCATAGACAATGTATACGGCTGCAGCCTGGTGCCTGTCACCCATGACCTTTCGCTTGTTTCGTTCAACGCGCCGGCAACAGGCAACGTCAACAATGCCGTCAGCTCGTCGATGTATGTCAAGAACATCAACACGGCAGCCGAGGCTGCCGGTTCATATACCGTGACACTCACCGTCAACGGCGAGGATGTCAAGACCATGACTGATACCCCGGAAATTCCAGGCGGCGCGGAGATGCCCCTCGTCATGTCGTTCACACCGCACCAGACTAGCACTTACACCGTCAAGATGCGCATGGACTTGACAGGCGGCCTCTCTATCGAAACTCCCGAAGCAACGGTAACCGTGGCAGAGGAGTCGGCTGTCGCTGACGTGATCGTCGGCGCAGGCTCAATCGCTGCCGGCGACCGCAACACATACACCACTCCGCTGTGCAACTACTACAAGAAAGCCGAGAGCCAGCTCGTGTTCACGCAGGAGTACCTGGCACAGTACGGCATCACCCCAGGCGCCAAGCTGACCGGCATCGCCTTCAACGGCTGGATGGACAGCAGCAAGAAGTTCTCCGGCAAATACCGTGTGGCCATAACCCCGACTGAACTCTCATCGATTACCCCAGGCCAGGCTGTCGAGATACTGCCCGAAATGGTGGTATATTCCACCCCGTCATACACCGAGCCGCAGGGCGGCGAGAAGGACACTGCCGCTCCGATACTGAAAGTGGAGCTGACCGTGCCTTATACCTACACTGGCGGCAACATCCTCGTAGATGTTCTGGCCGAGTTCGGCAACTGGTCATACATCTGCCAGTATGTGGGCGATGCAAGCCTGTCCTCACGCGCCATAATGCGTGCGACTGACAGCGACGAGCTCTCCGAGACTGCATACAACCAGTCGAGCATGTTCGCGCAGACAGTGTTCACCGTTGAGAACACCCCCTCTTCCTACGCCGGAACAGTCGTTTCGTCAGAGGACAGCCAGCCTGTCGAGGGGGCGGATGTAGTCCTGACATCAGGCGAAGTGGAATATCGCGGCGTGACCGGCGCTGACGGCGCGTTCTCAATAGTGGTGTTCCAGAGCGACAAGGACTATGACGTGAATGTCACCGCCGAGGGCTACAACGAGTACACCTCTACCGCATCGTTTGCCGATGGCAGCGTGCAGGCATCTGTCGTCCTCACCCCATCTGCCCAGCAGGGCGTAGAGGGTGTCAGCGCCGACAGCTGCAACGTGCGCATCTCCGGCGACATGATAGCCGTCGAGGGCGCGACAGACGTGCGTCTCGCCATCTATTCTATGAACGGAATGCTCTGCGGCAGCGCAGCTGGCGACAGCATCAGCATCGCCGACCTCGCCGAGGGCATCTACATACTGCGTGTCGAGGCAGCCGAGGGCAATTCTTCGGTACGCTTCGTCAAGAAATAAAATGAAACGACAGGCCGGGACATGCCCGTCCCCGAGACATGTCCCGGACTGCCCGCGCTCTCTCATCTCCTCGCCGCTTTGTAACACAAGTCAATAACTCATCTTGCCAAGCAGGTCAGCCTGTGAGACAGCTGGCTCTTTGGAAATGAACAAAACCATAAATAACAGCATACATAACAACCCTTTATGAAAAGACTATTGTCAGTATCACTCGTCACCGCGATGATTGCGACCGCAGCCTTTGCGCAGTCGCGTGACAAACGCCTTGACATCAATGTGACCAACTCTATCGGCGTATCCATGGAGGGTGTGCACTACACGCTGCACACCAACGCCTACGACATGGACTACAGCACGGCGGAGACCGTGCTTGACGCTTCCGGACATTCGTCAGTCATGACCTATCCCGGCAGCCACACTATCCGCATTGCCCTCACCGGGCTGCGCACCTACACCGCGACTTTCGACATGGACGGCGACAAGACCCTCGACATCGCGCTCGAGGAGGACATCACCGACCCGTATTCGCTCCACGCCGTGGTAAGCCACGATGTGTATGACGGCCTAAACGCCATCGACATGGAGTGGAACAAGGAGCTTGCCATCTTTGAGGACGATTTCGAGAGCTATGACGCTTTCACCATCGACCCGCAGCCCTGGACCGGCATCGACAAGGACGGCGTGCCGGCGGTTGTCATGGAGGGCGAGTATCCCAACTCGGGCAAGACGCAGTACATTACAATAGTTAACCCATGGGCAGTCGTGCCGGCGTGGGATGTGCAGTACTATTACACCATGACCCCCCGCTCCGGCCGCCAGTATGCCGCGTTCCTGCAGCCTAACAACGGCAACAACAACGACTGGCTCATCTCGCCGCAGATCACTGTGGGCGACGACAACTACTTGCGCTTCTATATGCGCCGCGCCGATGTGGGCGACGCCCGCATCAAGGTGGGCATTACCACTGCCGAGAACCCCCAGCCGGCTGACTTCACCACCATCTCCGCTGGCAACTACCTCTCGCCCGGCTACGAGGATTGGGAAGAGGTCATCATCTCTCTGGCTGACTATGCCGGCCAGATCGTCAAGATCGGCTTCAACTGCACCAGCCGCAACGGCGCGGTCATGACGATGCTCGACGACATTTTCGTGGGCCGCATCAACATGGCGGCGCAGGGCAAGTCGCGCCGTGTGCCGGCTCATTCCCCCGCCAATCCCAACGAGAAGTTCTACATCTACCTCGATGGCAATAAGATTGCTGAGACCACGGAGTATTCGTACTCAATCGACGACGTCTCCGAGGGACAGCACACTGTGGGCGTACAGGCTGTATGCCTGACCGGCTCTTCTGCCACCACCGAGGCTTCTGTGACCGTAAGCAACGACAACTATGCCTCTGCCACTGTCAACGTGACTGCCAACAACGGACGCTCGCTCGAGGGCGCCGGCATCGCCTTTGACGGCCCGGAAGGCGGTTACTTCGCCGCCATTACTGACGGCAAGGCCTCGATCATCTCCCTGCCCAAGGGACAGTATGAGGTGTCTGCCGACATCGACGGCTACGACCTCGCCTCTATCACACTCGACCTTTCCAGCGACGCTACGGCTGACATGCAGCTCAAGGAGACTATCGTCAAGCCGTTCAACATCACCGCCGACACCACGGAGGAGGCTGACGGCTCGCACACCGTCGTGCTCAACTGGAACCGCGACCTCGGCTTCACCGACAGCTTCGAGGACTATGACGATTTCGCCACCGACAGCTTCGGCGGCTGGACGACGCTCAACTTCAACGGCGAGCATCAGGTGTCTTACCCCATCTCGTTCAACGGCAACGAAATCAACTACCCCGGCTGTTCGCTGTCAAGCGCTCCCAAGTCTGTCCCGCCGCTGGTGTTCAACCCGCTGGCTACACGCCCATCGCTGGCTGACGACGGCGCGTTCCTCGCTCCTGACGGCAACAAGTATGTCGCATTCATGGGCCCGCAAGGCCTCCAGGCTGACAAGTGGCTCATCTCGCCCGTTGTCCGCCTCTATGACGGCTACCGCTTTGACATGACTGCCAAGGGATACCCGACATTTCCTGAGACACTCCGCATACTCATCTCCGACGGCAGCACAGAGCCTGACGACTTCGTACTTGTTGACGAGGTGGTCGTGCCTTACAACCAGTGGACGCAGTATCAGGTAGACCTGTCGGCATACCACAACATGGATGCGCGCCTGGCAGTGCAGTGCGTCACGCAAGACGGTTTCGTGGCACAGGTGGACGACATCCACATCGCCCCGGCCGACGAGATGACATCGCAGACACTCGGTTTCGTCAACAGCTATGACGTGTCGCTCGATGCTTCGCACTACGGCAACACCGAGAAGCCGACCATGACCATCAAGGGTCTTCAGAACGGCTCTCACACCTTCGGCATCAAGGCCAACTATGCTACCGGCTCTTCGGAGGAGGCACAGTACCAGCTTACACTCGCCGGCGTTGACGGCGTGACCGCAACCCTCAGCAGCGTCATCGGCGGCAGGGGAGAGGTCGTCGTCTCGGCAGAGTCTGCGATGCCATACCAGGTAGCTGACATGGCTGGCGCAGTCATCGCAACAGGCACTGTAGACGGAACACAGCGCATAGCCGCAGTTCCCGGCGTATACATCGTGCGCCTCAGCAACGCGACCTTCAAGACCGTTGTGAAATAAGCCGATACATAGAGCTTTAACCCCGCGTAAATATGCGCGGCCTATACACAGAGGGGCGGAAATCATTTCCGTTCCCTCATATTTTTGCAGAATTGTTGCCGTGCGTGGGATTATTTTGTAACTTTGCGGCGTGAAAAACGACTTCTCAGACAGAAATATACAACATAAAATAATCAGTCTATGATTGCACTTTTACGCAAAATCACCTGTGCATCGGCATGTGTCCTGGCTATGGGCGCGATGATGTCGCTTGCCGCTTCCGCAGTGCCGGCGGAGGCAAAGATCGCACGCGCTGCCGACGCTAACGAGGGTACGTTCTACATCGGCAACTGCTACTATGAGATCATCTCCAAGGCAGACCGCACTGTACGCTTCGCATACGAGTACCTCGCCGACCCCGAGCCCGCTCCCTACAGCGGCGACGTGGTTGTCCCCGAGACCGTGAAATACGAAGGCGTTGACTACACTGTAGTCGAGATAGGCAAGTTCTGCTTTGACGATGAGGCTGTCGGCCTGAAATCCGTCACCCTCCCCTCTACTATCCGCAAAATCCGCACATACTCCTTTTGGGGCACTGTCATTGACAAACTCGAACTGCCCGCAGGCCTCGAGGAGATAGAAGCCAACGCATTCTGCAACGCCAACATTGAGGCTATCAACATCCCCGGCACTTGCAAGGCCATCGGCGAGGAGACATTCCAGGACTGCAAGGCCATGGAGACTGCCACACTGGGCGAGGGCATCGAAATAATACCGAAGGGGCTGTTCAGCGGCTGCGTTGCCATGGAGTCACTGACACTGCCGACTACCATCAAGTCAATAGGCGAATATGCCTTCTACGAGTGCCAAGCTCTGCCGGAGATTACCATTCCTGACGGCGTCCAGACCATTGACAAGTACGCACTGGCCCGTTGCATCGCAATCAACAACGTTGTTATCCCCAACAGCGTCACTAACCTCGGCGACGGCGTGTTCGCTTCATGCAACGTGCTGACCAACGCCACTCTCCCCGAAGGCCTTGACCACCTCCCCGGCTCAACGTTCTTCGCTTGCGCTGCCATGCCTTCATACACTGTGCCTGACGGCATCAAGAACATCGGCGACGAGTGCTTCAAATACTGCATGGGCCTGACCGAGTTCACTGTCAGCAAGGATGTTGAGACATTCGGCGAGAACGTGTTTGAGTACTGCAACGCCATAACCAAGGTGACTTGCAAGCCGCAGACACCGCCGACTGGCGTGACTTTCGCCCAGCCTATTTACGAGACAGCCACACTTTATGTACCCTCAGACAAGATTGAGGACTACCGCGCAGCCGAAGGCTGGAAGCAGTTCCTCAAGATAGAGGCCGATCCCAACGGCAGCGGTGTGGAGGGCATTGCAGCTGACACTGCCGAAGCAGAGTACTACACTCTCCAGGGCGTGCGTACAGCCCGTCCCGAGCACGGCATCTGCCTGATGCGTCAGGGCGGCAAGGTGACGAAAGTTGTTATGCCGTAACAACAGCGACCTTATTGATTGACCCTATATACCGACCGGGGGTGCGCTGTAATGCGCATCCCCTCTGTCTTTTCTATTGGTTCTTGCATTATCCCCGACAGAAAAGGAGTTTGTGTCAAAAAGCACAGGCCACGTATGATTGTCGCTTCAACGACAGCACAACCGCATGGGGCTAAAGTCGTGACCGCCAGTGGTATAAAAGACAAGACACCTGCAACGATGCAGATGTCTGTCATAAAGGTTGTATTTAGGTAGTGGTCCCACTAGGGCTTGAACCTAGGACTCCCTGATTATGAGTCAGGTGCTCTAACCAACTGAGCTATGAGACCTGAATCGCTGCGCCTTGGTGACGCGCTTTCCGTTTGCGACTGCAAAGTTAGTGCCTTCTGGCGGATTTTGCAAATTATTTCGTGTTTTTTTGCTCTCTGATTTCACGCTTCAGCTGGCTGTTGAACTTGCGCCGCTCTGCATCGAACCAGAATCCCCACTTGTAAAAATACTTCAACATGTTGATTATGTGTATCTTGCGCATACGCCACGAGGTCTTGGACTCGGCTCGGTGTGCATGGACTATCGTTGCTTCAGGGTAGTAGACTGTGCGGCAATGGCGGTGTAAGCGTCTGGTAAGGTCGATGTCCTCGGGATACATGAAGTATCGGGGGTCGAACAGTCCGGCGGTACGCAGTGCCTCTGTGCGCAGGAGCATGAAGCAGCCGTGGTGGTACGGCGGGTTGATGACCTGTGCCGGGTCGCGGTCTATGAGGTCGTACCTGCGGCGGCGTGACGCGAGCCACCTTTGGGGCAGGAAGCCGCGCATCAGCATGTCGAGGGGGGTGGGCAGCGGGTGGCACACATGCTGTTCGTGTCCGTCGGGGAATATGGTGTGCGGTATCAGTTGCCCCGCTTCGGGGTGCGCGTCCATGTAGGCGAGGCATCTCTCGAGCGTCCCTGCCGTGAAATACACGTCACTGTTGATGACGAGGTGGTAGGGCGTTCCTGTGTCGAGAGTGCGGCGCAGAGCCACGTTGTGCGCATCGCCGTAGCCGGTGTTGGGGTGGGGCGTGTATGTGACGCGAGGCGCGTATTGGGCCGCGAGCTTTTCCGTCGCGCTGTCGGAGGAGTTGTCTATGATGTGCACGATGCGGATGCAGGGCGAGGCAAGCAGCGCGTCGAGGCAGGTGCGCAGCTCGTCGTCAGCGGTATGGTATGTGACTATCGATGCGTCAATCTTCGCTTCGTCCATTGCATTGCTGGCGTTCATTCCGCCGTATATGCTGCAAATATAGTCATTTATCCGCGTTGCGGCAAGTGATGGGATACATAAAATGCAGCCGGAGGTTCCCGGCCGCATTTATGCTTGGGCGGATATGTGCTTATATCTTGATTTTCTTGGTAACGTTGCCAGCACGTACTATGTAGATGCCCGGCGCGAGGTTCTGCGAGGGCATCTGCCGTCCGTCGAGGGTGTAAACGCGCAGGTCAGAGCAGCCGTCGGCATACACGCAGCCGTTTTCGACGCGGATGTCTATGTCGCGGTCTGCATCAGGAGCTGAGACACCGGCGTTGGAGTAATTGTCCGGGGCGAGAGGGAAGACTGGCAGCGAGGGGAACCAATAGTTGGAAATCATGGCATAGTCGCGCAGCTTGTTGCCGTCAGCGTCATATCGGCGGGTGATGTACGTCGGGTCTTGGAATATGTGGTAGAGCGAGACATACAGCTCGTCGGTCTGCGGGTGAACGCGCATCGAGCAGCCGTACAGCTTCCAGTTCTCCTCGTCTTCTGACAGGTCGATTATCTTGGTTGTCGTGCGCGTGTCTATGTCAAACTTGAATATCGTCGAGCTTGAGAACCAGCTGTTCTTGCCGCCGTTCCAGTACAGTGAATTGGTGCGGTACGAGGCGCACAGCCCGTCGGGTGTCCAGGCGTACCACGAGTTGGCAGGAGGATACAGGCCATCGCCCACGGGGACTACTTCCGTCTCGAGGGTGCCAGGGTCAACGCGGACTATGTAGGGGAGAGCCGAGCCGTCCCCCTTGGTGTCCTTTGCCACGCTTGCCCATACTGAGCCGTCTTTGGCCACAACCACCGAGCCGATGCCGGCTTCCTCTGAGACCATGGTCATCGGGATTACGTCTGTCACCTTGTCGGCCGCAGGGTCGATGACGAGCAGCCCATACTGCTGGTGGGCGGCGAACACGCGGTTGCCGGCACGCACCATCGAGCCGGTCTGCCCCTTGTACAGCGAGCCGGAGGGGTCGGTGTTTGGCTTGTCGTCGCCGGCATTCGGGTTTCCCGTACCCTCTACGATACCTTTCACCTCATAGTTGTCAAGGTCGAAGATCCAGATGCCGTTGCTTGAGGAGATGTAGCCCTTGTGCGCGTCAACGCCGAGGAAGCCGCGTCCGTCGCACTGCTTGCCCGAGGGGTCGATGACCGTGTTCTGGTACAGTATCTTCATGGTTTTGGCGTCTGCCACAGTGATGCGGCCTCCGGTGACAGTCGCTCCCGGGTCTTTCTCCTGTTTGGCGATGAGGTAGAAGCGGCCGTCCCAGATTGCGCCGTACTGGTTGGTGCAGCCGAGTTCCTTGCCTGGGTTTTCAGCCTGTATGACACGGTAGTGCCAGCAGTCGCCGTCCTCCTCATCGGGGAGGAGGTAGTTGACCGTGGAGTTCTGGTGTCCGTACCAGTCCTCGTTGACGATGAAAACGCCCTTGGTGTAGTCTATTTCAGTCTCGTCGTCTGCGTATGCTGCAGGTGCAAAGGCGAGCGACAGCAGGGCTGTGATGAGTAATTGTTTTTTCATATAAAATGAGGTGTGTTTTTTATGGGAAGAATTGCCGGACTCGGGCGTTAACCCGGATCCGACAACCCTTGTCAATGATTAATGAATGGAGTTTTCTTAGTAAACAGCGGCTTTCACCTTGCGCTTGCCGTCGGCAGAGCAGATGATGTAGATGCCGTCAGGTACGGTCAGGCGTACACGCGCGTCGTTGCTGTTGGCGTTGAACGCACTGACAGCGCGGCCGCTCATGTCGTAAACCACGAAGTCGGTGCCCTCCATGTTGAGGACGCGGACAGTGTGGCCTGACACTGTGATGATGCCGTTGTCGGTATAGGCATTGTCAACGCCGGAGATGAGCTCGATGTTGACGGGGATGTCAACAGTGGTCACAACGCCGTTGGACTCAGCCTTGAGAGTGATAGACTCCATGCCGAACTGTCCTGGCTTGGCAGTCACCGTGAGTGTCTTGCCGTTGAGTGCAGCCTCATAGATGCCGCTCTCCTCGCTGACGATAGAGAGGCGGATGTTGGCAGCGATGTTGTCGCGGTCTGTCACGAGGTCTGTCAGGTCGATAGTCTTGGCCTCCGGGGTCTGTCCCTCGATGTAGCGGATGTCGATGGTCTCGATGTCGCCGAACTCGGGGGCGTACTTGTCGGGGAATATTGGGAGGGCAGGGAACCAGTAGTACTTCTTCATCTCGATGGTCTTGCTGATTTCTCCAGTCTGGCAGTTGACGAAGTGCAGCCAGGTGTTGCGGTATGCAGACGAAGCGCCATGGGTGGCAGCGATGAGCAGCTCGTTGGAACGGTCGTCATAGCGCACTGTCGCATACGGGGCCTGGAATGTCTTGTTGTCCACACCCTGGAGGTCTTTCGGGAAGACATATACGGGCTGTATCGTGCTGATGTCCGTTCCGATGACCCACTTGTAGTATCCGGAGTTGCCGGATACGATGGAAGCCTCGACGCCGGCGTCGAACCAGAGAGCGTTCTCATTCTTCGCGCCCTGGAAGTTGGTAGAACGCCATGCGCCCCAGCCGCAAGTCACTCTGATGCCAGTGGGGAGCTGTACCTGCTGGGTGATTTCGAGAGTTGCGGGGTCGATGCAGCAGAACATGCCGTTTCCGCCCGAAGTAGTGGCGACCCATACGTTTCCGTCCATTGACTGCGTGATGCCCTGCGGCGCTCCGATTGCAGTCACGCCGCCTTCAGTCGCAGTTGCGGGGAATGTCTTGACGACAGCGTCGGTAGCAGCATCGATGACATGCACGCCGGTGTCCTGCTGGATTGCGAAAACATAGTTGCCGGCAGCGACCATGTCGCCGATCTGGCCGGCGTAAGCGTTTTCGCCGGAGGGTATGCCGGAGACGAGGCCGCCGAGGGTCAGCGTGTTGAGGTCAAGCGTCTGGATGCCGTCGGTAGTGCCGATGTAAACCTTGTTCTCGTTCACGCCTACGCAAGCGCGTCCGTCGCCGTCGCCCTTTCCGTCGGGGCTGCTGCTCGGCCTGGTGTCAGCGCCGATGTAGTCAAATGAGGCGAGTTTCTTGAGGGTCTTGGCATCAGCCACCACTACGCGTCCGCCGCCCTGACGCGGGTCGCCGCCGTCGTCATGCTGCTTTGACATGACGATGAGCTTGCCGCCGTAGATGATGCCGTACTGCGAGGTCGCGCCGAATGACTGGTAGGGGTTCTGGCTCTCGTAGACGCGGTATTTGATGTCCTTGTCCTTCGTGATGTAGTTTACAGAGCCGTTGGTATGGCCGAACCACTCCTCGTTGAGCCAGAACGTTCCGTCTTGGTAATTGTCAGCCAGCGGGGTGCGGTCGGGTTCGGCAACGATGATGTGGTAAGTGCTTTCCACGCCGCTGCCGTCCTGAGCCTTGAAGGTCACGTCACATTCGCCCACCTGGTGCGTAATAAGCTCGTAGTACTGGCGTGAGGGGTTGAATGCGCGTACAGAGTGAGTCGTCGCAATGTCAGTGTTCGAAATAGCTATGTCGTAAGACTTAACGTCCGCGTTCTCGGGCACGACGGTCGGGGCGAGCGCGAGGATGTCCAGATATGTCATGGTGATTGTCTTTGTACCGTCGCCGAGCACGATGTCTTGCACTGCGTTGCGGAGAGCAGCGTGGACTGTGATTTCACCCTTGATGCTGTTGTCGGTCTTGAGCTGTGCCGTGATGACGGCATCACCGGCAGTGCGCTTTACCGTCACCTTGCCGGTTCGCTTGTTCACAGAGGCAACGTCGGTGTTGCTGCTTGTGAACTCGACATCGCTGAGCGTGTGCTCGTCGGTGTCGAATACGAGCTCGGGAGTGAAGCTCTCGTCAAAGTGTGCGTCGTATTCGCTCTGCGCGAAACGGAACGGTGCGGAAGCTGCGACCTGGAGGCTCACGGCGTCAGACGTGTAGTCAGCCTCCTGGATGTTTGCAGCCAGTGCGACCTCGTAGGTCGAGCCGCTGAGGGCGGGGAATGTGGCAGAGAAAGAGCCGTCATCGGCTACGGTAGCGTCAGTCTCTGTATATTCGGCATTGCAGTCAGTGAGCAGCGCTTCCGGCTCGTCTACATATTCGACTTCAATGCCGGGGTCTGCTTTTGGCGTGTACCCGATGCCTTGCACGGTGCGCGGCACACGCATCACTTTCTTGTCGCCTTTGGTGATTGCGCCGACGGCACCGATGGCGCATATCGAGAGCAACAACCCAAGGCAGAAGAATAGTTTTTTCATACTTGGTTGATTGTTTAATTGTTGATTATACTTTCGTTGTGTGTTTTTTCATAGTTTGCTGTGATGCCGCTTTGATGAGGGCGTATCAAAATAGGTGCACAACTTTTTTATGCGCAGCTTGGTAGGGACACGGCGTGCCGTGTCCGAAGGGTGGCGAACACAATCGATTGATATGTAACGATTTGGTTGCGGACACGGCACGCCGTGTCCCTACCTTGTCGCCCCAATCATACGCAGTCTGCGCATTTTGACACACCTTCATCAAAGCGTATTTGCAGCGGTTCTGCTGTTTTTCAGATCTTGATTTTCTTGGTCACGTTGCCGGCGCGTACTATGTAGATGCCGGGCGCGAGGTTCTGGGAGGGCATCTGCCGTCCGTCGAGAGTGAAGACGTTCAGGTCATCGCAGCCGTCAGCGTAAACGCAGCCGTTCTCGACGCGGATAGCGATGTTGTTGTCGGCATCAGGAGCGGAAACAGACACGCTGGTGCCGGGCACGTTGTCCGGGGAAAGGGGGAATACTGGCAGCGAGGGGAACCAGTAGTGTGACTCCATGGCATAGTCTCGCACCTTGTTGCCGTTGGCGTCATAGCGGCGGGTGATGTATGTCGGGTCTCCGAATGATTTGTAAAGCGACATGTAGAGCTCGTCAGTCTGCGGGTGCACGCGCATCGAGCAGCCGTAGAGCAGCCAGCCCTCGCCCTCTTCGCTGAGGTCGATTATCTTGGTCGTTGTGCGTGTGTCTACATCGAACTTGAAAATCATCGAGTTTGAGAACCAGCTGTTTTCGCCGCCGTTCCAGTACAGGACGTTGTTTTGGTATGAGGCGCACAGGCCATCGGGGGTCCAGGCATACCAGGAGTTGGCCGGAGAATAAGAGCCGTCGGTTATTGCAACGACTTCTGCCTCGAGGGTGTTGGGGTCAACGCGGACTAAGTAGGGGGCCGTTCCGCCATCGCCGGCTGTGCTCTGAGCCACGCTTGCCCATACAGAGCCGTCCTTTGCCACAACTACCGAGCCTATGCCTGCGCCATCGGCAACGATAGACATAGAGATCGTTTTCACCACCCTGTCAGCGGTCGGGTCTATAACGAGCAGGCCGTTCTGCTGGTGTGCGGCAAACACATATTCGCCTGCGCGTACCATTGTTCCGGTCTGGCCGGTATATAGCGAACTTGATCCAGATTCTGTACCCTCCACGCGGCGTGTCACTTCATTCATGTCGAGGTTGAAAATCCAGATGCCGTTGCTCGAGGAGATGTATCCCTTGTGCTCGTCAACGCCGACAAATCCACGGCCGTCGCATTGGGCTCCGGAGGGGTCTATCACCGTGTTCTGGTAAATGAGCTTCATGGTTTTGGCGTCAGCCACGGTGATGCGGCCGCCGGTGACAGATGCCCCGGGGTCTTTCTCCTGCTTGGCGATGAAATAGAAGCGGCCGTTCCAGATTGCGCCGTACTGGTTGGTGCAACCGAGTTCCTTGCCCGCGTTCACGGTTTGGATGACCCGGTATTGCCAGCAGTTGTTGTCGTCCTCGTCGGGGAGGAGGTAGTTGACAGTTGAGTTCTCTTGTCCGTACCAGCCCTCGTTGACGATGAAAACGCCCTTGGTGTAGTCCGTTTCAGTCTCGCCCTCTGCGTATGCTGCAGGTACAAAAGCGAGCGACAGCAGGGCTGTAAGTAATGTTTTGTTCATGCTGTTCGGTTATTGTTAGTTGATTTTGTTAGTTCAGTTGATTGCGATGGTTTTCGACTTGTTGCCGCTGCGTATTATGTACAGGCCCTTGCCGAGTTTGGCGCGGATGTCAGCAGTCGGGGTGTCGGCGGGCATTTCAGCCAGCTTGATGCCCTGCATGTTGTAAATGGTGACGGGCTGGTTGTCGTCGGCAGCGGCTGTGTCTATGCCTGTGCCGAGGAAGTGCTTGTAGTTGAGTGTCTCGTGCCAGTCCTCTGACGCACCGGTAGTTCCGTCAATGTATTTGCGGCCGTCCTGCTGCGGCTTGCCTACCGGGCCGTCGAGCAGCTGGTAACGCCAGCCGTCCACTGCGCCGTTTTCGAGCTTGCGCGAGGTCATGCCCAGTCCGGAGTATGAGAATGACTCGGAGTCGGCCTCCCCTACCCAGTAAGACCAGTAGCCCTTGTACCAGCCTGCGTTCCACCGCTGGTTGTCAGGGTCGGTGCGGTCGTAGGGCTGCCACCAGTCGTAGTCGTAGCACGCATAACCGTATACGCGGGCGTTGATGGGGTGGTCGAGGATATGTGTCTCCTTGGAGGCAGCGATGGCGTCATCGCACAGCTGCTGTGTTTCCCAGCCCGGCACATCGGTTTGTCCGAGTGCAGTGTTGGCAGAGAACCAGTTGAAGCTGATGTTGGGGTCTTCCCGTGCGCTGTCGAAGTCAAACTCGAGGAAGTCTGATATGACATGGTTTTGTGAGTAGCCGATGCCGCAGACGGTGTTGCCCATCCAGCCGGTGTACTGCGTGAATAGTGTCAGGTCTGGCGATGCCGTTGCTATTGCGCGGAACATGTCCTCGCCCGATGGCTCCTCGCCGTCTTCCCAGCGGTAGCCCCACACGTATGCCTCTTTCGGGCCGTTGTCGAGAAATTGCACCACAAGCGCGGCTCTGTTCGGGCCGCTGCCGGCCCAGTAAACAATCTGGTCCCAGTCGACGACAAACGCTTGTGCCGACAGGGTTGTCAATCCGGCTATCGCCGGCAGTAGTAACCTTCTTGCTTTCATATATTTGGTTTTATTGTTTTCTCGGTTTAGGGTCGGGCAGGGGGATTCCCGGCTCGGCGATGTGCAGGTCGCGGGCGCGGCACAGCTCTGTGGAGGTCTCGCCCAGCCAGCCGCAGTATTGGTTCACACCGGTATAGACGCGCACGAAGTCTATCGCCGGCAGATGCACGGGGTTGCCCTGGCTGTCAACGGCCCATGATATGTCGAAGCTGTTGAGGTCGGCATAGTCGTTGGGGTGGTTGTCCACATATCCCCAGTCGTAGCTGTACAGCACATAGTACCGGCCCTCGCCGCTCTCGTCGATGGCGTTTTTGGGGAGCAGCGTGCCGGTGAACGACAGCTCGTCGCCGGTGACCCATTTCGGGAAGTAGTCCTGGTCGTGGTAAATGTTTTTTGCCAGATAGCCGTGAGTGCCGTCAGTGTCGTCCCATGCGATGTAGTATACATCGTCGAGGAAGCCCGTCTCGTCGCTCTCAACCGGCCTCGCCGGGTCAGGACGGTGATATGTGATGCCGTAGGCGTGGCGCGTGGAGGGTTTGTAGTATTCGCTGCCGGCAAGCTCGTACCATGGGTCGTCGGGCAGTCCGTTGCAGTTCTCGTCGTAGCTCACCATGACAATTCCCGGCTCGGCAGAGCCGCCGCGGCTGTCGGGGTTGGTCAGCTCGTAGAAGGCGTTGCCCCAGATGCGGAAGTCCTTCTCGCCCGGCACGTTCATGACCGAATGGTCGAAGCCGAAGGTGATGAAGCCGCCGTATCCGCCCAGGGAGACAAGCACGTCGTTGGTGCCGGAGATGCTCTCCTCCGCCTTCTGCAATATGTCGGCGTATGTGTCGCCCTCCTCGTATTTCGGCATCTCGTTGACGAACTGCCCCGGTGCTGGGCAGTACTCGTATACCCGCGTGATGTAAGGGCTGTATTCCACATCCTCGTGCATCACCGTCACCTTGAAGTCGAAGTGGTAGGGCGTGTCGGGGTCTATGATGTCGAATGTCAAGTCATAGACACCTTCCTCGGCTGCGATGAATATGTAGGAGTCTGTTTCCGAGACGACCTCTCCGTTCACCGTCCAGCGGTACTGGTCGCCGGTGAGAGCGGCGTGCAGCGGCAGCTTCGACATGCGTGGGATGAAGTAAGCGTCGTCGATGCCGAGGTTGACCATCGGGATGTCGGCGGTGCAGCCGGTCAGGAGCATTGCCGCAGCCAGCGTGCCGTATGTCAGTAAGCCCTTTTTCATCGCTTCAGGAATGTTATGTGAGCCGGGATGTCGCCGGTACGCACGCTCCATTTCTTCTTGCCGTGCTTGTCAAAGCAGTAGAGCGTGCCGCTGCTGACGTAGTTTTTGGCATCGGTGACGAAAATGTCGCCGGTCTCGGGATGCACGGCGATGCCGTAGGGTATGGTTATCTCGCGCTCCGAGCCGTCGGTGATGAAGTTGGTCGATACCACCTTGTGAGTGCGGATGTCGATGATGCCGTATGAGATGGTGTTGGAGGCGGTGTAGTTGTTCCACTCTGTGGCGTAGTAGTACAGCGAGTCGCCGTGGACAGCCATGTTTGAGCAGGCCACGGGTATCATGTCGGCGACTTCCATCTGGTTGTATCCAGGCTTTTTGGCGAGGACGTACAAGCGCGAGGGGCGTGTCTGGTAGTCGCCGCGTGAGGAGACCCACAGCTGCTTGTACTGGTCTTTCTTGACGCGGTGCAGGTTGATGTCAACGGGTATCTGCTGCACCTGCTTGAAATCGACCATCTGTATTACCGACACGGTGTTGTCATAGTTCGGGGCGCGGTAGCCGCCGGAGTTGGCTACATACATGTAGTCGTCCACTATCTCCATCTCCTCCGGCTGGTAGCCCACGCTGACCTTGCGTGTCACGGCGAGCGAGAGCGTATCGACTTCGTATACCGCGCCTTTCGGGGCGTTGGGGTCTATCAGCACCGGGCCGACGTATGAGCTGACGTATGCCTTGCCGCGGTAGAAGCGCACATAGCGGCAGTTGGGTATGTCCACCTGCCCGATGCGTATGCCAGTGTGCGCGTCCATGACCTCGACCTTGTGCGAGCAGTTGACCACCACATACAGCTTCGAGCCGTAGATGCCTATGTCGTTGCCCACGTCGCCGAGCTCCTTGATGACATTGGGGTTCTTTTCGGAGTAGAAGTTGCGCGAGTACAGACCGGTGTAGTAGTCGTAAAAGTCTATGGTGCACTTGTTTGACCCCATGTTGCCCTCGTTGACGAGGTACAGCCCTCGTATCTCGCTGCCAGGGTTCTCGTCGCCGATGATTTCATACTCCGTCGGGACTACCAGTTCGTCCTCGCGGCACGAGTGCGCTGCTGCCGCCACGAGCAGCGTCAGTAGCATGGCAATGTATGAGCGGGTGCGTTTCATCATATTTCGACGGTAAGCGTGATGCGGTAGTTGCGCTTTGGCATCGGGTAGTTCAATATCACGTCATAGTCCTGGCTGAAGAGGTTGTTGACCTCGAGCAGGGCACGCATCGACACGCGGCCGATGCGGAAGTCGCGGCTTACGGACACGTCGCTGGTGTACCACGGCTGCGTATAGTTGTACCGTATGTTCTCCTGCTGGTTGTAGCG
>DHKE01000044.1:0-841 GCA_002404675.1 Porphyromonadaceae bacterium UBA4702 | reverse complement strand
CCACGTAGATGAAGCTGTAGTTGAGGTTCCACTGCCTCCAGGTGGCGTTGAACACCGCCGAGCCGGAATTGCGCGGTATGTAGGGTATCTGGTCGCGGTAATAGTTGTCCGAGGGGTCAGTCACGTCTATCGCCCGCTGGAAGGTGTACTGTGCGCGTAGCGTCAGGTACAGCTCGCGTGCGGGGTTGACGGTCATCAGCGCGGTCACGTCGATGCCGCGTATGTCCACCCTGCCCAGATTGAGCATTGTCCAGCGGAACTGCTGCCCCTTGGGGTATGCCACGATTTTGTCCTTGACGTGGTTGTAGTATACGTCGCAGCTGGCCCGCAGCGCGGAGACGAAGCCCGAGGACTTGCGGTCGAGCAGCAGCCCGATGTTGTACTGCGTCACACGCTCGGGCTCGAGCTTGGAGTTGCCCATGTCGGCGTAGTACAGGTCATTGAACGTCGGCATGCGGAACGACTGCTTGAAGAATGCCCTTACCGACAGCTCCCTGCCCGGGGTGAGGGCGTACGAGGCGAAAGCCGCTGGGGTGAGTACATGCTTGTCAGCCGGAGCTTCCTGTCCTTTCAGGCGGTCGTGGATGAACGTCGCCAGCACGCTGCCTTGGAATGCGAACCGGTTCAGGTCAACCGCCGTCGCAGCCGCCAGCATGTTGGTGTAGCGGTCAGGCTTGGCAAATCCGTACACGTCGGCGT
Source organism: Porphyromonadaceae bacterium UBA4702 (assembly GCA_002404675.1). Classification (GTDB taxonomy): domain Bacteria; phylum Bacteroidota; class Bacteroidia; order Bacteroidales; family Muribaculaceae; genus Lepagella. The sequence goes on along the minus strand of DHKE01000044.1, from coordinate 142 downwards.
TGAGCGTGTTCCACAGGAAATCGTAGCCCGCCGAGACGTGCCACCACGGGAAGATGGTGTACACGTTGGAGGTCGAGAAGTAGAACTCGCGCTGCCGGTAGAGGTTGTCTATCTTGATCTGCTTGTCGTCGTTGTTGACGTA
>DHKE01000068.1 GCA_002404675.1 Porphyromonadaceae bacterium UBA4702 | reverse complement strand
TTATCGCCGATTTTATTGCGATTTTCGCTCTATGTGCATAGTGGCACCATCTGCGGTTTCTTTAATTAATTACACCCGATTTTCTCAGGTTATGGGAGAGGAGAGATATGTGGCAGTTCCTGCTAACCACATTGCAAAATTAGGCAATGCCGGCGATTTCAGCATAGCAGCATCGGACATCCATATTGTCATATCGGACAATGAGCGTGCGCAGAACAGACAAAGCCGCTGTATATCGGGGATTTTGACTAATTTTGCAGGAGAAATAGACAGCTATGGCATCGACAATAGAGAAATATTTTCCGCAATTGACTGTGGAGCAACGTAGCCAGTTTGACATCATGATGCGTCTGTACCCGGAATGGAACAGCCGCATAAATGTCATTTCGCGCCAGGACATCGACAATCTCGAGACGCACCACCTGCTGCACTCGCTCGCAATAGCCAAGTTCCTCAACTTCGCGCCCAATAGCCGAGTGTTGGATCTCGGTACAGGCGGCGGGCTGCCGGGGTTGCCTCTTGCGGTCATGTTCCCGCAGGTGCATTTCCACCTGATAGACCGCATTGGCAAGAAAATCCGCGTCGCTACGGAGGTGGCGCGTGAGTGCGGTCTTGACAACGTGACCTTTCAGCATGGTGACATAGGCGAGTGCCATGACAAGTTCGACTTTGTTGTTAGCCGTGCTGTCATGCCTCAAAATGAACTGATGAAGCTGGTTCGCCGCAATTTTGCGGATAAGGGCATCAATGCAGTCCCCAACGGCCTGATTACGCTGAAGGGCGGCGATGTGACTGGTGAGCTGAAAGGGTTGCCGCCAAGTGAGGCTGTAGAAATATCAAAGTGGTTTGATGAGCCGTTTTTCAGGACAAAGAAGTTGATATACACGCCAGCGAAATGACATTCTAATGCTGGCAGACAACAGGATAAGATGAAAGTAGCAAGATTTGAATTGGCCCTTTTCGGGATTAACACATACGTCGTATATGACGAGGAGACACGTGAGTGTGCAATTATTGACCCTGGAATGACCCTTCCAGAAGAGTTTGACGCTCTTGACAATTTCATTGCACGCGAGAGGCTGACTGTCACTCACTTGCTCAATACTCACATGCACATAGACCATGCTATCGGTGACAACTATGTGAGCAACAAGTATGGTGTCAAGGTTGAAGCACACCCTGCAGACGAGGTGCTTGGCGAGCGCATAGACCGTCAGGCGGAAATGTTCGGCCTGACGAAACAGGCGGAGGGCGTGCACATTACCCATTACCTGAGCGACGGCGACATAATACACATCGGCAACGGAGAGCTGAAGGTGCTGCATGTGCCGGGACACTCGCCTGGCGGCATAGTGCTGTATGACGAGAAAGACGGGTTTCTGTTAGCCGGAGATGTCCTTTTTGCCGGCAGCATAGGCCGGACAGACCTGCCAGGAGGCAGCATGACCCAGCTGCTCACCGGCATACGAGAAAAACTGATGCCGCTGCCTGACAGCACAATCGTGTATCCCGGTCACGGCCCGGAAACGACTATAGGCAGGGAACGCAATTCCAACCTGTACCTGCGCTGACGAGCCGGTTATAGTCATTACTCTCGTGTTGCCACATCTCCGCGATGCGGCAACACAGATTGTATCTGCTCGCGAGATTGCTCGAGGAGCTGTTTGGTATTGAATCCTCGTGGGCCGGGATAGATGGGCGGGTGTATGGTGACGTTCACTGTCCCAGGGGTGGCATTATACGTTGTACGCGGCATACGGTCAAATGCGCCATCGATTGTTATAGGCACTACAGGCAGCCCGAACTCGGCAGCAAGCATAAATGCGCCGCGCTTGAATGGACGCAAATTGCCGTCGTATGTGCGTGACCCTTCGGGAAAAATCACAACCGACATACCGTCGCGCAAGCGTTGTTCCGCCTCCCCTATCGTCTCGCGGATGCCGCGAGGGTTGCTGTCATCAACAAACACATGTCCGGCGGCGCGGCATGCTGGCCCTACAAACGGGACTTTCTCGAGGCTTTTCTTCATCAGCCATTTGAAATTGTGGTTCAGATAGCCGTATATCGTCCAAATATCGACTGCTCCCTGATGATTGGCGACAAATACGTATGACGTATTGGGGTCAATGTTCTCGCGTCCTTTCACCTTGATGCGAATGAACCAAAGCGTGCATACGCAGCGCGACCAAAAGCGTGCCGGCCAATACCCCCAGTAGTCGCGCTTGCCGAGGGCAGTGCCGATTATGGTAATCAGCGCGGTGACTATGGTAATCAGAGTAAGTATCGGCACTGTAATCACCCATTGGTAAATCAGGAAGAGTGTTTTTCTCATGGCATAAATCGTTTTCGCGGCAGAAGGACTGTTTATCCGAATTTGGAAATCTTGCGCAACTGCGGCTCGTTGATTATTTTGATGCGCCGCCCGTCCACGAGTATCAGTTTTTCGTTGACGAAAGCGGTCAGCGTGCGGATAGCGTTTGAAGTGGTCATGTTGGAGAGGTTGGCAAGATCCTCGCGGCTCATGTATATGCGCAGTGTCGCCTCGTCATCCTCCAGTCCGTAATTGTCAGCAAGGAGCAGCAGAGACTCGGCAAGGCGGCCGCGAATGTGCTTCTGCGTAAGGTTGACGATCTTTGTGTCAGAGCCGCCGAGGTTGCGTGACAGCTCATGGATGAAGAACATCGCGACATCAGTGTTGTTGCGGATAAGGTTTTCCACTACTGTCATCGGGATAGAGCCGATGACTGACGGCTCAAACGCAGCACAAGAGGAGAGGTAATCCTCGCCGGCGAAGTAGGCGCGATAGCCGAAATACTGGACTGGGCGGTACAGGCGAAGTATCTGGACACGCTCGCCGATGCCCATTTTGTACATCTTTACCTTGCCTTTGAGCAGACACCATAGCGATTCGGGCGGCTCTTTCTCGGCATAGATTATCTGGTTCTTCTTGAAGTTGTGAACGGTGAAATTCTCGGTCACGATACGCTTTTCCTCGGGCTTCAACACGCTCCAGAGTTCTGCCATATCGTGACTGATGATATGTTCGAGTGTACTCTTCTTGATCATTCTTACCTTAACCTTGTAATTACCTGTAGTACGGAATATGTTTTACGACACAAATTTACAACATTATTCTGACATACGAATGATAACCGCTTGAATTTTTGCTGGGAGCGAAGCTATTCAGCCAGTTGGCGGCGAATGACCTTGCCAGAGGCGGTGCGAGGCAATGATTTGACAGCGTGAATCTCTTTGGGGACACAATGGGGCGGCAACATTTTCCGCATTTTACTCATCAACGTGTCCATATCATTAATGCTCTCTGTTTCAATCAATAACACCACACGGTTTCCCCACAATGCGTCAGGACGGGAGGTTATACAAATCTCCATGTTCGGGAAGAGAGGCGACAGCAGCTTTTCCACTCGCGCGGGATGGACTTTCAAGCCGCCGGTAACAATCACGTCGTCAACCCTGCCCAGTATATAGAATTTGTCTTTTGCCTCATCTGCAAATTCTACAATGTCGTTGGTAACAACAGTCCCGTCAATGCCCATGTCTATGACAAGGCAGTCGCGCTCATCAGCGGAAAGGAAGATGCCGGGCAATGCAGAGAACGGCTTGTCATCCGCGCCAATACGCCGCAGCGCTATATGGGAAGCGGTTTCGGTCATGCCGTAACTTTCGTATGCAGCAATGCCGGCATCGGCAATAGCCTTGCGCAGCTGCGGCGGTATTGCGCTGCCGCCTATCAGGAAATTTCTGGCCCGGACGAGAATCTGCGGCGACTGCAATATGTAATGCATCTGTGAGGGAACAACCGACACAAGGTCATACGGTCTGCTGTGGTCGCCGATTTGCGGACGGTTGGACGGTTGCTCATACTCAAATTCGCATCCGGCGACAAGGGCGCGAATAAGCATCATCTTGCCGCCGATGAACTGCGGCGATATGCAGCTGTACAGGCGTGAGCCTGCATTTATGCCGAAATATGATATGGTGCGTTGTGCAGAGCGGCGCATCATCTCCTTGGGCAGAGAAAATTTTTTCGGCGTGCCTGTCGAACCAGATGTGTATGCGTCGATGCATGGAGAGTCGTCTTCCCACTGCTTGCGCAAATCTGCGTATGTCATTCCCTCCATGGCAGAGCGTCAAAAAATGACTTGTCACGAACCGAGGTTTTGTCAAAAGACAGCTTGTCGCCCGACAATACGAGGCGCGACGGCGCATTATTTGTGAACAACGCGCCTGTGCCGAGGCCTTGCGGCAGGCCTCCGGTGTCGAGTGTGGCAGTCCACTGCGCAAGGGCGTTCAGCCCTACATTTGATTCGAGCGAGGACGTTATCCACCACCCTATCCCACGCTCTTTAGCCAGTTCTATCCATTCAGCCGCGCCGGAAAAACCGCCTACGAGCGCGGGTTTCAGGATAATGTATGCCGGGTTGATGCTGTCAAGAAGGCGTTTGCGGTCATTTGTGTCGTACACTCCGATAAGTTCCTCGTCAAGAGCGACAGGCACTGGCGACATCTTGCAGATGAAAGACATCAACTCTGGATAACCTGCTCTGACAGGTTGTTCAATCGAATGTATGCCAAGGTCGGCGAGCGCCTTAAGGCGAGGGAAAACATCGTCCATTGAGAATGCTCCGTTGGCATCTACGCGCACGGTGATTTCATCTGCTGAATAACGCCGCCGGATCGACTTTATCAGGTCAATTTCCGACTGCCAGTCTATCGCGCCGATTTTCAGCTTGATGCAGCGGTAGCCGAGTGCGAGTTTCTCTTCGATACGCTGCAACATTTCGTCATGTGCCCCCATCCACACCAAGCCGTTGATGTCAATATGCGCCTCTCCCTTTGTAAACTTCGAGGGAAAATAGATGCCTTTTCCGCCCGACACGAGGTCATACAACGCCTGTTCAAAGCCGAATTGTATCGACGGGTGGCGTGACAGGTCAGTCTGACGACCGAGAGCGACATTGGCGAGCAGCTCTATCAGTTTGTACTCATAGCGGCTGCCGTCTTCAGGCGACAGGCCTGGGAAATATGGAGCTTCTCCGATGCCGCAGACTTCCGGGTTCTGTTCGTCATACAGTTTGATGAAGTATGTGGGCTTATCGGTCAGTATGCCTCGGGAAGTCCCGGATGGAGTGCGGAAACGAAGAGTATATGGTGCAAATGACAGTCGCATGACAGGTTGTCCTTATCAGGGGAATTTAGGGAACTGGTCGAAATCAGGATCTCGCTTTTCGAGGAATGCGTTCTTTCCCTCTTGCGCCTCAGCCATAAGGTAGTACATCAGCGTTGTGTCGCCGGCAAACTCCATAAGTCCGTGCTGTCCGTCGAGTTCGGCATTGAGAGCACGCTTAATCATACGGATAGCCATTGGGCTGCGCTTCAGTATGGTGCGGCACCACTCCACAGTTTCGGCCTCGAGACGGTTAAACGGCACAACCTTGTTCACCATACCCATTTCGAGGGCTTCTTGCGCAGTGTACTGCTTGCAGAGAAACCAAATCTCGCGGGCTTTTTTCTGCCCGACACAGCGGGCGAGGTATGACGAGCCGAAACCGGCGTCGAAGCTGCCGACTTTGGGGCCAGTCTGGCCGAAGCGGGCGTTTTCAGATGCGATTGAAAGGTCGCATACAACCTGCAACACATTGCCGCCGCCGATGCTGTAACCATTGACCATGGCAATTACAGGTTTTGGCAAAGAGCGGATGGCTTTGTGCAGGTCAAGCACATTGAGGCGCGGCACGCCGTTCTCGTCGATATAGCCGCCTACGCCCTTCACGTTCTGGTCGCCGCCAGAGCAGAAGGCTTTGTCGCCAGCGCCGGTAAGTATGACAACACCGATGTCGTTACGCTCGCGGCAAATGTTCATTGCGTCGAGCATCTCGGCGTTGGTTTGCGGACGGAAAGCGTTGTATACTCGTGGACGGTTGATAGTTATCTTTGCTATCCCCTCGAACTGCTCAAAGAGGATGTCTGTGTATTGTTTTATTGGTTTCCAATCGTACATATCAGTATCGTTATTGTTTGTTTCTGTTCATGTAGTCGATGAGTATCTGCGCGCTGCGGTCGCCGGGGGTGACCACCTCGAGTATCGCCGGGGCAAGCCTCGGGGCGAGGAACATCGGCAGCGTTTGCTGCAACTGGTTGGCTGATGAAGCAGCGAAGTACTCAAAGCCGTATGCCGGAGCAATCATATTCAGCGGCAGACGCGGCGGAGCGCAGAAATACCGCTCGCGCTCGGGCAAAGAGCGTGTCGAGGGAATGAAGCGGAATATGCCGCCGCCCTGGTTGTTCAGCACGATTATCTTCAGCCGTTCCGGTATCTCTGCAATGGAGAGAGCGCCGATGTCGTATGCCATAGACATGTCTCCGGTCACAAGCACAGTCGTTTCGGGATATGCCATTGCCGCCCCTATTGCAGTGGAAAGGCAGCCGTCGATTCCTGAAACGCCTCTGTTGCAGTAGCAGCCATGCGGGATTGACGACATGCACAACTGTGCGTAGCGTACTGACGTGCCGTTGCTTAGCTGCACATTGAAGTCGTCGGGTATGCTGTCGAATATCATCTGGCACGCCCTCAAGTCGCTCCAGTCAGACGTGCTTACAAAACGGTTGTGCGAGGCTACGGCATCCTTCTTGCACGCAGCCCAAGCCGCAGCGTAACCGGTGTCGCCAGAATTTTTGGCAAGCAGTTTCGCGAAAGCAGAGAGAAACGGCGCCGGAGCAGCTTCAATGCGCAGCGACAGTGAATTGAAGCAATCGACGGTGGTATGGCTATGGCCGACAGCCCAATGCTGAACGCCATCGGATGTGCGCAAGAACTCCTTGACGGCACGCGATATGAGTGCGCCGCCGACGGTGATTATTATGTCAGGGCGCAAATCCTCGCGCTGCCGGGGGGTGAGGTGCGAGAGAATAACGTCAACTGCGCTGTGCCGGCGCGGCAGGTGCAGGTTGGAGACTGTTTCGTGCATCACATACACATCCGGCAAAGAGGCTAGCCTGAGCATCGCCTTGTTCAGGTGGTCATCAGGAAGCATGAACCCTGCAACTGCCAGTATACGCTTGCCAACTGCCTGTTGCGCCAACTCATACACGGTTTCCTTTGACAGTATGTCTTCCGTCTCCACGCAGCAGATTTTCCGCTGCAGCGAGAACGGAATTTGTTCGCCAGAAGTCAGCGGCTCATCAAGGCGGACGTTGATATGAACCGGACCTCGACGGCGGCGAAGGGCGGTAATCATGGCATCATTGACCTCGCGGTTGGCATAGCGGCACATATCCACGTTGTCAGCTGCGAAATCATGTATGTCATAGCTTTTCTTGACGAAATTGGAGAGCGCGCCCGGCTGACGCAATGTCTGCGAGTCGTCTTGGTCTATCCACCGCTCTGGGCGGTCGGCTGAAATTACTATCAGCGGCAATCCCTGATAATATGCCTCGGCTACTGCAGGTGCATAGTTCAGAAGTGCAGTGCCTGAAGTGCATACCAAAGCAACTGGTTCACGCGAAATCTGGGCTAAGCCGAGGGCGACAAACGCGGCTGACCGCTCATCAATCACTATATGCGTCTCGACTTTCGGAAGCGAATCCACCGCTAAAAGCATCGGTGCATTGCGCGAGCCGGGCGAACAGACTATATGCCTGACACCATGGCTATGCATCACGTCAGCTATTATGCGGCAGTTCTGCTTGTGTGTACCCATGTCATTCACAAAAATAGGGTTTGTAGCCGGCGAGGAATGCCTCTGCAGTCATGCGCTTTTTTCCGGCGGGCTGCAATTCAAGTATTTCTATGCAACAGCCGTGACAATCAGTGTCGCCAGTCATCACATACATGGAATTTTTCAATACAGCCACCTTGCCCGCTGAAGCCATGTCCCGCACACCGTCAACAGAGAAGGGACGTACTGCGGACGCAAATATTTTGGCGCAAACCTGCTTGCCGTTAGCGTCATGAATGTACGTATATGCAGCTGGGTACGGCGAAAGTCCGCGCACTTGATTGTGTATGGTTTCGGTGTCTTTTGACCAGTCGATATGGCAGTCTTCCTTGAATATTTTCGGGGCTGGTGTGAACTCGCCTTCGGGCTGCGGCATCGGCTTGGCAGTGCCGGCAGCTATCATCTCCACGGTTTTGACCACCTCTTCTGCCCCTATTGCCATGAGGCGGTCATGTACGTCGCCGACATTGTCCGAAGGCAGTATCTCAATTTTCCGTTGGGAAAGGATGTCTCCGGTGTCAATCTCATGCTTTAGCATGAATGTGGTCACGCCGGTTTCTTTTTCGCCGTTCATGACCGCACGGTTAATCGGGGCCGCGCCACGGTATTTCGGCAGCAGGGAGGCATGCAGGTTGAATGTGCCGAGTGGCGGCATCTGCCATACGGCTTTAGGCAGCATACGGAAGGCAATAACTATGAACAGGTCAGCGCCGATAGCCTGAAGAGCATCTATAAACTGGGGGTCTTTCAGGTTGGCTGGCTGCATTACAGGCAGTCCATGTGCCTCCGCATATTTCTTGACATCGCTTTGGTACATCTTGTGTCCGCGCCCGGCTGGCTTGTCCGGCATGGTCACGACGGCAGCTATGTCAGCGCCCTTTGCCACCAGGGCGTCAAGCGAAGCAACGGCAAACTCGGGAGTGCCGAAAAACACAATTTTAATATCTTGGAGTTTCTTCATTTCTTGTTGGTCAGTATATGCCGCAACCATCGTCAGTCATCTGAATAATGCCGCAACAGCTTACGGTATGAGTTGAAAATCTTGGACTTGGAAACGAAACCGACGTATTTTGTACCGTCAACCACGGGAAGGTTCCATGCGTTGGTCTTGTCAAATATGCGCATCACATTCTCCATAGAGTCGTGTATGTCGATACGGTCCGGCGGCATCGACATGAACCTCCGCACGTGCATCTTCTTGTAGAGGTCTGGGCGGAACATGATGTTACGTATGTCATCAAGCAATACCACGCCGACGAGGTTGTTCTCAGCGTCAACGACCGGAAACAGGTTGCGGGTTGACGTGGCAATGGTATCGACGACCTGCTTGAGGGTCATGTCAGGCGTCACGCTCTTGAAGTCGCGCTCAATGAGTTCATCGACATTCAGCATAGTGAGTACGGCCTTGTCCTTATGGTGCGTGAGCAAATCTCCGTGCTTGGCAAGACGCATCGTATATATGCTGTACGGCTCAAAGATGCGTATGGTCATGTATGCCAATGAGGAAACTATCAGCAGCGGCAGGAACAGGTCGTAGCCTCCGGTCATCTCGGCGGTGAGGAATATTGCCATAAGCGGCGCGTGCATTACACCGCTCATCACGCCAGCCATGCCCATGAGCGCGAAGTTCTTTTCGGAGACAGTCACGCCGAGGTTCAGCTCGTTGAATACATACGCAAACAGGAAACCGGCCAATGCGCCGACAAACAATGAAGGTGCGAATGTGCCGCCGACACCGCCGGCACCGTTAGTGGCAGATGTGGCAAACACCTTCAGAAGGACAATAGCTGACAGCACCCCCGCTATCACCCATACGTTGTTGCGGTCGAGGTAGAAGAATGTCCCGTTGACCACCGCTTTGACATCGCCTTCGAGCAGCAGGTCAATTGTGTCATAGCCCTCACCGTACAGCGAGGGAAACAGGAAAATGAGAACAGCGAGGATGATGCCGCCGACAAGAATTTTGACCCAACGCTTGTGTATATGCTTGAAGAATGTCTCCATCCCGAAAATGCAGCGTGTGAAATAAAGGGAGATGAAACCGCAGAAGATGCCGAGGAGTATGGTATAGGGTATTTTGCCTGTCAGGAACGGCTCACTCTGGGCGAAGAAAAACTCGGAGGTATACCCTTCGAGAACGTATGCCACCGTAGCTGCGGAAACTGATGAGATGATGAGAGGCATGACAGTAGCTGCAGTCAGGTCTATCATAAGCACCTCGATGGTGAAAAGCATGCCCGCTATCGGCGCTCGGAATATGCCGGCAATGCCAGCTGCAGCTCCGCAACCGACGAGTATCATCAGGATTTTGGGCGACAGGCGGAACGCCTGACCTATATTTGAGCCGATAGCCGCTCCTGTGAACACAATCGGGCCCTCTGCCCCGACCGAGCCTCCGAAACCGATTGTCACAGACGATGCTACAAGCGATGCGTAAATGTTTTTCTTCTTGAGCCTCGACTTGCGCCTTGATATGGCGTAAAGCACACGGGTAACGCCGTGTGATATGTCGTCTTTGACCACATAGCGTATGAACACCGACACTATCAGTATGCCGACGACTGGAAATACCAGATACCAGTAGTTGACATTGCCGTCGTCTATGCCTGAAGTCAGCAGACTCGAAATCAGGTGTATGAGGAGTTTGAGCAATTGCGCCGCAAACCCACAAAGCACACCGACGACGAGAGCCAGCATCACGAGGAAGTTGCGCTCCTTGATGTGCCGCTCACGCCATTCTGCAATGCTTATCCACAGGCGCGTCCACTTGTTGTCTCGTTCTTTGTATGCCATTCCCAGATAGCGTTATTTCCCCTTGCCGAGCAATACGGTGCGGATGGTGTAGATTAGTATTTTGAAATCGACAGAAATAGACATATTCGACAGATAGAGCAAGTCATACTGCACGCGCTCAATCATTTGGTCTACGTCGGAAGCATAGCCGTATTTAACCATTCCCCACGAGGTAATGCCCGGGCGCACTTGGTGAAGGAGCGTGTAATACGGCGCTTTTTCGAGTATCTGGCGTATGTAGAACTCACGTTCCGGACGAGGCCCGACAAGCGACATGTCGCCGGTCAGTACATTCCAGAACTGCGGCAGCTCGTCTATGCGGTATTTGCGCATGAAGCGGCCGATGCGTGTCACGCGAGGGTCATTATCGCTTGACAGCTGCGGCCCTGCCGCCTCTGCATCAACATACATGGTGCGGAACTTGTATATGTAAAATGGGCAACGGTGACGGCCAACACGCAGCTGTTTGTAGAATACCGGGCCTTTGGAGTCTGACTTTATCAAGACTGCAAGTATCATGAACGGCACTGCAAGCAAAATCAGCGCAATGACAGAAATCGCCACATCGAGCGTGCGCTTGATGTTCTGCGATGATTCGCGCAGGTGCGGCGTGGTCAGATCCACAAAAGGCTCGCCATAAATGTCTTGCAAACGTATGCCCGATGTCAGATAAGACCGCAGATCCGGAGCGATTTTGACTGGTATGTCGAGAGTGAAAAGACGGCCTAACAATTTGAGCAACCGGGAGTCGGACGTTGAGGGCAGTGTGATGAGTATCTGCGAAACTTTCTCCTTTTGGCACACGGACTTCAGGTCGTCTAATGAGTAGACCGGTTTGCCCAAGAATTCATCCTCTCCTGCATCGCCGTCTGTAAGTACATATCCCTCCGCTGCATATCCGAGGTTGGCAAGCGACGACTCGAGCCGCTGTGTCTCCTCGCGAGCCTTGTCCCGCGTTCCGATTATAATAGTGCGGAATTCCCAGCGGTTTTGCCTGATTTTGCGGAAACGCGCACCTGTCAGAATTACTCGACCGAGATACGTCATGCCGAACAGCAAGCAAAATGTCGTTGCCAGCAGTGCATAGTTGCTCGACGATACAGCTATTTGGTCGTTGGTGAGCAAGACGAGGTAAATCAGGAGTGTGTTGACAAATGCTGTGTATGCAGTGGTGTACAGTTCTTGCAGCCGAGACCGTTGGAAGGGATTGTTGTAATACCCTGAAAGCCAATAGACGAAGAGCATGGCCAATGGAAACAGAATTTCCTCAACAAGCATCTTGCTGTCAACGAGGTACATCCAAAGAGTGTAGGTATGCGCCTCATAGTCCCCCACTGAAAAGTGGTAGAAACGGTAGACATTGAACAGCATGAACGCTATGCTCGTCGTCAACCAGTCAGAGAACACATATTTAGCCCTTTGGGCGTTGATCGAGACCACTGTCGAATACTCTTATGTTAGTCACTGTGCCGTCGGCCGACACCTTGATAATGTCTGACGGCTGCATTTGCGGCCTCCCTGCCCTTCCTGTTTCACAGACATAGTCTGCAGCGTCAATGATTTGCCTGTCTATCTGTGCAAATGCAGCTGGTGCAGGATGACCGGAAATGTTGGCTGAAGTCGACACTATCGGCTTGCCAAGAAGGCGGCATAATTCGGCGCAGAAGTGATAGTCCGGTATGCGTATGCCAACAGACCCGTCCTCTGCGAAAAGCAACGGAGATATGCTGCGGACACTATCGTATATGATTGTCGTAGGACGTTTTGCGTCAGCCAAAATGCTCCGCGCTGCATCAGGGACGGAAGCCACGTGGCGTGAGACCATCTCCATGCCTGAAACGAGCAGCAACATCGATTTTGCAGACGGGCGGCGTTTTATGTCGAAAATGTGTGCGACAGCATAGTCGTTGCACGCATCGCAGCCCAATCCCCAAACGGTATCGGTGGGGTAAAGTATAACCCCACCGCCACGCAGCACGCTGACTGCTGCCTCTATATCGTCCTGCATACTCATCTCTGCCGCATTGAACATACAAAGTTACACAAAACGCCGCTAATTGTCAAATGCCATCCACCTCGTCAAGCCATATACGCGAACTTGCATCGGAGGGCATACGCCAATCTGCACGAGGCGATATAGACACGCTGCCTGTCTTCGGCCCGTCCGGGAGGCAAGAGCGTTTGAATTGCTGCGCAAAGAAACGCCGGTAGAATGTCCGCAGCCAATGACGCACTACATCAGCATCATACGTCCCGGCAAAAGCAGTCCTGGCAAGCATGAAGACCTTGCGCGGCGTGAAGCCGTAGCGCATGGTATAGTAGAGGAAGAAGTCATGAAGTTCGTATGGCCCTACGAGGTCTTCTGTCTTTTGAGAGATGTTGCCGTCCTTGTCCGCCGGTATCAGCTCGGGGCTGACAGGGGTGTTGACAATATCCATGAGGGCGATGCGCAATTCCTCATCTTCATCACGTCGTGCTATCCACTCCACAAGGTGGCGAACCAACGTCTTGGGAACTGATGTGTTTACGGAATACATTGACATGTGGTCGGCATTGTATGTGCACCAGCCCAGGGCTAGCTCTGACAAGTCGCCTGTGCCGAGCACCATCGCTCCGACACGGTTGCCATAGTCCATCAGTATTTGCGTACGCTCGCGTGCCTGGCAATTCTCGTATGTCACGTCATGCACATTCTCGTTCTGTCCGATGTCGCGGAAATGCTGTCGCACCGCATCTGCAATGGGTATCTCGAGAGCTGTCACCCCAAGCCGTTGCATTATGGTGTGTGCGTTGGTGTGTGTGCGGTGCGTAGTGCCGAAACCGGGCATCGTTATTGCGTAAATCCCTTTTCGGTCGAGGCCAAGCGCGTCAAACGCTTTGACTGCGATAAGCAGGGTGAGCGTAGAGTCCAGCCCGCCTGAAATACCCACAGTGAGATGCCGGCAACCTGTGGCACGCAGACGTTGCACAAGTCCGGCCGTCTGTATTGACGTAACCTCTCGGCAGCGGTTGTCAAGCAGCGGACCAGCTGACGGCACAAAGGGGAGGCGCTTTATGGTGCGGTATTCCAACTGCCTGTCCGCATCATCGTCTGAAACGCAAGTGTCAACCGTACAGAACCCAAGCTGCTCGTCCTCATTATCGTAGTACGTGTCTATGTGGCGGCGGTCAGCACGTAACATCTCAAGGTCTACGTCGGCAGTCACCGCTTGGGCAGACTCGGAGAAGCGCGGGGATTCGCAAAGCATCCGGCCGTCTTCGGCTATCATGGCATTGCCGGCATATACCGCATCTGTAGAGGACTCCCCTGCTCCGGCCGAGGCGTATGCGTATACACAGCGCAAGCGGGCAGACTGACCCGAAACGAGCGAGCGCAAGTAGTCGTGCTTGCCTATCAGTTCGTCTGTCGCTGAAAGGTTGGCAATCACGTCTGCCCCAGCGAGCGCAAGACGGTTGCTGGGCGGAGCTGGAACCCACAAGTCCTCGCATATCTCGATGCCGACCGCTGCTCCGCAGTGGCGCAGCATCACGTCTGTGCCGAACGGCACACTCTCGCCGCAGATGCATATTTCCTCACAGCGCACATTCTTGCCGGAAGCGAACCAACGTTTCTCGTAGAACTCATTGTAGTTGGGCAGATACGATTTAGGCACGACAGCCTTCACCTCGCCGTCCGCGCACGCCGCCGCGCAGTTGTACAACCGGCCTTGGTGCATAAGCGGCACGCCGACAACGGCCATAAGCCGAGTGCCTGCGGTAGCCTCTGCAACACGCACAAGTGCCTCCCCTGCCGCCGTAAGCATCAGCTGCTGGTGAAACAGGTCGCCGCAGGTATAACCAGTCAATCCCAGTTCGGGAAGGACAAGCAGTTCACAACCGCGTGCTACAGCAGCTCGTGCAGCTGCAAGGGTCTGCTCCTCATTATATTTTACATCTGCAACCTTAACGAGCGGGAAAGCCGCAGAAACACGGAAAAATCCAAATCTGTCCATTGTGTATTTCGATACTCGCATACAATGCCGCAGCAGTGCCGCAGCAGGCGCGAAGCTGTTACGTCCATTTTGTTGCAAAAGTAACAAACTATTTCCGATTAATCAACGTTACTACGGATAAATATAGTACAAACCGCGAGTCCGGAATGGATGCCAGCCCGGTCTTGCACCAAACAACCCGAAATAACTATGAAATACTCAATGAACAAGCTAATCGCTGTCGGAGTTCTTGCCTTGGCAGGACTGTCCGGCATCGGCTCGACGGCAAGTGCCAAGGGCAATGAGATGACACTCGGTCTCGCTGGCGGTGTCGCCACACACAACAGCGGCGGTTATGCCGACATCTACTTCCAGTACACTATTGCGCCTCATGTGCGTATCGCACCTGAAGTCGGCTACATCTTCCGCAATGACTGCCTCTCTGGTTTCGAATTCTCGGTAGATATGCACTTCCCGTTCCGCCTGGCCAAAGGGTTTAACATATATCCGCTGACAGGTCTCACACTTAACAACTGGAATGTTGACCATGGCGGCGACTACACTCGCGTAGGCGCAGACTTCGGCGCAGGTTTCGACATCTACCTGACCTCGACATTCAAACTTTCGCTGCAAGGCAAGTA
This sequence comes from Porphyromonadaceae bacterium UBA4702, assembly GCA_002404675.1. Lineage (GTDB taxonomy): Bacteria > Bacteroidota > Bacteroidia > Bacteroidales > Muribaculaceae > Lepagella. The sequence continues at coordinate 16,833 of DHKE01000068.1, read as the reverse complement.
CTCCCTCATGGACGACTGCAGCGGAGGCTTCTTCAACGTCGGCTTCGGCTACGTATTCTGACACAGCGACTACACTCAATATACCGGGAGCGGCACATACGTTTGCCGTTCCCGATTTTTTTGTATAACTTTGCGGCGAAAGCGGGGGTGCTGCCACTCGGCGGCTGAGAACATACCCTATGAACCTGATGCGGATAATGCCGATGCAGGGAGACATTCTTTGTTGTCATTGCACATTGGGAGAACAGGGTTATACCGCGATAAATTACGCCAATGCGATGAAAGAGCCATACACAACAATACTCGCAATAGCCGGCTCTGACCCCTCGGCAGGGGCCGGCCTGCAAGGTGACATCAAGACTGCCATGGTCATGGGTGTCTATGCCCTCACTGCCGTGACTGCCGTGACCGTGCAAAACTCGCAAAACGCAGACGCAATAGTGCCGGTATCAGCTGATTTGCTCGAACAGCAGATTGACGCGCTTGCTTCTGACCTGACCATCGACGCTGTGAAAATCGGCATGCTGCCCACAGCGGAAAGCATCGAGGCGGTCAGACACTGTATTGACCGTCACAAGCTGCGCAACATTGTAGTTGACCCGATAGCCTCGCCGACATTGGCATCTGCCAGATGCGGCAGTTCGTCTGCATTTGATACGCTGAAAAAGTGCCTTCTACCAATTGCCGACATCATTACACCTAATGTACATGAAGCTGAAATGCTGCTTGGCGCAACCGCAGGCAGCCGTTCAGCGACGGAACTTGCAGTACTGCTGTGCAACGAATTTGGCTCACGCTCAGCTCTGGTCAAAGGCGGTGACTGTGCTGGCGACAGCATAACAGATGCTCTGTATGAGGCTAGGTCTGGCTGCCAGATGCTCTTCTTCTCACACTCCATAGTCTCTGCAAATACCCACGGCACAGGCTGCGCTCTTTCCACGGCTATCGCGTGTGGCCTTGCACGCCGCCGAAGCCTGCATCAGGCAGCGGCAGATGCAGAGCGGACAGTGCATGATCTAATACGTGCCGGCGCAAATTTCGCCTTCGGCAAAGGTGGCTACGGCCCGCTCGGCACACTCTCCAATCTGACTTCTAACAAAACAAACAACTGCATACCATGAGAGTATATGTAAACGACCAACCCAAAATGCTCCCCGTCACGGTGCAAGACATCGCTGACCTGCTGGAGCATCTCTCCATAAAGACTGCCGGAACTGCTGTGGCTGTCAACGGCAAAATAGTCCGCCGCGAAAATTGGCCGGTATCCAATCTGAATGAGGAGGACAAAATTATGATAATCAGCGCGGCATACGGAGGCTAACAGCGTTAACTCTCTATGGACAAGTTCATTACTATCGCCATAACGCCCGAGCGTACTGTCACCGATGAAGCTGATATAGTCGCTGCCCTGTTGGACGGCGGCATCGACTTTGTGCATTTGCGTCACCCGAATATTATGGAGGTAGAGATGCGCCGGCTGATTGAGGCCATTCCGAGCCGATTGCATGGCAGATTACGCCTTCATTCGCATTTTGCGCTGGTGGATGCATACTCTCTGGCTGGTGCGCATCTGAACAGCCGAAATCCCTCATTTTATGGCACTCAAGGCACTCTGTCCAGAAGTTGCCACTCTATTAAGGAGGTCGCAGATGCCGGCAAATACGAGTATGTCACACTCTCACCCGTATTTGACTCAATTTCTAAGCAAGGGTACAATGCAGCAATATCATTTGCCGATTTCGCACGGATGCGGCCGCCGACAAAAGTCATAGCCCTCGGCGGTGTCACGCCTGACCGCTTCGCGATGCTGCATGACGCAGGATTTGCCGGTGCTGCGATGCTCGGCTATATATGGGAGGCTCAATCAGCAAGTGAACTTGCCGAAAAACTGGAAACGATAAAAGCGAAATCATGCTTCAATTCATAACAAATACCAACTGCAACGTGCCTGTAGAGGCACAGGTGGCAGCTGCTCTTGACGGCGGTTGCCGCTGGGTGCAACTGCGCATGAAGGATGCGTCTGACGACGAAATACGCCGTGTGGTGAGCGTCATTAAGCCAATGTGCGACCAGATGGAAGCGTTCCTGATCCTGAATGATCGCGTAAACCTCGCCAAAGAACTCGAAGTGTCTGGAGTCCATGTCGGCAAGGAGGATATGTCGCCGTCCGAAGCCCGGGCAATACTCGGCGCAGGTGCGGTAATCGGCGTGACCGTAAACACATTTGAAGATGTGCTCCGAGCAGCCACTTGTGACATCGATTATGTTGGCATTGGCCCATACCGTCACACGACGACAAAGAAGAACCTCGCGCCGATACTTGGCAAGGAAGGCATCAGCGAGATATGCCGACAAATGGACGAGAAGGGCATCGAGATAGCCCGCGTAGCAGTAGGCGGCATCGGCATCGACGACATCCTTCCGCTAATGGAGTGCGGTGTAAATGGTGTGGCCGTGAGCGGCGCTATTGCCAACGCTAAAGACATGGCTGCCGCGACCAGCGAGTTGGTCCGGCTGCTTAATTCCACATTGAAAAACTGAATTCTAACTCAATAATACATAACACAATATGTCTGATATACTGACCATCGGAGGCAGAGACTTCTCATCACGCCTCTTTGTAGGGACCGGCAAGTTCGCATCGCCGCAACTGATGCTTGATGCCGTTCTGGCCTCGCAGTCACAGATGATAACCGTAGCCATGAAGCGCGTCAACATGATGAACGAGGCTACCGACGAGATGCTGACGCACATCAACCGTGAGAACGTCCAGCTGCTGCCTAACACCTCTGGCGTGCGCAATGCCGAAGAGGCAATACTCGCCGCTCGCATGAGCCGCGAAATATTCAACACTGAATTCATCAAACTCGAGATACACCCTGACCCGAAATACCTGATGCCAGACCCAATCGAGACTCTCGAGGCCACACGCACGCTCGCGGCTGAAGGCTTCATGGTACTTCCATACATACAGGCCGACCCTGTCCTGTGCAAACTCCTCGAAGAGGCTGGTGCTGCTGCTGTCATGCCGCTTGCTGCGCCTATCGGTTCAAACAGGGGCTTGGTGACACGAGACATGATTGAGATAATCATTGAGCAAAGCCGTGTCCCCGTAATCATTGATGCTGGCCTCGGCGCACCCTCACATGCTGCCGAAGCAATGGAGATGGGTGCAGATGCCGTGCTTGTCAACACGGCAATTGCCATTGCCGATGACCCTGCCAAAATGGCTGATGCTTTCCGCATGGCGGTCATTGCAGGACGCAACGCATTCCTCGCTGGCCTCGGTGCGACATCCGTTTCCGCCGAAGCCTCAAGCCCCTTGACAAAATTTTTCACAGACTGACAAACACCTTATCAATCATGAAAATAGACAATATTGACCTCTCCTCATACCCCAATTCGGAGAAGATATACATCAACGGTACAATCCACCCTATCCGCGTAGGAATGCGCCGCATCAACCTCTACCCTACAGTTCGCATAGAGAACGGCAAGCGTGCAGAATACCCTAACGACCCTGTAACCGTATATGACACCAGCGGGCCATATACTGACCAGGATGTCAAGGTAGACATCAATGCAGGTCTGCCTCGCCACCGCGAACAGTGGGTAATTGACCGCAAAGACACAGAGGAACTCAACACCCTCACCAGTGAATACGGCAACCGCCGCCTTGCCGACAAGTCGCTCGACGAAATCCGCTTCCCGGTGAGACACCTGCCTCGCCGCGCCGTGCAGGGCAAGTGCGTCACACAGATGCACTATGCTCGCAAGGGCATCATCACCCCGGAAATGGAGTATGTGGCTATCCGTGAAAACGCCAACAACGCTACACTCGGCATAGATTCATACATCACCCCTGAATTTGTGCGCAAAGAAGTCGCTGAAGGACGTGCGATCATCGCAGCCAACATCAACCACCCCGAGGCAGAGCCTATGATTATAGGCCGCAATTTCCGCGTAAAGCTGAATACCAATATCGGCAACTCTGCTCTCTCGTCCGGCATTGAGGAAGAAGTGGCTAAGGCCGTGTGGAGCTGCTACTGGGGCGGTGACACGCTTATGGACCTTTCAACCGGTGACAACATCCACGAGACCCGCGAATGGATAATCCGCAACTGCCCTGTTCCGGTTGGAACAGTTCCTATTTACCAGGCTCTCGAAAAGGTGAACGGTGATGTTTCCAAACTCACCTGGGAGATATATCGCGACACACTCATCGAGCAGTGTGAGCAGGGTGTGGACTATTTCACGATCCACGCCGGAGTATTGCGTGAACATGCCTCTTTGGTCAAGAACCGCCTGACGGGCTGCGTTTCTCGCGGCGGCTCCATCATGACCGAATGGACGGTTATCCACAATGAAGAGAGCTTCCTCTACACCCACTTTGACGAAATCTGCGAGATACTGGCACAATACGATGTCGCTATCTCACTTGGCGACGGTATGCGCCCCGGCTCCATACACGATGCCAACGACCGTGCCCAGTTCCTCGAACTTGATGTACTTGGCGAGCTGACTGAGAAGGCTTGGGCGCATGACGTACAGGTTATAATTGAAGGCCCCGGGCATGTGCCAATGAACAAAATCAAGGAGAACATGGACCGTCAGCTCATCTCATGCCACGAAGCGCCGTTCTATACCCTCGGTCCTATCACCACAGACATTGCCCCGGGCTATGACCATATCACCTCGGCAATCGGCGCGGCCATAATCTCCGACCTCGGCACTGCCATGATATGCTATGTCACACCCAAGGAACACCTTGCGCTGCCTACACTCCAGGACGTGCGCGAAGGTGTGATAGCATATAAGATTGCAGCCCATGCGGCAGACCTCGCCAAGGGTTTACCTGGAGCGCAGGTGCGTGACAACGCCCTCAGCAAGGCCCGGTATGAGTTCCGCTGGAAAGACCAGTTCAACCTGTCTCTTGACCCTGAACGCGCCAGCTCGTACTATCTTGAGGCCCGCCGCAGCGCACCCGATGCCGACGACAAATTCTGCACTATGTGCGGCCCGAACTTCTGCGCGATGCGCATCTCCCAGAACATAGCCGACAAATGCGACAAGTGATGAAAGCTCATTCTGACCCGGACAGCGAAGCCATCTTCGGACACGGTTTCGCCGATGTCATCGACCAGTATGACTGGGATGGCACTATTGAAATGGTGGAAAATGCCACTGACGCAGATGTGCGCCGGGTTCTTGCCGCCGCAGCCCATGACAAGAGACCGCTTACTCCAGACGAGTTCGCAGTCCTGATTTCACGGGCAGCCGCTCCTTATCTGGAGAAGATGGCACAAATGAGCAGACATTTCACACAGCAGAAGTTCGGAAAGACGATTTCCATGTACATACCGATGTATGTGGGCAACGCCTGTACCAACAAGTGCGTATACTGCGGCTTCAATCACGACAACCCGTTCACGCGCACAGTGTTGACCCTCGAGCAGGTGGAACGCGAATGCTTGGCAATCAAACGCCTTGCGCCGTTTGAAAACCTGCTTATAGTTGCCGGCGAATACCCGGCATTGTGCGGCGTGGACTATCTTGAGAAAGCTCTGGGCGTATGCCGCAAGCATTTCCACAACCTCACAATAGAGGTGCAACCCATGCGTTCAGCTGACTATTACCGCCTTACGCAATCAGGATTGAACGGCGTGGTTTGCTTTCAGGAAACGTATCACCGCGAGGCATACCGCAAGTACCACCCGCGTGGCATGAAGTCACACTTCGACTGGCGGCTCAACGGCTTTGACCGTATGGGCGATGCCATGGTCCATAAAATCGGCATGGGAGCACTGTTAGGTCTTGAAGACTGGCGCGGGGACGCTGTCATGCTTGCTCGCCACTTGCGATATCTGCAGAAACGCTACTGGCGGTCGCGGTATTCGGTCAACTTTCCGCGTATGCGCCCGTCAGAAAGCGGTTTCAAGCCAAAATCTATCATCTCTGATCTTCAGCTCGTGCAACTTACCTGCGCATTCCGCATTTTCGACCACGAAGCAGACATCTCGTTCTCGACACGCGAAGCGCCGGATTACCGCGACCACATCATGCCTCTAGGTGTGACATCAATGAGTGCCGGCAGCCGAACAGAGCCTGGCGGCTACGAAACATACGCCGACCGCGCCCTCGAGCAGTTTGAGGTCTCTGATGACCGCAGCCCTCATGAGGTGGCTGATGCCATACGCCGTGGCGGATATGAACCAGTGTGGAAAGACTGGGACGCGATATTCGACTGACGCCACTCTTTTGTAACTGGCACAAGACCCTGACCTGCAACAAAGTCGGGGTCTTTTCTTTATTCTATCATGATTATGCCATCACATACCACGGAACAATCACTTTGCGTTTCGCGTTATCATGATATATAACACAGGATACAACGATGAAATTCATACAGCCCAAATTGCCATACGCACCAGACGCACTGTCTCCGGTAATATCCGAAAACACCATAGAGTACCATTACGGTAAGCACGAAAAGGCATATTTCGACACGCTCAATTCACTCATCGAGGGAACTGAATATGCAGATATGTCGCTTGAGGAAATCATCTGCAAGAGCGACGGCAAGCTGTTCAACAATGCCGCTCAGGCGTGGAATCACATTTTCTACTTTTTTCAGTTCTCGCCGTATCGCAACAACGAGCCGCGAGGAGAACTCCGCGAAGCAATCGACCGTGATTTCGGGTCATTTGGCGAGTTTAAGAAGCAGTTCGAACTGGCTGGAACGACGCTGTTCGGCTCGGGTTGGGTATGGCTGTCATGCGACAATGCCGGCAAACTGTTCATCACACAGGGCAGCAATGCCTCCAACCCTATGACACAGGGACTGAAACCATTGCTGACATTCGACGTTTGGGAGCACGCATACTACCTTGACTACTGCAACATGAGAGCCTCATATCTGTCTCGTTTGTGGGACATCATTGATTGGGACATAATACAAATGCGCTACAGACAGTGATTTTGCCGTTACGCGATTTTTTAGTAATTTCGTGCGAAATTGGCTCAAAACATTTATATGGACTCCAAAACCGATGACATCGTATCCCTCGTAGTTGAGGGCATACAGGAACGCAAGGGTAAGAAAATATCTGTCATTGACCTGGCCGGCATACCGTCAGCTCCCGCCCACAATTTCGTAATATGCCAAGGCACAAGCACTTCGCATGTCACGGCTGTTGCGGACAGCGTAAGAGACTATGTCTGCAAGCATGGAGGCAGAAAGCCATACCGTGATGAGGGCTACCGCACTGCGCAGTGGATTGTCCTCGACTACGGCGAGGTGTTACTGCACGTTTTCCTCCCTGATGTACGTGACAGATACCGTCTCGAGGAACTGTGGGGTGACGCACCCGTCAAGGAAATCCCTGACCTCGATTGACCTCTCCCCTACACTGATTACAAGACTTATTGAAACACCATGCCAATAGCACCAAACAACAACGGGAAGCGCAACAAGCGTTCATTCCTGAACATATACTGGATGTACCTGCTGATATTCGGCGTACTCGTCGGAGCGTTCCTTTTTCAGGACAGTTCCACAGTAAAGAATGTCAACTGGACTGAGTTTTCCGAAGCCGCAGCACGAGGCGACATCTCCGAGATAACCGTATACATTGACAACAACGAAGCCGAGGGTCTGCTCAACCGGCAGGGAGAAAAGAGTTTCAAGATAGTAGATACGACAAACAGCTCAAAAGAGAAGAAAATCAAGACGGTGATTTCATCGTCCGATGCTGTTCAGAAAGATATCGATGCATGGAACATCTCGCTCGCTCAAAACGGCAAGCATCCCATTAATGTAAAATACGAGAAGAGTTCCGGTGTGCTGCATTATCTGTGGTTCTTCGGACCTACGCTCCTTTTCATTGGCTTCCTGTTTTTCATGTCGCGCAGGATGAACGGCGGCGGCGCTGGCGGAGGCATATTCAGCGTAGGCAAGTCCAAAGCAAAAGTGTTTGACAAGGACAACAGCACCAACGTCACATTCAAGGACGTGGCCGGACTGGCCGAAGCCAAAGTTGAGGTCGAGGAGATAGTCGAGTTCCTTAAAAATCCGCAACGATATACAGAGCTCGGAGCGAAAATCCCCAAAGGCGCGCTGCTTGTCGGCCCTCCTGGAACTGGCAAAACGTTGCTTGCCAAGGCTGTTGCCGGCGAAGCAAATGTGCCGTTTCTGTCAATGTCGGGCTCCGACTTCGTGGAGATGTTCGTAGGTGTCGGCGCGGCGCGTGTCCGCGACCTGTTCAAGCAAGCCAAGGAGAAAGCGCCGTGCATCATCTTTATCGACGAGATTGATGCAGTAGGTCGAGCTCGCGGCAAGAACATCAACATGGGGTCTAACGACGAGCGCGAGAACACTCTCAACCAGATGCTTACGGAGATGGATGGATTTGGCACAAACAACGGTGTCATTATTCTTGCTGCAACTAACCGTGCAGATATGCTCGACCAGGCTCTGCTGCGTCCCGGACGCTTTGACAGACAGATTTATGTTGACTTGCCTGAACTTTCCGACCGCGTGGAGATATTCAACGTACATCTGCGTGACATCAAGTTCAACAGCAACCTCGATGTTGACCAGCTGGCGCGGCAGACTCAGGGATTTTCAGGTGCAGACATCGCCAATGTCTGCAACGAAGCCGCCCTGATTGCAGCCCGTAACCACAAGCAACAGGTTGAATGGGACGATTTCATGGCAGCGATAGACCGCATAGTCGGAGGTTTGGAAAAACGCTCGCGTGTCATAACCGATGAGGAGAAATTCTCGATTGCCACACATGAGGCCGGCCACGCCACAATTTCATGGATGCTCAAATACGGCGACCCTCTTGTCAAGGTGACTATAGTGCCGCGGGGTCGAGCTCTCGGAGCTGCGTGGTATGCCCCTGAGGGACGGCAGATAGTGCCTACGCAGGCTCTGCTCGACACTATGTGTGGACTGCTCGGCGGCCGTGCCGCAGAGGAAGTCTTCACAGGACAGATCGGCACCGGTGCAAGCAACGATCTGGAGCGATGCACCAAGATAGCCCGCAATCTTGTCATGGTCTTCGGCATGGGCAAGAGCATACCCAACATGAACTACTATGACTCGACTGGACAAGACTACGGGTTCACCAAACCGTTTTCCGAGGAGACCGCACGCAGAATCGACGAGGAGGTGGTCCGCATAGTCAACGAGCAATATGAGCGTGCCAAGAGCATACTGCGCGAACACGCCGAACAGCACAACCGCATGCGTGACCTGCTCGTGGAAAAAGAGGTCATTTTCACTGATGACGTGCGCGAAATACTCGGTCCGAGAAAATGGAAATCACGCACAGACGAAATCAGCGAACTCAACGAAAGGGACAAGGCAAAGGACAAGGGCCGACCGACGGCAGAAAGCAGCCAGCCGGCAACGGGCAAGCCGCAAGGAACAGCATCTGATGATGACGATGACCCCGGCACTCCTCCGCCGTTCAGAGGATAACCTATATAGTTTTGACCGTGGTATGACTGCATACCCAGTCAAAACTATTTTCGATTTTGGAGTTTTATTGTCCGATTTGTCGTTTTTCGACAAATCAGAACTCGGAAAACCAAGTAAATTAGTACCTTTGCATGGTAAAAACACATCTGAAATCGCAATACAAAGAACATACAACACTGAATAACAGTAAATATAGATATGATGAGAATTAAGAAGTATTCGGGACATCTTGCACTCGCCGCACTGTGCAGTGTCCTGCTGTGTTCCTGCAATGGCAGCGGACAGCAGCAACAGGAACAAGACCCTGAGCTGGCAGTCATCACAATCGGCGAGGGCGATGCCACTCTCGAGAATGGCTATCCGGCATCCCTCCATGGTAAGAACGATGTTGAGATACGTCCTCAGGTGTCCGGTTTCATTACCCGTGTATGCGTGGCTGAAGGCCAGCGCGTATCAAAGGGACAGACGCTTTTTACCATTGACCGCGTTCAGCTCGAAGCTGCTGTGAGTGCAGCTCAAGCTCAGGTGGCAGAGGCTCAAGCTGCCATCGTTGCTGCACAAGCCAATGTCAACACAGCTCGCACAAATGCCAAGAACAACAAGATACTCCTTGACAAGAACATCATAAGCAGCTCCGCTTACCAGACTTCCGTCGATGCTGTTAATGCTGCCGAGGCTCAGGCAAACCAGGCTCGTGCTGCTGCCAATGCTGCAAACGCACAGCTCGTTTCAGCTCGCAAAAACCTCTCATACGCTAATGTGACTGCACCCGCATCAGGCATCGTCGGTACGATTGACTTCAAAGAGGGCGCATTGGTAAGCCCCTCTACCCTGCTCACCATCCTTTCCAACAACGGCGAGGTGGAAGCATACTTCTCCTTCAACGAGAAGGAAGTCCTCGACCTGACCAACGGCGGACGGCGTTCGCTGCAGGCTGCGCTCGACTCCCTTCCTAACGTGACTCTACGTCTTCCCAACGGCGAGAAATACGCTTATCCCGGCAAGATTACAACCGTGTCCGGCGTACTTGACGCTGCTACCGGAAGCGCGCAGGTCAAGGCTACATTCCCTAACCCTGACGGCATGCTCCGCTCCGGCAACACTGCCAACGTGATGATACCCAATGTCTCACGCAATGCAATCCTTATCCCGCAGAAAGCTACATATGAAGTTCAGGACATGAAATTCGTATATACGCTCGACAAAGACAATGTGACGCACGCCACGCCGATAGAAATATCTAAGGACAACGATGGTCAGAACTACATCGTAACTTCTGGGCTGAAAGCCGGCGACCGCATCGTTGTCGAGGGTGTAGGTATCACTGTCAAGGACAAGATGAAGATACGCCCCAAGAAGCCGGGGACTTCCGGCCAGGCAGCGCAGCAGCCGCAGCAGTAACAGAACGAGCTGCACACATCTCTCTCCTCGAATATAATTCCAACCAAGAGAGTTAATCATGAAATTAGACAGATTTATAAACAGGCCGGTGCTTTCGACCGTTATCTCGGTCTTCATCGTCATCCTCGGTCTGCTCGGTCTGACAAGCCTCTCAATCGAGCAGTACCCGGACATCGCGCCGCCTACCATACGTGTGAGTACCACATATACCGGAGCAAATGCCCAGGCTGTGCTCAACTCGGTCATTGCCCCTCTTGAGGAGCAGATCAACGGCGCCGAGAACATGGACTATATGCTTTCGTCAGCTTCCAATACAGGTGCTGCCGAAGTAACTGTATATTTCAAGCAGGGTACAGACCCTGACATGGCAGCTGTCGATGTCCAGAATCGTGTGGCAAAAGCAGCCGCATTCCTCCCCTCCGAAGTCAATCAGGTAGGTGTCATCACACAGAAACGCCAAAGCTCGATGCTGATGGTGCTCGGTATGTATGATGAGCAAGACAGATACTCTACGCAGTTTATCGACAACTATATGGCCATCAACATTATACCGCAGATCAAACGTGTCAACGGTGTTGGTGATGCCATGGCCTTCGGCGCGGACTACTCCATGCGTATATGGCTTAAGCCAGACATTATGGCACAGTATGGATTGATGCCGAGCGACATTACAGCTGCACTTGCCGAGCAGAACATCGAGGCTGCCCCCGGTCAGTTCGGCGAACAGGGCAACCAGAGTTTCCAATATGTGATGCGCTACAAAGGCCGCTTGAACGATGCCAAAGAGTTTGAGGACATCGTGATCCGCGCCAATTCCGACGGCGAGATACTACGCCTCGGCGATGTCGCCAATGTCGAACTTGGCCGCCTCACATACAGTTTCGCAAACCGGAACAACGGTCATACCGGTTCTTCAGCAATAGTGTTCCAATCTGCTGGAAGTAACGCGACCGCCGTTATCGAGGATATCGAAAAATTCCTCGATGAACAGCGCACCCAGCTTCCCGAGGGCATGGTGCTGAAGACATTCATGAGCGTCAACGACTTCCTCTTCGCATCTATCGCAGAGGTTATCAAGACTCTTCTCGAAGCCTTCGTGCTCGTGTTCCTCGTGGTGTTCATATTCCTTCAGGACTTCCGCTCCACCCTCATCCCGATGATTTCTATCCCCGTGGCGCTCATAGGCACATTCTTCCTGATGTACGTGTTCGGGTTTACCATCAACCTCCTTACCCTCTCCGCTCTTGTGCTTGCCATAGCGATAGTCGTCGATGACGCGATAGTCGTCGTCGAGGCGGTGCATGCCAAGCTCGACCAGGGGTACAAGTCTGCTCGTCAGGCTTCTATCGATGCAATGAACGAGATTTCGGGTGCTATTGTCTCCATTACACTTGTGATGATGCTTGTGTTCATCCCTGTTTCGTTCCTTGGTGGCACCTCCGGTGTGTTCTACCGCCAGTTCGGTCTGACGATGGCGATGGCGATAGGCCTGTCGGCTATCAACGCATTGACTCTTTCGCCGGCACTCTGCGCAATCTTCCTAAAGCCGCACAAATCTGACAGCACGCTCAGCGAGCGCATGGCAGACGCATATTCTGCTGCTGGCGCGGCTGTGACCACAGCTTACCGCAAGCGCCTGCACCTTCCGGTATGGCTCACGTCCGTTCTTCTCGTCGCGGCAATCGTGTTCCTCGTGCTTGGCTGGTTCAACTTCGAGAACATAATGCATAGTACCATCGCCGTCATCATTGCCGTGCTGGCACTGATAGGCATATTCTCACGCGACTTCATAGATGCATTCAACCGTGTCTTTGACAAGATATTGGGCAAATACCGCACCGCCACACACGCTTTCATCAACAGGCGTTGGCTTGCATTCGTATTTGTTGCCGTATCAGTCGGGGTGCTGGCGTGGCTCATGAACCTTACGCCTTCAGGACTTGTCCCCAACGAGGACACTGGCACTATCATGGGTGTTGTGACGCTGCCACCCGCTACGTCGCAAGAGCGCACTCAGCAGGTTATGGACAATGTGGATAAGGTCATCGGCTCTATACCCGAAGTCGAGAGCCGTACCGCAATCACAGGCTACAGCTTCATCGGCGGACAGGGCAACACATACGGTTCATTTATCATCAAACTTAAGTCTTGGGAGGAGCGCAAGGACAAGTCTCAGTCGGCAAATGCCGTTGTGGGCAAGCTGTTCATGATGACTGGAGGCCTCAAGGACGCACAGATCATGTTCTTCCAGCCTCCTATGATTTCCGGTTACTCTGCCACCAACGGTTTTGAAGTCAAGCTTGAGGACAAGACCGGCGGCTCGCTCGACAACTTCTTCCAGGTTTACCAGCAGTTTATTGCTGCCCTGAACCAGTGTCCTGAAGTGCAGATGGCATATTCGACATTCAACCCGACATTCCCGCAGTACCTCGTGGAAATCGACGTGGCCAAGGTGAAGCAGTCAGGACTGACTCAAAACGCCATTCTTCAAGCGTTGCAGGGCTACTACGGCGGTATGTACATCTCCAACTTCAACAGCTATGGCAAGCTCTACCGCGTCATGATGCAAGCGACGCCCGAAGCCCGCGTATCGCCCGAAACGCTCAAGCGAATCAAGGTCCGCAACGGCTCGGAAATGGCTCCGATAGACAACTTCGTGAAACTCACACGTGTCTACGGGCCGGACATCATCAACCGCTTCAACATGTTCACCACCATAGCCATTACCGGTACGCCTAATGCAGGCGTTTCATCTGGCCAGGCTATCGAGGCAATCAAGCGCGTGGCGCAGGAGAAGCTCCCGCAAGGCTTCTCATACGAGTTCTCCGGCATGACACGTGAAGAAGCCAGCGGCGGTTCAGGCTCTCTGGCGACAATCTTCGTGCTTGTGCTTGTGTTCGTATACCTCATCCTTTCGGCGCAGTATGAGAGTTACATGCTTCCATGGGCGGTTATCCTCTCCGTGCCGTTTGGGCTTATGGGTACGTTCATATTCGCGCAGATATTCGATGTCGACAACAACATATACCTGCAGATTGCACTAATCATGCTTATCGGTCTGCTGGCAAAGAACGCCATCCTTATTGTGGAGTTCGCGCTTGAACGCCGCCAGACCGGCATGAGCATCGTGAATTCTGCAATCCAAGGCGCTGTGGCTCGTCTGCGTCCTATCCTCATGACTTCTATGGCAATGATCATCGGCCTGCTGCCGCTGATGTTCGCTCACGGTGCCGGCGCAAACGGCAACAAGGCTCTCGGCACAGGCGCTGTCGGCGGCATGTTGATCGGCATGATACTTCAGGTGCTCATCGTGCCGGCTCTGTTTGTCGCATTCCAGTACCTGCAGGAGAAAATTTCACCCATCAAGTGGAATGACACCGACAACTCTGACATCAAGTCTGAGATAGAGCAATACGGTATTAACAACGAAAAAACTTCCAAATGATGATGAATCTGAAACAGTTAAAATATATAATTCCCGTAGTTGCCGCAGCTCTGCTGACGAGCTGCAACATCTACAAGAAATACGAGCTGCCTGAGAACAACGCCATTGTCAACGACTATGCGCGTGCCGCACAGGCCACCGACTCAACCACACTGGCACACCTCGACTGGCAGCAGGTATTCACCGACCCGCAGCTACAGTCGCTAATCAACCGCGCTCTCGAAGCCAACACCAACCTCGAGAACGCACGCCAGAATGTAGTCATGGCACAGGCTCAGCTCAAGGGCGCGAAACTCAGCTACCTGCCCTCGCTCTCCTTCAACCCCAACGGCGGAACGGCGAGCTATGGGGGCAGCCACATGAACTGGAGCTACACCCTGCCCCTCGCTGCACAGTGGGAAATTGACGTATTCGGCAAGATCCTCAACAACAAGCGCAAGGCGCAGGTTGACATGGAGCAGGCGCAGGACTACCAGCACGCTGTTCGTTCGCAGATTATCTGCGGTGTCGCCAATACATACTATGCCCTCGTATGGCTCAACGAGCAGCTTGTGCTTACGCGCAACACAGCCGAGATTTGGAAAGAGCAGTGCGAGACTATGCAGCTCATGAAGGAAGCCGGCCGTGTCAACGAGTCTGCAGTCGTCCAGTCGCGTGCCAACTACTACAGCATCATGGCAAACATCCCCGATCTGGAGAAATCCATCGCACAGATGCATAACACCATGTCGCTGCTGCTCAACACCTACCCGCAGACATGGCCTGTCTCCTCCTCGCTCGACTTCGAGCTGCCGGATGCCACACAGTCTGACATACCGCTGTATTACTTGGCTGTGCGTCCAGATGTCCGTGCCGCAGAACGCGGGCTTGCCTCGGCATATTACGCGACCAACATCGCCCGCACCAACTTCTACCCCAGCCTCGCCATTTCGGCACAAGGAGGCTTCACCAACCTTTTGGGAAGCCTTATCACCAACCCTGGCAAATGGTTCATACAGCTTGCCGGCCAGCTGACCGCTCCCCTGTTCTCACGCGGGCGCAATATCGCCCAGCTCGAGGCCGCCAAAGCACAGCAGGAAGTCGCGCTCAACAATTTTGAGTACGCCGTCCTAGCAGCCGCTGCCGACGTAAGCGACGCAATGGTCAGCATCAACAAGGCGGACGAGAAAAGCCTGTACCTGCAGCAGCAGGTTGAGCAGCTCGAGAAGTCTGTGGAGTATACCGAAGAACTCATGAACTTCGGGCAGTCCACCACATACCTTGAAATCCTCACAGCCCGCAGCAGCCTCCTCAGTGCGCAGCTGGCGTGCCTCGCCAACAAGCACGACAAGGCATCCGCTCTCATCAGCCTCTATCAGGCTGTAGGCGGCGGATATTGACACGATTAACTCTCATTGAGACAACCAACCTGCAAGGGGATGCGAGGAAACTGCAAAACCGTTTCCCGCATCCCCTTGCGGCTTACCCGACCAGCCTCCCTCCTCACTCTCCTACATCGTCTAACCTATAAAACATTCCAACCATGACACAGATCAGCCCGCTCGCATTCGTCAATCCGGATGCAAAACTCGGCAACAACGTCACCATCGCCCCATTTGCCTACATCGACGCCAACGTCATACTGGGAGACAACTGCCACATTCATCCCCACGTCTCGGTATTGTCCGGTGCTATTCTGGGCAACAACGTGGAAGTGTTTGACGGCGCGGTCATCGCTGCTACACCTCAGGACTTCCGCTGGAAAGGCGAAAAGAGCCAAGTCATAATCGGCAACGATACTGTAATACGAGAACACGTCATCATTAATCGTTCAATCCGCACAGGCGAAGCCACACGCATCGGTTCCGGCTCTTTCATCATGGCGCAAACACACGTCGGCCATGACAGCACTATCGGTGACAAATGCGTCATCGGCAATGCCGTCAAGATTGCCGGCGATTGCAAAATTGGCAACTGCACCATATTCTCCTCAAATGCACTCATACACGAGAGATGCGAAGTCGGCGAATGGGTGCTCATCAAAGGCGGATGCCGTGTAAACGGCAATGTCCCCCCGTACATTGTCATGGCACACAATCCGATCTCCTACTACGGCATTAACGCATTCATCTTGCGCCGCCGCGGCTTCTCGGAGGAGACCATTGACAACATCGCCAAGTGCTACCGCCATATCTACCAGTGCAATACCTCCGTACTGAACGCCGTCCGCCGCATCGAGGAGGACATCCCTCAGAGCGACCAGCGCGACGCAATCCTCTCCTTCATACGCAACCACAACAACAAGATCGCCGCTGTCCCCGAGCAGCTCACCGAAGACTGACATAACAACCTGTCAAAAAATTTCAGGGTGTGCCAAAATTGGAATGGCACACCCTGAATTGTAAGCATCCGAAACAAGCCGGCTTTCGGGTGGCGGTTTTGATTGCGAACTTTGCGGCAAAAAAGCCATGTTTAATTTGAACGAGAACAACCGGATAGTCATGGCGCAGCATCCGAGCGA